>CAZCHK010000007.1:0-58423 GCA_964498605.1 uncultured Anaerolineaceae bacterium | reverse complement strand
ACAGATTGAGCACACGTTACTGGAATTTGGAATACCAGCAAAGGTCGTAGGCTATCGAACCGGTCCTACTGTGACACAATATGCTGTTGAACCAGGATTCACCGAGAAAGAACAGGCGGATGGAGATATCCAAAAATTTAAAGTCCGGGTTTCTCGCATCGCTTCACTAGAGAAGGATATCACACTGGCATTATCTGCCGATAAGGTGCGTATTGAAGCACCAGTACCAGGAAAATCATACATTGGAATCGAGATTCCCAACCCAAATAATTCATTGGTACGGTTAAGATCACTTCTAGAATCTGAAGCTTTCCAAAGACTCTCATCACCGCTTGCGATTGCCATTGGTAAGGATGTTTCAGGTCAACCGGTCACAGCTGATCTTTCGCGTATGCCGCACATACTAATAGCCGGCGCGACAGGAACAGGCAAATCGGTTTGCTTGGCAACCATTACTACCTGTCTTGTGATGAACAACACACCAGCAGATCTAAAATTGGTGATGCTTGATCCAAAAATGGTTGAGCTTGTAAGGTTCACTGGATTACCCCACTTGATGGGAAACGTGGAAACCGACCAAAGTCGGATACAGGCAGCGCTCCAATGGGCTGTGATGGAAATGGATAATCGGTACAGGATTATGGAAGCAGCACATTCGCGCGATATCGAGAACTACAATCGGCGGATGAAAAGAAAAAATCAACCTACCCTCTGCAGAATAGTGATCATCATTGACGAGTTAGCCGATCTCATGATGGTTCAGCCAGAGCATACTGAATTCGCGCTGGTACGGTTGGCTCAAATGGCAAGAGCAACGGGCATGCATTTGGTTGTAGCAACCCAAAGACCCAGCACGAATGTGATCACGGGTGTCATCAAAGCGAATTTTCCAGCACGCCTGGCCTTTTCTGTCACGTCAGCAGTAGACTCGCGGGTGATTCTAGATTCAAATGGTGCGGAAACTTTATTAGGCAAAGGTGATTGCCTGTTTTTCAATCCAGAGATTGGTGCTTTGACTCGAGCGCAGGGGATATTCGTCACAGACAGAGAAATAAACAAAGTGATTTCATTCTGGAAAAAAATCCTTCCACCACAGCAGGTCACAGAAGCTCCATGGGAATCATTGATAGATCACTCTCCCAGTGATGACTCGGATGGGCTTCTTGAAAAGGCGATCGATATTGTGAGAAAGACCGGGCACGCCAGCGCTTCTTTGCTTCAGAGGCGGCTGAGGATTGGCTATCCTCGCGCAGCGCACCTCATTGATGAACTGGAAGATATGGGGATTGTCGGACCAGCTCAGGTCGGTGGTAAAGAACGGGAAGTTCTTCCAGGCGATGATGAGATCTCGCATAATTATGAAGATGATTTCCCACCTGAAACGTCCGCTTGACAGTATCCTTGGCCTACGATACCATACAGCCTGTTATCTATTATGAGCCAAAATAATCAGGAAGAACAAACGAAACTGACTTTCACCGATTTGATGCGGGAAAGATTTAAGGGAATCATTGTAGCGATAGCGATATTTCTTAACAATCTAGGTATTCATCCAAATCTGATCACGACCGTTGGTCTGCTTGGGAATATTGCTGGAGCTGTGCTCATTGCATTTGGAAAATTGTGGATAGCAGGTTTGGTCGTGTTATTACTGGCACCAATGGATGCATTTGACGGCACGATGGCCAGGTTAAAAGGAGAAATAACCTCATGGGGGGCTTTCGTAGATTCAGTTGTTGATCGATATTCCGAATTAATACTGATTGCAGGAATGATCATTTATTTTTGGCAAAAACCTGAAGGACCTGACATCCTTCATATTTTTGTTGCTTATTTTGCTGCGTGCGGATCAGTACTGGTTTCTTATGTAAAATCCAGGGCGGAAGGATTGGGTGTTCAGGTCAAAGTAGGCTTATTAAGCCGGTTGGAACGCTATCTGGTAATTATTCCGTGCCTGCTGTTCGGTTTTCCCGAGATAGCGGTATGGATACTGGCGGTTCTTGGAAATTACACCGCTTTACAGAGGATTTATCATGTAAGAAAGAAGGTATATAAAAAACCTTCGGAGTTGCTGAAAAATAAAAAAGGAGCCTAAATATGAGCATTGCTTTTCGAGGTTTAACACTTGACCTAAGTTGGCTGCAAATATCCGATGTCATAGCTTTAATCTTCTTATTAATTGTCACATCTTTTAACTTGATCCCGGAAAAGAAAATCCCCAACAAGTGGATTAGAAGGCTGATCATACTTGGAGGATCTGGGATATTCCTTATTGGGCAGTACCTGATCTTCCATAATCTTCTTCATGATATCGCTCCCATCACGAATTCTCTTCCAGCATCGCTTGAAGTTCGGTGGTATGGTGTGTTAATTATGGCGGGAGCTGTGGCGGCAACATTTCTAGCTGCCTGGGGAGCCGGGAAACGTGACATCGATAAAAACTACGTATGGGATATGATGCCCTGGTTGCTTCTTGCTGGAATAATTGGAGCTCGACTGTGGCATGTTTTTACACCTTCCCAGATGGACCAGGTTAACAATCAAATCACAACCGCATATTATATGAAAAATCCCCTTGAAATATTTGCGATATGGAGGGGCGGGTTGGGCATACCAGGTGCGGTCATGGGAGGCGCGTTTGCAGCTTGGATTTATTGCCGGATAAAAAAGATAAAATTTGGAGACCTGGCTGATGTTGTTTCTCCCGGGCTGGCACTTGCTCAGGCAATCGGGAGGTGGGGTAATTATTTTAACCAGGAGCTGTATGGCTTGCAGGCAGAACCACCCCTGGGAGTTTCAATCCATAATTTTGACGCTAATGGCAACCTGGGATCTGTTGTTGGCACATTCCTGCCCATCTTTTGGTATGAATCTGCATGGAATTTAATCAATATGGGATTATTGCTGTACCTGCTGGTAAAGACCGGGAAAAAATTACTGAGCGGCGACATATTTCTTATTTACATTTCCTTCTATTCACTAGGACGATTTCTCCTGGAATTTATCCGTGCAGATATTTCTGTGTTGGGAAATACCGGAATCAATATCAATCAAACCCTGATGGCAATCTTGTTTGTATTGAGCATCAGCTTCCTGATTGTTCGCAAAGTAATTCACGATAAAGGAAAAAATGAAAGTGTCGATGAACAACTGCTAGTTGAGTCTCCAAAATCTGCAGCGGCCAAAAAAGCGAAGATGCCGACTGATCGCTCTGTAGGATTGGAAAAACGCCCGAATCGTGAATCCGGGACATTAAGGAAAGAAAAAACCGCTAAAGCTGCAAGCACGAACGCAAAAAAGAAATAGAAACTAAAAAAGGCTAGACAGAGTACTCTGTCTAGCCTTTTTGATTTAAGGATATTATCCCTTAGCTTTTTTAGCTTTTGGTAGATTGACGTCTTCGAGTGCTAGAGCAGCTTTGGACTTGAGAGATTCCACCTTAGCTTTAGCTTGATTGTAAAATGCCTCAGCTTTTTCGGTGGTTTCTTTTGTGAACTCCTTTGTTTTGTCCTCGAATTCCCTATATGAAGAGGCAGCCTTGTCTTTTAGCTCGATTGTTTTATCCTTGATTAAGGTGCGTGTTTCAGCGCCGGATTGGGGGGCAAAGAGCAAAGCAACAATAGCGCCTGCTAAACCACCAACGACAAAGCCCGCGAGGAAGGAACCAAAACCATCATTTCCGTGTTCAGACATTTTTTAATCTCCTTTTTCTATTTATTAATGATATGAAAAATCGACAGCAGTTTTTTCAATCCCGCCAAATAACTGTTAAGTTTTATAACTGGTTCCACCAATTCTTTACTTACAAACTTGCTTGTTCCATGCAGCATATTAACAGTCTCTTTGGCGGAGTTAATGATCGGAATTACCTCGTTGTTAATCAGGTTAAGTAAAATTGCCACTTGAACAATCAGTGTTGTTACAGCAACTCCAGCAACGAGAGCGAGCAATCCAAGCATAATCACGATTACATCCCGTATAACAACGGCTTTATCCTGGTTCTGGACACAATAGATGATGAGTAGCACACAAGCAGCAATTATGATTCCTGCAATGAATACAGTTAATGAAATCTTGATTGCTTTCAACAAATTTGACTTTTGTGGGTTCTCTTGCGAGGGATTACTCTTGTGATTATTTGGCATAAAAAGATTATATCATAAGGTGTTTTTGAAGATGATTATAAATACCGCAAGAATTTGCTATGCTTACAGGATTATGTTAAACTAACCTGTCAATCATGAAACGATTTTATTCAATTGTTACGGGCATCATATTTTTCTCGACATTTCTGAATCAATTTTCAGAAACTCCTCGAATCGATTATCCCCTACCGGGACAGACCGTGAAAGGCGTGATTATCATAAGTGGAAATACAGACATTGAGGGATTTTCTTCTGCAGAATTCGGTTTTGCCTTTATCAACAGCGAAGAATGGTTTGAACTGGGAAGAACACAGGTTCCAGTGCGAAACGGTCCTTTGTTCACCTGGGACACGTCAGCAATCGTAGATGGAGTTTATCAATTGAGAATTCGTGTCTATAAGATAGACGGATCCCGTTCTGAAACTCTGATCCAACATGTTGCGATTTCCAATTCAATCGAACAACTCAGCATAACTTCAACGGCAATCCTGCCAGCCAATTATACACAGCCTTCTGCGACTCCAGCAGAACCCAGTTATTACAACACCCCGACCGCCATTCACAATAACGAGGCTTCAATTGCCAGAGAGAATCTTTTCGCGATGATATGGATAGGCTGTGCAATCTCGGTAATCATTTTGTTATTATTCATTGTCATCGATCGGTTAAAGGGATAAACAATGCTTTGGTTCAAAAAAAGAAGCGCGGATGAAATTAAGAAAGTGATCATGGTTGTTGGCCTGGGTAATCCGGGGCGGGAGTATCATCTCACAAGGCATAATATTGGATTTCTCCTGGTCGACTATCTGGCAAAGCGACTTGATATTGAATTAACCCGAGTGCAGAACAGAGCGATCATAGGCAAAAGTAAGCTTGAAGATAAGTTAATCATTCTGGCAAAACCACAAACATACATGAATAACTCTGGTTCTTCAATCATGTCGCTAGTCAAGTATTACAAAATCAATACTCCCGATCTTATGGTTGTGCATGATGATGTCGATCTGACCTTCGGATCCATCAGGATCCGTCCTGGAGGGTCGTCTCCCGGGCATCGCGGTGTAGATTCAGTGATAAAAGCTGTTGGCAGCAAAGAGTTTCCCCGCATGAGATTGGGAATAGGGCGACCACCTGGTAATAAATCAACCCAGGCGTATGTCTTGGAAAGATTCCTGCCCGGGGAACTGGATTTTCTTGACGGAATAATCAATAAAGGTGCAGACGCGGTACAGGATTTTATCAAGAATGGGCTTGAATCTGCGATGAATCGTTTCAATTCAAGGAATGAATGAACCTGCTGGATACAATATTTAACGGTTTTTCTGACTATCAGCATCTCATTTCAGAAATTACCACTACTTCAGAATGCAAATCTCTTGGTTTGATGAGATCAGCAAGACCACCAGTTGTTAGCCAGCTGTGGCGAGATCTTGGAAATCCTTTGCTCTATATCACAGATCGCCCCGAACGGGCGATGAATTTCCTCGATGAGTTGAATTTTTGGAATGACCAGATCCAGCCTTTATATTTTTCTGAACCCGCCGCGCTGTTTTACGAAGACTCGGAATGGAGTGACCAGGTAAGGCAGGAACGGTTAGGGGTTTTTTCTTTCTTAATCAAGGATGTTATCCCTGGAATCAAAAACCAAAAGCGAACCCCCCTGATTGTATCAACTGTGCGTGCGCTGATGTTCAAGACCATTCCAAAACGCGTCTTTATCAAAAATTCATTACACGTTGAGCTCACCCAGAAAATGAACCTGGAACACCTTCAAAATCGTCTCAGCTTGATTGGATACGATTTTGAAGAAGTTGTCACTCAAGCTGGCAAATTTTCAAAGCGGGGGGGTTTGATAGATATTTGGATTCCTTCGGAACCGCTTCCTGTACGCGTTGATTTTTTTGGCGATGTTGTGGACACTATCCGGTCCTTTGATCCGGCTACCCAGAGGACGATGGAAAAACTTGATCGGATATTTATCACGCCTGCCAGCGAGCTGATTTCCGTTGGCGAAAATGTGACGCAAAGAAAAAACAGAGAATTTATTCTTCCGGAAGCATATAGTTATCCAGTTTCAATAACAGACTATTTACCAAAATCCACAAGCATCATCTTTGACGATCGCACCCTGCTTTCCTCACTGGCGGATGAGTTCGAAGAGCAGGCGGTACAATTACGGCAGGACCTTTTTAAAGAAGGCGTTAAGCAGAACGAACTCAAAACGCCGTATTTTAACTGGTCTGAACTACTGGATATTTTTTCACCCTATAAATCAATTGATTTATCCCCAAGCTTAAACGCGGATTTTTTTCCATTTGGCAAGTGTTTTCAACCTACAAAAAGATATGCTGGGATGTTAAAGAATTTGATCGAAGACATCTATTCGGCTTGCGCGAGAGGCGACAATGTTATGGTCACCTCACGCCATGTGAGCAGAATCGAAGAGCTGTGGCGTGAATGTAAGTACGATCTTAATCTAAGGAACGCTCCTATATTTCTCGATTCCATCGTTTCTGAAGGTTGGGAATTGCGGAAGAACCAGAAGGATAGGGTACGCCTGCTCACCGACAGTGAGATATTTGGTTGGTCTCCCCCGGCTGCCAGGAGAAAATCGTCCGCGACGGCAATTCCACCTGAAGATACTTTTGGCGATCTACGAATCGGAGATTGGGTCGTTCATGTTGATTTTGGGATTGGCAAATTTCTTGGATTGGTCAGGAGGATTTTGGAGGGGAATGAAAAGGAATTCCTTTGCATCGAATTTGAAAATAGCGATCAAATCTTTGTTCCTGTTCATCAGGCAGATAGATTAACCAGATTCATCGGACCAAATGAAAATCCTCCTGCACTCACTAAATTAGGCACCGCAGAATGGCAGAGCAGCAAGCAAAAAGTTAAGGAGGCTGTTCACCAGGTTGCGCGGGAACTTCTTGAACTCTACGCGAAAAGGGAAACCGCCCGGGGATTTGCCTTTTCAAGTGATGGAGCCTGGCAGAAAGAGTTGGAAGCCGGGTTTCCTTACATAGAAACACAGGACCAAAAGCAAGCGATCATTGAAACCAAAATGGATATGGAAAAACAGAAGCCGATGGATCGCTTACTATGTGGTGATGTAGGATACGGAAAAACAGAGGTTGCCTTACGTGCAGCTTTCAAAGCAGTACAGGATGGAAAACAAGTTGTCATCCTTGTTCCCACAACCGTTTTGGCTCAGCAGCATTATGAGACCTTTCTCCAAAGATTACTGCCTTGGCCAGTTACTGTCGACATGTTATCCAGGTTTCGGTCACCTAAGGAGCAGGATGAAATCGCACGAAAACTCGGCAAAGGCGAAATCGATATTATTATCGGTACACACCGGCTACTGACAGCGGATGTGCAGTTTAAGGATTTGGGGTTGGCGATAATTGATGAGGAGCAAAGATTTGGAGTAACTCACAAAGAGCACTTCAAGAAGCTGCGTACGGAAATTGACGTTCTGACGCTGACAGCCACGCCAATCCCTCGCACTTTGTACATGGCGCTGACCGGTGTGAGAGATATTTCAGTGATTAATACCCCGCCAGCTGAGAGACAGCCCATCATCACTCACATTGGTCCGTATTCACCAAGACTTGTGAGACAGGCGATCATCCGAGAATTGGAACGGGGAGGCCAGGTGTTCTTCGTTCACAACCGGGTTATGACCATCGATGCGATAAAAATCAATTTACAAAAACTTGTTCCTGAAGCGCGGATAGGAATCGCTCACGGGCAAATGGATGAAAAGGAATTAGCGGCCGTCATGCACCATTTCACGCAAGCAGAACTTGATGTGCTTTTATGCACATCCATCATTGAATCTGGATTGGACATCCCTAATGCCAATACACTGATTGTGGATAGGGGAGACACGTTTGGCTTGGCTCAGTTATATCAATTGCGGGGAAGGGTGGGAAGGGGTGGACAGCGAGCGTATGCCTATTTCTTTAGAGACAGCAGGCACTTGCCTACACCTGAGGGACAAGAGAGATTGGAAGTCATCGCTGAGAATACCCAGTTGGGTGCAGGTTACTCCATAGCAATGAGGGATCTTGAAATGCGGGGAGCGGGTGACATATTGGGAACTCGACAATCGGGATATATTGCTGCTGTAGGTTTCCATTTGTACACCCGCATGCTCGCCGGTGCTGTTCGTGAATTAAAACAAAAGGGCGGGGTTGAGCTTAAGCCTCTCCCACTTGATCAGCTGAATGAACTATACTCGGTGGTCATTGTTGAATTACCCCTTTCAGTGGGTATCCCCATTGGATATGTTTCACAGCAGAATATGCGACTAAAACTTTACCGAAGGATTGCGAACATCCAAACAGAGCGGGAAGCTGAAGCCATTAAGGAGGAATTCATTGATCGATTTGGACCACTCCCAGAAGAATTGGAGAACCTGATTTATTACATCATCATTAAGAACCGCGCATGTTTGGCGGGATTGGCATCTGTCATGGTTGAAAATGAGCAAATCGTTCTAAGGTATCCGACTCTGGGTGACAACCAGCGAAGTCGTAACTTGTATCCAATTAAAAAGGCCAGAATTGGTAAGAATTCTTACTGGATCCCTTTTCAAAAAGAGTCCAAGGAATGGAAAAATCAGCTGCTTGATATTCTAGTATCACTTATCAACTTTCGTGACAGGTTCTAAATATTAGTCGAGTGGTTTTGAGCACGTGAGGGTTTATAATAGAACAAAGGTTCAAATGAATTTTGACTTACACTCTCCATACAATCCTACTGGCGATCAACCACAGGCAATACAAAGCCTTGTGGAGGGGATAAAAAAAGGATACAAGAACCAGGTGCTGTTAGGGGCAACTGGCACCGGAAAAACTTTTACGATTGCAAATATCATCAATCAGTTACAAATACCAGCCTTGATCATGGCACATAACAAAACACTCGCTGCCCAGCTGTATGCAGAGTTCAAGGAATTCTTTCCGCACAATGCGGTAGAGTATTTTGTTTCATATTACGATTATTACCAGCCCGAGGCGTATGTCCCCCGAAAGGACTTGTATATCGAAAAAGAAACTGATATCAACGAAGAGATCGATAGGTTACGCCTGGCTGCTACCAAAGCTCTTATGTCACGCCGCGATGTTGTGATCGTTGCTTCCGTTTCCTGCATCTATGGATTAGGGGATCCGCAAGCTTACGGTAAAGGAGTTCTGACGCTAACCAAGGGAACGATATATCGCAGAAACGCCTTGCTGCGCCAACTAATAGAGGCACAGTATCAAAGAAATGATCTGGAGTTAAAACAAGGCACCTTCAGGGTGAGAGGCGAGGCATTGGAGGTTTTTCCAGCCTACGAGGAGAGAGACATCATCCGATTGGCTTTCTTTGGCGATGAGGTTGAACGCATCTCAATTATCGATGCGGTCACCGGAGAAATTCGAGCGGAACCGCCTGACATAAACATCTATCCTGCTAAGCATTACATTACTCAAGAAGAAAAATTAAAAAATGCGATTCAATGCATTGAAGACGAATTAATCAATCAAATCGACAGGTTTAAAGAAAGCGAACGGCTGCTGGAAGCTCAAAGGATAGAGCAGAGGACGAGATATGATCTTGAAATGCTTAGAGAGGTTGGCTATTGTTCAGGTATTGAGAATTACTCCCGCCATTTGGATCAACGACCAGCTGGGTCTCCCCCGTGGACATTAATGGATTATCTTCCTAGTGAGTATCTGCTTGTCATTGATGAATCGCACATGACCATTCCACAAGTGAGAGGGATGTACAACGGTGACCGATCACGCAAAAGTGTACTGGTAGATTATGGATTCAGGCTTCCATCCGCGATGGATAATCGACCGTACACATTTGATGAGTTCAAACAAAAAATGGGCTTCACGATTTGTACTTCTGCGACTCCGGGAGTTTATGAAATGGAACATTGCGATCAGGTGGTAGAACAAATTATCAGGCCGACAGGTTTAATTGATCCTGAGGTCGAAATCCGTCCAAGCGCAGGACAGGTGGATGATCTGATGGGGGAGATCAAGAAAAGAGTAGAAAATGGTGAGAGGGTCCTTGTGACAACACTCACCAAGCGTATGGCGGAGGATCTGGCTGACTACCTTATGGAATTGGGCATCAAGGTTCATTATCTTCACTCTGAGGTTGAAACACTTGAACGCGTGGGGATCCTTAGAGATTTACGTATGGGAATTTATGATGTCATCGTTGGGATAAACCTCCTCAGAGAAGGATTGGATCTTCCAGAGGTTTCGCTGGTCGCGATTCTTGACGCTGACAAAGAGGGATTTCTGCGTTCTGCGACCGCATTGGTTCAAACTATTGGCAGAGCTGCCCGGCATATCCATGGGACGGTTATCATGTATGCTGATTCCATGACGGATTCTATGCAGAAAGCGGTCGATGAAACCACCAGGCGGAGAAACAAGCAAATCGAGCATAATCAAGCCCATGGGATTGAGCCAGCCAGTATTGTCAAGGGAGTTTACGATATTTCCGAAAGGTTGCACGCTTCTTCGGAAGTAGCCGAAGGGCGATCTGGGCTCAAGAATAATGGTGATTCGGGAATTCCAAAAATTGAAATCATGAGGTTGATGAAAGAGATCGGAAATCAAATGAAAGCAGCCGCAAAAGAGCTTCAATTCGAACGGGCAGCTGCTTTGCGTGATCAATTGTACGAGTTGAGATCGATATTGGCGGATGATCCCAAGCTTCCCCCATGGAAAAAGGCACGGATATTATCTGGCGAAGAATAATTTCTATTTCGATTTGGCTATGAAAAAAGATCTGTACTCCGGGCTTTCTTTGGACCAGGCACAGATGACATTCGTTACCTCTGAAAGGCTGGGGCCAGATCGCATGATTTTCAAATAATCCTCCAAATTCGATCGCGAACCTTGGGCATATATTTCCACCTTGCCTTCAAAGGTATTCCGAACCCAGCCTGTTATTTTCCTTTGTTGTGCTGCTTCCACTGCAAAAGCACGAAAGCCAACACCCTGAACTGAACCTTCAATTACAACCTGCAGTGTCCAAGCCGGTTGGTTAGTCTCCATCACGCCGCCCCATCAATCTCATCATCGGAAAAATCGTCTTCATTCTCAATATCGAAAAAATCATCCGCGCTGGTATCTTCCAGCCCATCATTCTCGATCTTGAATTTAAACATAGACTGAGTGTTTGCGTCGTGACGGAATTCGTATTCATCAAGGCAATCCTCATAGAATGAAATCTCGTCTTCGCCTTCGGCTCTTGAGAGCAGTGTTTCCAAGGTGCTCTCCACACCTGCTCCACCTATCCTGGCGAGAGACCACGCGGCATTCTTCTCGATTAAATCCTCCCCTGAGTGGCCTTTCAACAGGATTTGGATCGGCTTTCTGGCTTCTGGGATTTCCATGTCTCCTGAGGCTTTGATGGCGGCAATCACTGTCGCTGGATGATCCAATTCCAATTCATTTAAAATGAATCTTTTCCAAAATGGATCTAAAGATCTTCCCATAGCAATCAGCGCTG
The DNA here is from genome assembly GCA_964498605.1 of uncultured Anaerolineaceae bacterium. Lineage (GTDB taxonomy): Bacteria > Chloroflexota > Anaerolineae > Anaerolineales > Anaerolineaceae > JBGQAS01. The sequence goes on along the minus strand of CAZCHK010000007.1, from coordinate 46,748 downwards.
CGCTGGTCCACTTTTTGTCCGGGATCGCAATAGCGTCCTGAATCAAGGGTTTCACATCCCTTTCGCTAGAGTAACCTAATGCCTCCAGGGCATATTGCTTAATTTCCTCTTCGTAATTGCCTTTAATTAATTCTTTTAACACAGATGTAAGTTTTAAGAATGTTTCTCTGGGGTACTCTCCTACTTCTCCTTTGTATACGAAGTGTGCCGAGGTGACAAGCGCGGTGGTCACTACCTTTGAGTCCGAATCCGACCTGATGAGGTTGATCAACACGGGGATGTGCCTTGGGTTTTCAGAATACTCCAGCAGTTCCAAAGCCTTGATTCTGACCTCAGCAACAGCATCCCGTAGAGCAACAATACCGATTTCATCGTAATTGACCAGAGTTTCCACTTCCGAAAGGTTGATCAGATCCTCCAATAAATATAATTTTCTGGATTGCTGTATCTGAACCCAGTAATCCTGCAGAAGATCGAGTTCTGATTTCTCCAGGTCAGATAAACGATGAAGAAACTTGGCAGGAAATGGTTTCCCGCTGTCAAGCAGAGCTTGAATGACTTCGAAAAAATCAATATTCATAAAGAACTCGCTCGCTAAGGAATGACGACCGGATTGATGATATCCTGAATGAATAAGAATGACATCAATGCCAAGAGCAGCACAAAACCTGTCAAGTGCACAATACTTTCAAATTTTGCTGGGATCTTTTTCTTGAAAATCATTTCTGGCAAAATGAATATAATTCGACCTCCATCCAAAGCCGGAAGGGGAAGGAGATTCGTGATTCCGAGCAGCACAGAAATATTTGCAAAAAACCAAAAAATATTTATGGCTGCCAAACCGGGTGATGACGCTTCCTCCTGAGCCTGGAGTTCGCGGGTCTGGGCATACACGCTGTACAAGCCAATAGGGCTGACCAGTCTTGCTTGACTTGCATCCAGCTCACCTCGGATCAACCGTATCGGCAGTGTCAAAAACTGCTTGAAGAGTTCTCCAGTCCAGCTGAAGGATTGTGGAAGTGCCTGGAACCAGGAGATCGGTTCATAGGGATTGCTGATTGATACACCAAGAGGGCCTTCCCCCTCAGGTGGATCAACTCGGGGGACGGCGATAACGACAACCCGCGCAGCTCCTCGTTGTAAGACAAGCGTTATTGTCTCTCCCGTCTTGGAGCTTACCAGCGTGGTCATTTGTTCAAGTGAGCTGACTGGGGTCGCATCAATTTCAATGATTATGTCATCTTTTTCGATCCCTGCGTGTTCTGCAGGGGATCCCTCATTGACCCCGCTTACCTGTACCACATCAGTTTTTGGCGCACCCATTTGTGAGAATATTATGCTGAATAGAATGATCGCCGTGAGGATATTCATCAAAGGACCACCGAGCAAAACCAAGATTCGCCTCCACGGCTTTGCGTCTGAAAAACCTCCTGGAATATCCGGATCGTTTTCCCCCCTGATTTTTACGAATGCGCCAAAGGGAATCCAGTTAATACTAAAAAGAGTTTCCTTAATTCTAAATAACTTGATCGCTCTGGGAGGGTAACCAAGTCCGAATTCTTCCACATCGATTTTAAATAATTTCGCAAAGATAAAATGTCCCATCTCATGGAACAGAGCCAATAGTCCAAAAGCAAGGACGAATTGAAGAATTGTCAGAATCACTTTCCACATTGAAGCCATTGAATTTCCTTGTGAGAGTTATTTTGCATCGCCAGTCGTGTCAACCAATGTTGCGCCTCCACCCACGGGTGAAATAATTATTGACGAAATCTGATTAATCGATTTACATAAATCGATAATTGATTTTTCGCACTTCTTTGGGCAGAGGAGATGAACATTGGGACCAGCGTCTAATGTGAAACAAACATCCATTCCTTGAAAACGCCACTCCAAAGCTTTTTGCATGATTAGTAGTGAAGCAGGGGAATAGTAATACAGCTGTGGAGAAGAGGTCATCATTACTGCGTGCATCATGTTGCAGTCCAGTTCCACAATACCGGCCAGGGATAGGAAATCTTTTTCTAGAATTGCTCTTCTGCAAATGTCAAGTCGCTGTGCAGCTGTAGAAACCCGCGCAGCTTGAAACGGACTTGTACGGGCAAACCTGTGCCCTTCGCTTGAGCCATGCTTTTTCTTCGATTGATCAACAACAGCGATAATGTCAACCAGATTCCAATGTTCTGGTGCTGCTATTGAATGCGCAAAAGAACTAGCATCCCCGTCTCCATGCATCCATTCAACATAACCGGTGGGGATTGACCTGCAGGCTGATCCGGATCCGTGTCTTGCTAAAATAGATAATTCTTGTTCGCTCAGATTGAGGCCAGCCGCTCGACTTCCAGCAAGTGCTAATGCCGCATAAGCTGCTGCAGAAGAAGCAATCCCCGCGCCAATTGGAAAATTGATCTCACTGATGACGCGGGCCGGCATGAAAATTCGACTCATTTCTCTGACACGGTCAAGAAATCGAGACATTCTTGACAGGGCTTCGCCCTTAACATTTGTACTGTTGATGAGTAATACATCACCTGCCAGTGAGCCATCGAATTCCACGCTTGTTTTTGTTCCCAATGAAGCAAGGTTCATAGAAATCGAGCCGTTTTCCGGCAGGCGTAAATCATCATCCCGGTTTCCCCAGTATTTTATCAAGGCAATGTTAGGGTGCGCCAAGGCGGTCGCAGCCATCTGATCCATGGTTGAATTATACCGGTTCATGGCAGAACGACCGGATTGTTAACAAAGTTCATACCAGGAACGATGATGCCAGGGCATGGGATATACTTACAGCGTGAAAATATTAAAAGATATATCGATTGGGGTAGTGACAATGGGATTTTTAATTCCTGCATGTTCTAGCTCGCAGAGTGATGGATATACGTATGCCCCTCCTCATTACGATGACGATCCTATGGTTCCATGGCAAATTCAGTTCACAGGGGAATTAGATTTTTCAGTTGATGCTGATGTATTTGACCTGGATCTGTTCGATACTCGTGAAGCTGATATTATTAAGCTCACTTCGCAGGGAAAAGAAGTGATTTGTTATCTTAACGCGGGAGTCTGGGAAAACTGGCGACCAGATAAGAACACTTTTTCGGATGAAGTATTAGGCGCACAGAATCATGATTGGAAAGGCGAAAGATGGCTGGATATTCGCCGGGTTGAAACTCTTGAGCCTGTCCTTGAAAAGCGCATTGAATTATGCCAGCAGAAAGGTTTCACGGCAGTGGAGTTTGATAATGTGGACGGATACCAGAACGATACAGGATTTTCCTTGACCTATGACGATCAACTGCATTTTAACAAGTGGCTTGCCGAAAAAGCACATCAATACAACTTGAAAGCGGGATTAAAGAACGACACGGAGCAAAGTGCTGATCTGGAGCCCTTCTTTGATTTTCTAATCGTGGAGGATTGTTTTACGCAGGAGTGGTGTTCACAGGTCGCTCCATTCCTGAATGCAGGCAAGGATGTGTATGCAATCGAATACAACCAGAATAAAAATGAAAAGGTTCTGCACTGTAAGCTCGCACAGAACCTGGGGATTCATCTGATTTTTAAGGACAAGGATCTGAGCTCGTTTCGTCAGACTTGCCCGGAATTACTTCTGGACGAATAATTCGATAATCTTAAGGATGACTTCCGTTGCTTTTTCAAGCGACTGCACTGGCAAGAATTCATACCTGCTGTGGTAATTCAATCCCCCGCTGAAAATATTCGGACATGGCAGACCCATGTATGACAATCGAGCCCCATCCGTGCCGCCCCTGACGGCATTGATTTTTGGCTGCACTCCGACTGCCTGGATCGCTTGTAACGCAATGTCATTAATCTCTCCCACGGGGATGATTTTCTCTAACATGTTGTAGTAGGAGTCTCGGAGATCAACAGTGATCGTGCCTTCTCCATACTTGGTATTCAGGTAATCAGCTGCCTGAATGACGATTTGTTTTTTTAATTCAAATTTTGATTTCTCATGATCCCTGATGATAATGAGCATTTCTGCATTTTCAACCGAAGCAGAAAAATTATCAACATGAAAAAATCCTTCCCTTTTTTCGGTGTACTCAGGTCGCTCTGCCGCTGGAAGCATGTTGATCAATTCCATTCCAATCAGAATTGAGTTCTTCATCACATTTTTTGCAGTTCCGGGATGAACCTGCTTGCCATGAATGATGACCTTGGCAGAAGCAGCGTTGAAGTTTTCATATTCATACTCGCCAATTTCCCCGCCATCCATAGTGTAAGCGTAATCCGCGCCAAACCTTTTCACATCAAAGTAATTTACACCTCTTCCCACCTCTTCATCAGGAGTGAAGCCGATTTTCACAGTACCATGCTGAACCTCAGGGTGATGAAAGATATATTCCACCGCAGACATGATCGCGGCAATTCCTGCCTTGTTGTCCGCGCCTAATAAAGTTGTCCCATCCGTCGTCACGATGTCTTGGCCAATGTAATCCTTTAATTTCGGAAATTCGGTTGGGGATAAGATCAAGGACGCTTCTTTATTCAGGACGATATCACCGCCGTTGTAGTTTTTGACGATTTGCGGATTGACATTTTCTCCGGGAGATGATGGGCTTGTATCCATATGGGCGAGGAAACCAATGACAGGGACAACTTTCTCGACATTGCTAATTACTGTTCCAGTGACATATCCAAATTGGTCAACCACTGCGTCTTTGATACCAAGCTCCTTGAGTTCCAGCACCAACAAATTCGCCAGATCGAATTGACATTGAGTGCTGGGATAAGTCTCGGAATCGGGATCAGATTGAGTAAAAACCTTTGCATATCTTATGAATCGTTCCAACGCTTTTGTCATGCACACCTCTATTTAAAAATGTATGATTAATGTGTCGCACAGGCTATACAAGGGTCAAAAGCTCTGACAACCCTGCCGACCGCTTTTTCTAATTCCAAATCAATTGTTTCTTTTGTGACATATCTTTTCGCGGCGACCATGAGGGCACGACTAATCGCCCTCATGTTGTGGACCGTAGGAATTACAAAGTCCGCTCTTTTGATAATCCCATTTTCGATTTCATAATGGTGAATCAATGGCCCGCGTGGCGCTTCGACCAAACCAAAACCTTCACCGTCTACCACCGTGTAAGCAACATCCGTGTCATCGCCTTCAAGCTTCTGGCTAAGAATTTCGATACTGCGCTCTATGGCGTAGACAAGCTCAATCCCGCGGCCCAGATCAAACAGCATGATGGCGTGCGCCGGGTGACCAAAAGCCTCCCGAAATTTTTCAAGGTAAGCGTCTGCTTTCTGTGTTCCAAAGGATTCTGTCATGTTCATCCTGGCGAGGCTGTTCGCTCGGAGGATTCCACCATTAAAGTGAGACTCAGAGGAGTAGCTGGACTCATTCTTCTCGATGGTTAGTTTGTGGTTAAACACTTCCGGGCTAAATTGATCGCAATCCGAGCCGACAGGATCCATAATGCAGATTTTGTCGCTATCAAAATTTGGTTTAGATTTGCCAGTTGATGAAATGTAAAAAGCAGTTTGATCATCCCCCCAACTGCCAATCCTTTCCCCCATTCTCATGGTAAGTTCCCAGTAGTGATCGAATAACTCGCAAGCAACTGGTAAAAGCTGCAGCAACGAATCTCTCATTTTGTGAGCGGACGCTTCGGGAATTCCACTTATCACTCCCCCGATGATTGCCTTCACCGGGTGTATGAATTGCCCGCCTGCAAGTGTGATCAGATCGGTACCTGCCTTTCTGACAAGTAATGATTTTAACGCGACACTGGATTCCTGTAATAGTTGTTTTTCCTGATCATCAACTTGAAAAAGGCTTTCCACTCCCAGGCGATCGGGCATGGTAAAGATAAACAAAGATGTCGCCTGGTTTTGGATGATCTGTCCCAGCAGAAGCAATTCACGGATTTTCCTGGCGAGCGGGGGAGGAGTCACACTAAAAGCGTTTTCCAGTGCTTTAACCGAGCAGACTTGGTGCGCGGTTGAACATACTCCACATATTCTTGGAACAATGACCGGCATCTGTTCGGCAGGAGTACCTTCAACAAAGTAAGAAAAACCACGGAATTCTGTCGCCCGAAACGTCGCGGAAAGGACTTGACCATCCTGTACCTCGATGACGACCTGAGCGTGCCCTTCGATCCGGCTGATCGGAAATGTGAAAATTGGCATTAGAGCATCTTTTCCCTAGTGCGAGGCTTCTGCGCTGATCCGGAATAATCCGAGAATTGGAACAGAAATAGTGCCAGCTGCGGCGACCGTAATGCTTGGTCTATCTCCTGAGAGCTTATGTTGGTCATGATCTCAAAAACCTTGCGGATGCTACTCAGCCATTCAGAGGATTCCTTTTCTATAAAAACGTTCGATGGGCCCCTGCATCCCACGCATGGATGTCCAGCTCTGGTGCATGGAGCGCGGCATCCTCCGCGCGTAGATGAGCCAACACACAGGTAACCTTGATTGATCAAACACAACTCCGGTTCAACGTTGCCCTTTTGAAAACCGGTTAGGTGGCTAGGCTTGATATCCTTAACTTTTTTTCGACCACACTCAATACAAACATTATTTCCGGGTGAAAAATCAGGGTTTTGGAAAAGCATCGCCATAAACAATTCAGAGGTTGGAGGGCATCCTGGCAGGTATCGGTCCACATTGATCACGGAATCAATAGGTTGCGATTTGGGCAATAACCGTGGTACATGAAGTCTGTTCGATTCAGACAGGAATAAAGTCCGGACATCATCCCGGTTACCCAGGTTCGCGATTCCTCCGGAAATGGCGCATGTGCCTACAGCAACCACTTGCTTTGCATTTCTGACAGCTTTTTTAAGATTGTGCAAATCCTCATCTGTTCGAATACCGCCACTGACAAGGAGGACATCAACATCCGGAACATCGTAGGTCGATACGACCAATGGCATATAAACCAGCCGGTACTTCTGAAGCCAATCCTCAGCATTCAGGAGAGAAACCTCACACCCTGCGCAACCTGAGAGTTGTAACACAGCAAATTTCAGCATCGATCAATTATCCCATATTACCCTGCGCAAGCGATATCGTTTGGCTTGGATTAATCCGTTCACAGCCATCTGAAGCGCGAACTTATCTTCCAACAAAGGCATTTCTAGGCGGGGCAGAGCAGTCAAATGATTTCTATGTTCGGGAAAAACATTTGCCATCCTTGATGTCACGGCAGTGTTATACCCCGCCAAATCCGCTTTCTTGAATTCTCTTATTCCTGCTTCGGATTTGCTGCCGTAAGGATATGCAAAATGAAGCACAGGTTTTGCGATCACATTTTCGATCGCTCTTCTGGACATGCGATATTCATGCATCAACTCTGAATCCGAAAGGATGTTAAGGGCATGGTGGTGAATAGAATGGGCTCCAATTGTGACCAGGGGATCCTGACTGAGGAGTTTGATTTCCTCCCAGGATAGAACAAGTTGCCTGGTTTTCTGAAACAACTCGACATGATTGTGTTCAAACATTTCCTTCAACAATTCTTTGAGAAGATGTGGAGGACAGGTTTTAATCATGCGCCGCAATTTAAGTTCCACCTGTTGCTGCATTTGAGGACTGGAGCAGTCGAAATTGAAATGAGCACCATGATAGGAAATGTTTATGCTTTGATTCCTGTTAAAAAGATCTTCGAAGAGGTACCACCATAAGATCGCTTTGCGATCTGGAAAATCAGTAGTTATATACACACAGAATGGGATTCCGCGTTTTTTTAAGATTGGATAGGCGATTGTGAGGTTATCTTTATAACCATCATCAAACGTGATGCTTACAAAGTTTTTGCTTGGAGTTTTTTGCTGAAGATTGAAAAAGACTTCATCCATAGAGAAAAACTGGTAGTGATGGTTTATAAAGTAATCCAGTTGGTTTTCAAAGTGAGATTTACTGGTCTCGATCCTGGCCCCCATGCTTTTTTTTGTTGGAAGGTTGTCAACGACTCTATGATACATCAGGATATGCCCGATGCCCCCAAAGAGAGGTTTGGCAAGATAGGATAATCCAGCCTGCATCCTTGAACCTTTCATGTCGGATATAAGCCCAGCAGTTGGATTTCGGAATGCACAGTGTCGATAACCTCAGGTTTAAGGTTCGAGGATCGAAATAAAATCGGATGGTTCCTCTTGATTCTCAAAGAAAATAATGGTATTTTTTTTGTGAGCATGTGTTCGCCGATCTCAATGCCAAAACATCGCGTTTTTTGCATGACATTCCAGGCGATTAGGTTTGCATGATCAATAAGGATGGCTCGGTTTGAAGCGTAATCTACGTGGGCCAGCTGAATCCCTTTTCGGAAAACCTTGTTGACCATCACGTGGCTGAAGCCTTTAGGAGTGGTGATTCCGATGTGCGTGCAGTTCAGGCGGGAGTGGTTCTGAAAAATCCGCAAGTCCTCCCCTGTCAGCTTTGAGAATATGACTTCCGGGTCGTATGTAACACGTACATTTTTGGAGGTAAGCGGAATTGGAATCGCGATTCTAATATGGGATTCGATGTCTTTGAAGCCCAGTTTACGCAGCACTGCGATCACCCGGTTGGAGGCTGTGAAAGTAGTTATGGTGAGGTCCTTTCTGCCAAGGATTGGAATCAGCAGTGCAATGCTGTGACCTCGATACTCGGGTTTGACATACCAGGCAGAAAGATCGCAGAACTTATGCTCTTCTCTGTCGATCATTCTTGTGCTAAAGATCATTCCAAGAAGGCCGACCGGTTTGCCTTTGTCTGCCAGGAAATATCCAAAATGATCCTCGGCGTTCCTCCAATTATCCCGAAAAATTACCTTCCAGCCTTCCCGGGTAATTCCGGTAACATTTTTAAACTCGGTTAACAGTGGATAAACACGCTCAAAATCATTGGATCTTATCTTTATGACTTCTACAGTCATGTTTTTACTCTTCAACTTTTCTAATTTTTTTAAATCGATCGCTGTGAAGTTCTTTTTCAAAAAAATGGACTTTAACGGGAATCTGGAAATTCTGCAGTTTCCTCCGACAGTGTTTTTTTACGCGCAATGCTGCCTGTTTTGGATCCTCAGGGTGTTTTAAACGCACGCGCGCGCAAACGATGCTTCCCGTGATGGGGTTCTTCTCTCCATATACGGTCACCTCCGCGACATTATCAACTTCTTGAATGACGCTTTCCACTTCAGCGGGATAGACTTTTTGGCCACCCACATTGATCAATTCTGACCGGCGCCCCAATATGCGGAAATATTCACCATCCTGTTCCACTTCGTCACCGGTAATAAACCAACCGTCCTCCGTGTACGGGCTGGAGGAATTTAGGTACCCAAGCATATTTGAGCGAGCTTTGATCTGCAGTATGCCGTCAACAACCCGCGTCTCGAATCCTTCTCCGCCGATTTTTACCCACAGTGAATCAGAGCCCTTGGATTTGGAGCGCAGGACACCTGTCTCGGTTAGACCATAGGTTTGAAGCAGGTTAATATGTGGAAAAATCTCATGGAATCGCTTCAGCGTACTTTCTGCCATTGGTTCTGTCCCGTAGGTGACAGTTTTCAATGAGGATAAGTCGTGCCGTTTATAAGCTTCGGATAAAAGAATCAGGTTGATAAAAGTTGGTGATGTGGGAAGCACTTCTGCTTGATATTTTTCCACGGCGTCCAGGACGGAATCGGGGTCGCGGTTTTGCACTGTGATAATAGTTCCACCGTTGGATAGAACATGCAGCATGGTGTTAACGCCGCCGCCGTGATCAAACAGTAGAAAAGTGATCATGCGCTGTTTATGCCGCCTGGTGCGATATTTTTCCAGCCAATCGCTCATATCATGCACAATGGCTTTGCTCTTGCCAGTTGAACCGGAAGAGAACAGCACCAGGCCGGGATGCTGACTGTGACGCAAAGTGGTGTACAGTGGATGCTCCGCGACTACCTGCTGATCAATAACTGTGCTCTGGTCATTTTCATCAATCCGAATACATTTTTCGACCTGGGCGATCTCAATGAATTCATTTCGTTTTTCACCCAACGCAATCGTTAACGGTACAAGAATAACCTTTTGTTCAATCAGCGCAAGAAAGAGGGCAATTCCATTTGGAGAAAAATCTGCTTCTAAGGATACGACTTGCCCACTCGTAAAACCATTTTCTTTCAAGAACCTTATCCAATGCATCACCCGTGCTTTTAACCAGGCATAAGAGAAGCGCTCATTTTGCCAAATGATCGCTTCGTCGTCTTGGTACTCTTCAAAAACATGAAGCAGAAAACCGATCATTAAACGCCGCCCAGGTAGATGATTTGACCAGTAATGTAGCTGCTTTCCGGACGGATAAAGAAATCGATGACATTGGTTACATCCTCGAATTCACCGAGTCTTTTGAGAGGAAGTCTTTGGATAAGTTGATTTATCTTTTCTTCCGGGACATTTTTGATCAGGTCTGTTCTGATCGGTGTAGGGGCGATGGCATTTACTGTGATATGGTACTCAGCAAATTCTCGGGCAAGCACTTGAGTCAGTGAATTGACCGCTGCCTTGGAAGCCGTATAAGCTGCTTCTCCTTCAACTTTAAGCTTCACCGCGACAGTGGAAAAATTCACGATGCGTCCAAAGCGATGCTTTCGCATCAGTTTGGCTGCTTCCCGGCAGAAGAGGAATGTACCCAGCACGTTTGTTTTTAGAATTTTCTCAACGATTTCCCCGGGTGTAAGAAGGCTGTGGTTCATGGAGGCGATTCCCGCGTTGTTGATCAGCACACTGATGGGTGGGAATTCTTTGCGAATTCTGTTGAAAAGCGATTTGATTTCCAGTTCCGAACTGGCATCTGTAACTATATGCGCATAGCCATTAATGTTTTCTGTTTGGTCTGTTCTGCTGCAGCCTATAACGAAAAAGCCTTTTTGTGCGTAATATTTGGCAAGATGCAGTCCAATCCCTTTGCTCGTGCCGGTGATCAACATAGCAGGACTATCATTCATGTTTGTTCCTCAAGCAGCAGCTGGATATAATCAGCGAGTGTCTGAACGGAACGAAATGGGCTGTGCTTCTGGGACATCGCGCGTTCATCTGCCAGTGTTAATTCTATATTAAGAATATCTGACACCTTCTCTTCAACGATCACGATCAAGTTGACCAATCCCAGTGAGTCTAATTTGGATTCCCTGCCTAATAGTTTAGTCTCTGGAGCTTTGTCAATTTGTTCGGTATCTTCGCGTTCAAGGTTTAGTTCGCCAATCGCCTGATAAATTGCGTCAAGTATGCTTTGTTTATCCATGATCATTCTCCGAAGTTTCGCAGAAAGTATATCACGCGAAAATACTATTATGGATGACCGACATGTTTAACAACCCTGCACCGGTATTGAGCAGTAGAATTTTCTTGTCAGGATTGAAATTTGGATCATTCATGAATTTTTCAAGCGCGGCCAAGGTTGCCGCGCCTTCCGGACAGATGAACAAACCCTCCCGAGTTGCAAGCTTTTTTTGCGCCGTCAAGATTTCCTTATCTTCCACCGCGATGGCCGAACCTTCGCTCTCATAGATCGTTCGCATGATCATCCGATCGGCAAAGCTTTTGGGCACGCGTAAGCCCGCAGCAACGGTGCTCGCTTTGATCCACGATTCACATGAATCCCTATGATTGTCAAATGCTTTTACTACCGGCGCGCAACCAGCGGATTGGACTGCAATCATGCGAGGCAGTTTATCTGTTTGCAACCAGTTCATCTGCAAAAGCTCTTGAAAAGCTTTCCAGATTCCCACAAGCCCCGTTCCGCCACCGGTAGGGTAGAAGATAACATCCGGAAGTGCGTATTCGAATTGTTCGGCGATCTCAAACCCCATCACCTTCTTACCCTCCAGGCGGTAAGGTTCGCGAAATGTCGAAACATCGAAAAGATGCTCTTCTTGAGCTCGCAAACGGGCAAGCCTTCCGCACTCATCGATGAGCCCATCGATCAGGACCACTTCGGCTCCGCTTCTTTGGCAGTAATTCACATTTTCAATCGGCGTGTCTTTGGGCATGTAGATGACAGCCCGAGTGGAAGAACGAGCGCAGTATGCTGCCAGAGCAGCTCCGGCGTTCCCGGCTGTGGGGATGATAAAGTCGTGGATATCAAGTTCTCTGGCTTTTGATACTGCAGCTGATAAGCCGCGCGCTTTAAAGCTGTGTGTCGGATTGTTGCTTTCATCTTTTAGATACAAATGCTTAAGTTTCATGTTCCTGGACAAGCGGCTTAATTCAAGCAGTGGGGAATCGCCTTCTCCCAGACTGATAATGTTCTCCGGATCAGACACGGGCAGCAGCTCATGCCAGCGCCACATCCTGCCACTACGCGAACACAGTTCAGATTTCGTCATGGATAAGCCAGCCGCCTGAAGATCATATTCAGCGACAATCGGGGAGTTGCAGTTCGTGCAGTAGGTTTGCGGCACGAACATGTCGAATACACGCCTGCATTCCGGACAGGTCAACTGGGTGACTAATGAGAAGGGTGTCATATGAATTTATTTTATCAGCAGATTGGCGTAGAATATCTTTGAATGGTAAAAAAAATTCTGCACGTGGATCTGGATGCTTTTTTCTGTTCAGTGGAGGAACTGCTGCATCCTGAGCTTGTCAATAAAGCCTTTGCGGTGGGGGGAGATCCCGGAAGGCGGGGAGTAGTTTCAACGTGTTCTTACGCCGCCAGGCAGTACGGTGTGCGATCCGCAATGCCCATGGCGCGCGCGCTGCGAGCCTGCCCGCAGCTCATCGTTGTGCGCGGTACCTTCAAGGAGTATGCCACACGATCGGATCAAGTCATGGAGATCCTCAGGAGGTACTCTGGCCTGGTGGAAGAAGTGTCTGTGGACGAGGCATTTTTAGATGTAACGGATATTCAAAGGAAAAGCGGAGATATAGCGTTGGAGATACAAACTGTGATCTGGAACGAAACCGGCCTTCCGAGCTCGATAGGGGCAGCATGTAATAAACTGGTAGCCAAGATCGCCACGGATTATGGCAAATCCAAACATAAGGGGATCACTCCTCCAAGAGCCATTACGGTTGTGGATCCCGGCAATGAAAGAGAATTCCTGGCACCTCTCCCTGTGCGTTCGCTGTGGGGAGTCGGACCAAAAATGGAGCAAGCGCTTGCCAAGCTGGGCATCTCCACCATCGGTGACCTGGCGAACACCGAGGCTTCAGCGCTGACCAGGCATTTTGGTAAATGGGGCGAAGATTTGCGCCGGCATGCGCTAGGGATAAGCAGCGATGTGATCAACCTAGACCATGAGGTCAAATCGATCAGTAACGAGACGACCTTTGATGTGGATGTTGCAGATAAGAGCATTCTCATCAAAACTCTACGGGGTTTGTCCCAGCAGGTGGGGTTTCGATTGAGAACGCGACATTCTTCTGCCCGAACAGTGCGCATCAAGCTGCGTTGGTCCGATTTCACGACCATCACTCGCCAGGCGCCACTGCCTGAACCAGCAGATCAGGATGCGGTCATCTGCAAGACTGCCACTGAGCTGTTCGAAAATGCCTGGCAGACAGGCGCACCGGTGCGTTTAATCGGTGTTGGTGTGAGCGGCTTGATGGAACGTGTCCTTCAGCTTTCATTATGGGAAAAACCATCCGATAAAGAACGGCGGCTGCTGTGCGCAATTGATGAAGTCAGGCGGAAGTACGGAAGTGATGTTCTGCACAAGGGCTTTTCGGAATTCAAACCAACGAAGCGCTGAATTCTACAGCAGGTCTGTATAGAGAGAAGCTATTCGCACTGCGATTTTTTCCCAAGCAAAATCCTGTGCGAAGGATTGGGCGTTCGAACCTAAGCGGTTACGCAGGTTTTCGTCGAAGATCAGCTCGTTCAGGCGCTGAGCAAGTTGCTGTGGATCATCCTTGATGATTGCGTAACCATTCACACCCTCTTGAATTAAATGTGCCAGTCCACCCACACGCGAGGCAACAACGGGTCGGCCGCATGCCATTGCCTCGAGAGCAACCATGCCGAAAGATTCGTATTGCGATGGAACGACCACCACCTGAGCCGCTGAATAGTAATACGGCAGCGTACCCTGGCTTCGTTTGCCCAGGAAGATGACGAGATCCTCCACGCCTAATTCTGAGCACATGGTTTTCAGCCGGACCATTTCTTTGGACATGCTTGTTTCATCCATGTCCGGGTCCCCGCCAATGATTGAGAGGATAGGCAAGCATTCCTGTGTGGCGTGCTCGCGGGCGAGGATGGCGATAGCCTGAATGAGGGTGTCGATGCCCTTGAGCGGTTCGATGCGTCCGACAAAGAGCACCATGCATTTGTTACTCGGAGCGCCGATGAACGCCCGTGCTTCATCGACTGGAATGGGATAGAAGCGGGATAGATTCACGCCGGGTGGAATGATCTCAATTCGGCGCGGTGGTTTGGTGTAGAGCGATTGGATGTGATCCAGTTCGGCTGGAGTGGAGATGATCAGGCAGTCCGCGTTGTTGATGAGAAGGTCCTCACTTGGAATGCGCTGCGGGCTTTCATGATCATCCAGATTCCTGGAAACGCGATTTTTTACTTCACCCAGCGTGTGGAACATTTGCAACAACGGCGCGTGCCACTCTTCCCTGAGTTTGAGACCCGCTATCCCTGACATCCAATAATGCGCGTGGATCAGATCGTAGTGGATGTTCTTTTCCCGCCCAAAATCCATAATACCCCGGGTAAAGTCACCCAGAAAACCGGGCAGGACATTTTTATGTTGAGGCAGCTCAGGACCCGCGGGGATGTGCACGACACGGTTGCCACAACCCAGGTCGTGCAGGATGTGCGGAACATGGTCATCCTGCGAACGGGTGAATACATCCACGTGTACACCCAACCTGCCGAGGTGAGTGGTCAGTTCGTGTACGTAAACATTCATGCCGCCGGTGTCTTTTCCACCCAGAGTGGCCAGAGGGCAGGTGTGATAGGAAAGCATGGCAATGTTGGTCATGACCTTGTCGGATTTCCTTGCTACCGATTATAATCTCTCAGCAGCAGGCCACCGTAGCTCAGTGGTAGAGCAGACGTTTCGTAAACGCCTGGTCGTGGGTTCAATTCCCACCGGTGGCTCCTTTATTTCTCTCCAGTGACGATTTTCATCAGAACAGGATACACAAGATTGATCTTCTGCCGGGGTGACCCCGGATCGATCAGGTCGTGGTCAAGTTCCAATTCCTGCGCGAATGTGTGCTGGTACACGCTGGCGTCGGGATGTTTTTCCCAGTTTTGAACAATCGCCTGGCATTGGTCGAAATTGACAGCCTTGTCGTTCTTATTCAACACCATCCATGTGGAGGCTGCCTGGGGGGCTGCTTTTTTGGACCACGCCTCAACCTGGAAGGATAAACGCAGGATGGCTGCCAGTCCGTGCATGGAATGCCAGCGGTATTGATAATCCGGTTTATCGTAGTGATCTTTCAAATCCTTATTCCACCAGCGCATCTTATCCGGCAGAATACGGATGGCAATCGCCAGCGGTTTCACCAGACTGGTTGGAAGATTTTTCACGCTCAGCGCGGGAGAAATGATGACAGCTTTCCTTACGTGCCTTTGTTGCGCAGCCCAGGCCGTCAGCACCCCTCCCATCGACAATCCCCCGATCATGACTTCCTCTCCCAATCCATGTGCGATGTCGATGGCTTCATCTGTCGCGTGTGTCAGCATTTCCACCGTCAAACCCCGGGTTGCCTGGCTTAACGGGTCTGCGTCACCGTGGCAGGGCAAACGTGGGACATACACATTGAATCCGATACGGTGGCACTCCTTTGCAAGTACGGCGAATTGAGCCGGGCTGCTGGTATAACCGTGGAACCAAACAATGGAAAAGCGGGTTTTTTTCCCACGGGATAGATAGATGAGGTGAGATTGGGGATGCAGATTCTTTGGATCCAGGCGCTCGATCTGTTCGATGCGTTCTTCAGCAGCTTGAAAGGAATGTAGGGGCTGGGGATGGGAAATCAAAGCGTTTTGTGCCATTGGGTTCTCCTCCCTATATTATATTTTATATGCTTTTGTGAGGTTAGCAGCCTAAGAGATGACCGCTGTGGAATCCACGATGCCGACAATGAGAGATATGACGCAGGCATCTGGATTCTTAAGGACCTGCCGGGCTCCGGCGCCTTCACGGTTGATCAGTACAGTATCACCAATTCCTGCCTGGGTTGTGTCCATGGCGATGAAATCATCCTCTGCTGTTTCTCCCGGATTCGACAGGGGCTGTACGATGAGCAAACGGTGGCTCGTGTAATGGGGGTGACTGATGGTAGTGACGACAGTCCCGATGACCTTAGCGAGGATCATGCTTTTCCTTCAGGTGTACTGAGTCCAACCTGGTTTCAGGGTGGCATCGTATGTTTTGTCCGGTTTTACATCCAGCTGATCAACGATACCCACCAGCGCCAGATCGACTGGTACGAATTTCTCGTCCGGCATGGCAAGCGCCGCCTCGCGGGAACGTACCATCACGCATAAGTCGTTGATACCAGCATGTACTACATCCGCGGCAATCTGCAGTGTACCGACAGGCTTGAGATTTTTATTGACGGGCTGAACCAGCAGGAGCTTCAGCCCTTCCATTCCCGGGCATTTGAGTGTGCAGATCGCTGATCCTTTTACGACTCCTAGAAGCATGCTTACTTCCTGTCCAGCTGATCCAGGACTCGGGTGATGATCGAATCAAGCAGCGCGGGATCCACTTTATCGCCAAGCTTTTTGGATACCGCTTCTTTGATGCGCGTGCGAATACCCAAGCCAGTTTCCGTGGACTGAGCTCCAGCTGTTTTGTGCGAAGTTACTTCCACCGGTTTGCTCAAGTATGGCCGTTCAGGCGCGGCAGGAGGTTTCAGATTGGGTGAGATGAGAGTCACACCCAATCGTTGAGCCTTTTCATACGCCAGTTCTGTCAGAACAAGATGATCGTTCAATTCGATCGAGGTTATCCCTCGTTTGAACATATCCTCCACTTCGCGTTCGGTAATAAATTCTCTGGGCATATTTTTCCTCTTGATTTCGCTGGTCACGCGCCTGGTTTACCGTCAAGCCCTTCCAACGCAGAAATGGCTGCATTTTTGGCGGAGACGATCTCGGCTTCAGAACCAGACAACCACATGCGCCCGAACCGTCCAACCGAGGATACGTGGATGATTTTGATGCTGGCTTTTTTCTCCGCTTCATTGCATGCGTAATTGATGTATGCCGCGGGTGCGCACTCAAGTACTAGCATGGTCTCGCCTGGAACAAGCATGGAGCCACGGCGAAAACGATTGAGCAACTGAGCCTGGTAAGGGTCAACCTTGGTGATCACCTGGCAGGATGCCACCTGTGGTTTGATACGGTCTTCAACCCTGAGGTGAAGGTTTTGTAGAACAATGTCACCAGCGGTGAGAACAGCTGCCTGATTTAGAGAATGCACTTCGAACATTCCGAATTCACGTTCCACGATCTGAGCGCCGGGCCTGGCTTCGGTGGCTTTGACCGCCACATCCACGACGCGGAACACTTCGTTACCGGGTGCCATTTCAACGTACAGAGCTGCCATCCCCTCCACAGGTAGATCACCCTGAGTCACTGTTCCAACAAAAGCTGCGTACTGAGGTTGCATCCTGTCCAAATAGCAGTAACATCTCAAAGAAAATTCATCTGCCATACCTGCTCCATTTCACGACTATATAAATCACAGCTGCCAAGTTGGCAGGATATCATCTTCTGCCTTCAAGTGGCCGGACTATCACCAGCGAGTAAGTTTTGAACCCTTTATTACTGGTGAAATGTCTTTGGTGTTTACTTTTTGGCATCAGTACTTTGTCCGCCGATGGATCCCTTGGATTTTTGCGGCAGGATCATCTCAACGTCCACATGCGGTCGTGGGATCACATGCACCGAAACCAGCTCGCCAATGCGTTTGGCGGCTGCAGCACCGGCATCCGTGGCAGCCTTCACTGCGCCAACATCTCCGCGAACCATGACGGTGACATACCCGCCGCCTACATATTCAGAACCGATCAACGTCACATTGGCGGCTTTCACCATGGCATCCGCTGCTTCGATGGAACCCACTAAACCTTTGGTTTCCACCATTCCAAGAGCGATTAAAGAAGTATCAGACATTTTTATATTCCTTTCATTTATTCCACAGATCATTCTGTGGTTATTCACTGTTTAAAATTTCACGGGCGACTTCGCGCACAATGCGTTCAATCTCATCCGCTGAGAGATTTTCTGGATATTTTGGATTTGAAAACACTGCTTCAGGCGGAGGTGTTAACTCGTAAGCAAGACGTTTGATATTGAAAAGGTGTGCGGCGCTAACATTGTCACCAGTGATCGATCCGCCAATGCCTCCAGCGCCAAGTGTTAGTGAAGGCATCAACCCTGTGGTCAAGCCGATGGCTCCCAATGTACCCATCGTGTTGACGAGGATGCGGAAAACAGGCTTCTCCAATCCAAAGGCCATGATCACGTTCTGGTCCTCAGCGTGAATGATCTGGGTGTGTCCTCGGCCGCCGAATTGGATCAATTCAATACAACGTTCACACCCGGCTTCCCAGCCCTCTGCCACGTACCAGCCAAGGACCGTGGTCAGCTTCTCGCGAGAAAGGGGTTCGTCCCTGCCGACCCTTGATAAGCGCGCCACTAAAACCCTTGAATTTGGAGGAACCTCAAAACCTGCCATCTGTGCCAGAACTTTGGGTGATTTGCCGACGGATACCGGATTGATGCTTCCGTCGCTGAAAAACAGGGTTTTCCTGAGCAAATCTGCTTGCTGGTCGTCCAAGAAAAACGCGCCGTAAGCTCTCATGCGTTCTTCCAATTGGGCAGTAATGGGCTTATCGGCGATTACAGCCTGTTCAGTCGCGCAGATCGTCGAATGATCAAAAGCCTTGGAATAGGTGATGTACCTGGCTGCGCGGTCAATATCGGCACTGCGGTCAACATACACTGGCACATTGCCAGGTCCCACGCCGTAAGCCGGCTTCCCAACTGAGTGAGCGGCTTTGACCATTGGCGACCCGCCTGTCGCAAGGATCAAAGATACATACTTGTGGCTCATCAATTCCTGTGTTCCCTGCAGGCTGATATTTTCCATGCAGCTGATCAAGCCCCTGGGTGCGCCAGCCAGTTCAGCAGCTAATTGGAGTATTCGGGCAGTCTCGAAGCTGCATTTTGCCGCGGTGGGGTGAGGGGAAAAAATGATCGCGTCATGCGCTTTAACTGCCATAATCGCTTTAGCGATTACAGTAGAGGTTGGATTGGTGCTGGGGGTTAATCCGCATACCACGCCAACCGGCCACGCGATCTGAACGATACGGTTAATGGTATCCTGACCCACGATGCCCACGCTTTTCATCTCTCGGATGGATTCCCATACATTTTTTGCCGCGAACTCGTTCTTCAACTTCTTGTGTTCCGCGATGCCGTAACCGGTTTCCTCGTTCGCCATACGCCCAAGCCGCTCCGCAGCCTGGAATGCTGCGTTTGCCATCGCTTCGCATACCCGATCGACATCCTGCTGGGATGACTGCATCCAATCCTTTTGAGCAGCTTTTGCCTGTGTGGCTAGCTCTCGAGCTTCTTGAATGGAAAAAAGATCCTTGTCCATTATTTTCAAGTTTTTCGAAAGACCACTTTCCCGTTAAGTTCCAAAGAATCGATCATTGCCATCACTACAGCATCTACGGGGGTGTCCTTTGTAATTGTTGTCTGTCTGGCGCTCGAGCCAGAAGCTGTGAGGACTAGATCACCAACACCCGCGTCCACTGTGTCAATGGCCACAAATGGTTTTCCTATCGCTTCACCCTTTTCGTCCGTCTGCCGCACGATGAGTAACTTTCGCCCAGTCAACTTTTCATCCTTGATGGTGGAAACCGCAGTACCAATTACAAGAGCAATTAACATGATGACCTCTTACTCAGTAAGCCTTAATCGCTTCAGGTTTCGAAGTGGCTGGTATTTCCTGTGTGGCTGCCTGGATGATCTTCACACCCGCGCTGGCCCCGATGCGTGTCGCTCCGGCTTTGATCATTCTCTCCGCATCTTCACGCGAATGGATTCCACCCGAAGCTTTCACACCCATTGAGGCACCGACCGTTTTTCTCATCAGTGCGATATCAGCCACCGTCGCCCCGCCAGTGGAAAATCCGGTAGATGTTTTGACGTAATCAGCTCCAGCTTCCTTTGCCAGGAGGCAAGCCAGCACTTTTTCCTCATCCGTAAGGAGGCAGGTTTCAATGATGACTTTTACCAGTGCGTCTGCCGCGTGGGCAGTGACAACTACGCCGCGGATATCTCTGGCTACCATGGCGGAATCGCGTGCTTTCAGTGCACCAATGTTGATAACCATATCAATTTCATTCGCGCCATTCTCAATCGCCATTTTTGCCTCGATCACTTTAACTTCTGGCAGCGTTGCCCCCAAAGGGAAGCCAACTACACAGCACACTTTGACATCAGAACCTTTGAGCAGGTCTGCGCACAACTTGATATTTGTAGGATTAACACAAACCGATGCAAAATTATGTGTCCGGGCTTCTATGCAGAGCTGTGTAATCTTATCCGGGGTGGTGTCGGGTTTCAGCAATGTGTGATCGATCATTCCTGAGAGGGAAAGATCAGGTGGGATCATACCAATCGTGCTGGTGATTCGTTCAGCTCCTGCACTGACCACTTCTCCGAGCGCGTTGAAACATGTCGTTACACACAAGCCTGATGAGCAGTCTGATTTGCATACTTGTCCTCTGGCGAAGATATCTGTGAGATCCTTTTCATCGTACGCATTGATCACTTCTCTTGTAATGAGTTCCACCAGGGATTGAATGGTTATCGGATCTGTAGCCATATGTGAATCCTATTTCAGGTATTCCCTTTCGATTGAGGTGATTTTGTCGATACGGGGTTGATGCCTTCCCCCGCCAAACTCTGTACTCAACCAGGTTTTCAAAATTTGCTTAGCGAGACTCTCGCCAATTAACCCCGCTCCAAGCGTAAGCACATTGGCATCATTATGTTCTCGGGCATTTGAAGCAGAAGAAAGATCATAGCACATGCTTGCCCGAATACCCGGAACTTTGTTGGCTGTCATGCAACTGCCTATCCCGGCTCCATCAATCATGACTCCCCGCCAGGCTGAACCCGATGCGACTTGCACCGCTACCAGCCTTGCGAAGTCAGGATAATCCACTGCGTTGGTGTCAGTTGTGCCACAGTCGATGGGATCGTAACCCAATTCGTGTATGTGCTTGCTCAGCAGCTCTTTTAATTTATATCCCCCGTGGTCAGAACCAATGGCCACTTTTTTTCTTGTTGGTGCCAACGGAGAAGGACAATGACTGGTAGGCAACTGGGAAGGGACCCTGATATGCTGAGCTAATTTTTCTGTTACCACTTTCTCAATAAGACTTTTCAAGTTGTCTTCAGTTTGGTTGTCCATTTTATGCTACACTGTAGTAAATATTGATAAAACTCATAAATTGGTATAGACCACATTACAACATTACGTCATTATAATATCACAAGGAAAATGACATGTCAAGTGTGATTGATCCATACAGCGGTTTACCCAAATACTATCAACTGGCAGATATCCTGAGAAAAAAAATCAGCTCAGGGGAATGGGGGGCGAAAGCTTGTATTCCTTCCGAGCGTGACCTCGAAAACACCTACAAGGTCAGTAGACCAACAATTCGGCAGGCCATTGACTCCTTGGTTCGAGAGGGACTTTTATTTCGAGAACAAGGTCGGGGCACCTTTGTGATGCCGCAAAAATTACAAAAAGGCATCCTTGAATTGACTTCCTTTTCTGAGGATCTTGTTAAGAGAGGAATGAAACCTGGTCAAAAGATCCTTCTGATGCGTTACGAAACGCCACCACAGAAGATTCGGCAGCTGCTTGACATTCAACCGGAAAACAAGGTTCTGATGATCAAGCGTATTCGGCTCGGGGATGATCTTCCAATCGGTTTGCAAACATCCTATGTAGTGTTGGGTCCGAATGAGGATATCACGCAGGAAGAGCTGGAGCGGGGAGGATCCTTGTACTTGATCCTACAGGAGAAGCTGCACATCATCCCGTGGGCTGCGGATGAAACATTGGAAGTCACTCTTCCAACCGCTGAAGAAGCGCAGTTATTGCAGGTAGAGCCCACTAAGCCCATGCTCTTGAATGAAAGAGTACTGTGGTCACAGAAGCGCAAGGCTGTTGAATTTGTCAAAATACTATACCGAGGTGACCGCTATCGATACACGATGCGTTTGACACGGTCCTGAAATAATTTCAGATTGACGTTAATCTGAAACGAGATTATATTCACACAAATGTCTGAACCACGAAAACAAAGAAAAACGAATTTATGGGTAACACTAAGAAGGGAGTTACGCTGGTTAATTCCAGGTATTGGCGTGAAAAGGTGGATCCTCTTGATCATCATTGGAACCACTATTGTCGGTTTAGGGATTGCTGTCGTTTTAGTTGATATCTACCGTAATGTCGCTCCAGATTCGATTTTCGTACCTTTTATGAGAGCGATTGGATTGCAAGGCTTGAACCGATTTTTACGTGGCGTTATCTATGGTTTGACTGGCATTTTATGCATTGGTTTGGGAATATGGGGATTGAATCGAGCGCTTCTTAAACCATTTGTGAAACCAGGCACAGCGGTCGTGGATAAAATTTCCAGATATTCTCGAAAGGAAAGGGGACCAAAAATTGTTGCTATTGGAGGAGGCAATGGATTATCGATGCTCCTGAGAGGATTGAAAGCGCACACAAACAATATTACTGCAATTGTCACAGTCGCAGATGATGGAGGTTCGTCAGGAGAGATACGAAAAAACATTGGCATTTTACCTCCCGGTGACATCCGCAATTGCCTTGCCGCGTTATCGGATGATGAGGAATTAATCTCGCAGATTTTTCAGTATCGATTCGCTGAAACCGCAGGTTTGAATGGACACTCCCTTGGAAACCTGTTAATCACGGCATTGACGGAAATCACCGGTAGTTTTGAAGAGGCAGTAGCTGAATCAGGGAGGGTGCTCGCAATTCACGGAAAGGTTTTACCTGCCACATTGCATAATGTTCGTTTGGTGGCGGTTGTTCAAAAAACCGGTGAAAGAAATGATATCAAAATAGAAGGAGAAAGCTTAATCCCGGTCGCCGGTGGAAAGATAAAACGAGTATGGCTGGAACCCAATAACCCTGAAGCATTTCCACCAGCATTGCAGGCAATCCTAAGTGCTGACCTGATCATCATTGGACCAGGCAGCCTTTTCACGAGTATACTCCCGCCGCTGCTTGTTCCGAATTTGGTTCAAGCGATTCGCGCCAGTAAAGCAATGAAATTCTTTGTTTGTAATGTCGCGACACAGGTTGGAGAAACTGATGGTTATTCCTGTGAAGACCATGTCAGCGCGATAGAAAAACACCTTGGGCACTATTTGTTTGATGTGGTTATCACCAATAATGAATTCAAGGGAACGTTATCTAAGGATGTGGAATGGGTAAAAGCCACGGATCAACTCAACCAGCATTATCAGGTTTATCAATCTAATCTTATCGATAACAACAATCCCTGGCATCACGATAAGGTCAAGCTGGCAAATACAGTTATGGATTTATATTTAGAGAAAACTGGTCCACTCAGCCCCAGGCAGGAACTTAAAAAAGAAAAGGCATGAATCACGCTTCCCGTGGTAAAATTTTGTGAAATTTTGGAGGATGAACTATGTCAAAAGTAAAAGTTGGTATCAATGGTTTTGGTCGTATTGGACGTCTGGTTTATAAGACGATTATTGAACGGCATCCTGATGACCTTGAAGTCGTTGCAGTCAATGACCTTTTTGACGCGAAACAAAACGCACATTTACTCAAATATGATTCCACATATGGCATTTGGGAAAAAGAGGTTATTGTAGAAGGCTCAAATTTGGTGGTTGATGGGCAAGGCGTAAACGTTTTCTCGCAGAAGGATCCATCAATGCTTAAGTGGGCTGACATGGGTGTTGACATCGTCATTGAATCTACCGGTATTTTCACGGACGCAATTGGAGACCCAACTAAGAATAAACCTGGCGCAAATATCCATATGCAGAAAGGCGGTGCAAAAAAGGTCATCATCACTGCACCCGCAAAAAATGAAGACATAACCATCGTGTTGGGTGTAAATGACTCCATGTATGACCCCGCGACGCATCATGTTATTTCGAATGCGTCATGCACAACGAACTGCTTGGCTCCCGCAGCCAAAGTGGTTCATGATAAATACAAAATCCTGAATGCTGTGATGACAACGATTCATTCTTATACGAACGATCAGGTGATTCTTGATCAGGGGCATAAAAAAGAAATTCGCCGCTCAAGGGCGGCAGGTTTGAACATCATCCCGACGACAACAGGTGCCGCGAAAGCTATCGCGCTTGTCATTCCGGAGCTCAAAGGTAAGTTCGACGGTTACGCGCTGCGTGTTCCGTCCCCAACAGTTTCTATCGTTGATTTTGTTGCCACTGTTGAGAAGAGTACCTCCAAAGAAGAAATAAATGCAGCATTCAGAGAGGCTTCCCAGACAGCATTAAAAGGAATTCTAGGTGTGACCAATGGGGAGTATGGAGAGCCCCTGGTTTCGACTGATTTCAAACATGACTCACGTTCTTCCATTGTCGATCTGCCATCCAACATGGTGATGGGTGGTAATTTAGTGAAGGTGGTCGCCTGGTATGATAATGAGTGGGGTTATTCTTGCAGAACAGCTGACCTGGCTTCAATGGTCGCTGCAAAGCTATAAAATTACGGTGTGACAATGATTGGATGCATGATCTTTACCCAATAGATTAGGCATCCAATATTTTTTTACGGAGGAACCATGTTCGCCAAAAAGACAATACGTGACATCGATGTAAATGGGAAGAAAGTACTGGTAAGAGTGGATTTCAATGTTCCCTTAAAAGAGGGGATGGTGGGTGATGATACCAGGATACAAGCTGCTCTTCCAACCATTAATTATCTTCTGGATAAAGGAGCCGCCGTCATACTCGCATCCCATCTTGGCCGCCCAAAAGGGGAACCAGACCCCGCTTACACTTTAAAACCTGTGGCTGAGCATTTGGAACGAATCACCGGCAGACCTGTGCTTTTCTCGGATAATTGCATAGGCGAGAGTGCGAAAACCGCAGCAGCCCGATTGGCTGCAGGTCAAATCCTGGTACTTGAAAATACGCGTTTTCATGTCGGGGAAGAAAAGAACGATCCTGCCATGGCTCGTGAGCTGGCTGGACTGGCTGATTACTTTGTGAATGATGCTTTTGGAACTGCGCATAGGGCGCACGCATCAACGGAAGGTATTGCCAGGATCATTCCAGGAGTGGCGGGTTTTCTAATGGAAAAAGAGATTAAATACCTTGGTGAAGCTATCGCCAATCCCAAGCGACCTTTTGTTGCAATTCTCGGCGGAGCAAAGATCAGCGACAAAATTGGAGTCATCAAAAACTTGCTGACGAAAGCTGACCTTGTTCTGATCGGAGGCGGGATGGCAAATACTTTCTTCAAGGCCAAAGGCATGGAAATCGCGGATTCCTTGTTTGAGGAAGACGCGATAACAATCGCTGAGGAGATTCTTGCTATTGCGGGTAAAAAACTGCACCTTCCGGTCGATATGGCTCTGGCTGATAAATTTGATGTGGGAGCTCAAAAGAAAGTTGTTCAGACCGGTAATGTGCCAGAAGGCTGGAGAATTCTGGATATTGGACCTGAAACAATAGCCAGGTACTCCGAAGTGATCAAAGATGCTGGCACGATTGTTTGGAATGGTCCCATGGGTGTATTCGAATTCCCAAGATTTGCTGAAGGCACATTTGCCATTGCGAAGGCGGTAGCGGATTCGAACGCGGTCAGTATCATCGGTGGTGGTGAATCTGTAGCGGCAGTCAAGCAGTCAGGTATCGCGGAAAAGATTACGCATATTTCCACTGGAGGTGGGGCTTCGCTGGAAATGCTCGAAGGATTGATCTTGCCCGGATTGGCAGCTCTTCAGGACAAGTAATTTTTTCAAAAAACTGGCCGGAATGATGTAGTGCACCTCATTAGTTGAACAACAGTTAAGTAGACGTGAAGGACTGAGTTCGGAATTGAACAGGACTCAGTCCTTCTAGTTTAACCATAATCCTTTGGTTGTTATAGCAATCCAGATACTCAGAAAGATTCGTTTTGAATTGATCAAGCGAGGAAAACTTCTGATTGTGATAGAACTCAGATTTGAGAATGCCAAAGAAGTTTTCCATGACAGTGTTGTCATAACAATTCCCTTTTCTGGACATACTTTGCTGGATACCCTTGTCTTTCAGCATCTTTTGATAGGGTCGCATCTGGTATTGCCAGCCCTGATCTGAATGAAGAAAGAGCCGGCCGTGATCAGGGATCTTTTGGAAGGCATTCTTGAGCATTTCAGTAACCTGGTGGAAACCTGGGCTACTTGAAAGCGTATAGCTGATAATCTCCCCGTTGAACAAGTCCATGATGGGAGATAGATAGAGCTTCTGCCCCAATAGCTTGAATTCTGTGATATCGGTGGTCCATTTTGAATTCGGTCTCTCAGCTCTGAAATCACGCTTTAAAAGGTTAGGGGCAATCTTGCCTAGTTCACCTCGATAGGAGTGGTACTTCTTTTCCCTCAACATTCAGGTGAGATGAGCCTGCTTCATCAGCTTCATGACCAGTTTATGGTTGGTTTGAAAACCTCTGTGGCGCAGCTCTAGTGTGACCCGGCGGTATCCATAGCGGCCTTTATGCTCCACACAGATATGTTTTATTGCTTCTTGCTCATCACTAAGCTTATCAGGTTCCCGCAGATGGCCTGGATGATAGTAATAGCTGCTCCTGGGAAGTTTGGCTGTTATCAGGAGCTTCCTCAATGGGTATTTTTGCCTCGGTTCAGAGATAACAGCTATCTGTTCCCGCTTTCGCGCTTTTCCCGCTCTGCAACCAAGGCGTTCTTTTTTTTAGGTATTCGTTTTCTATTTCCAGGTCTTCAATCCGCTTCAGCAGCTCTTCCTCCCTGGTTTTGGGTGGTTTTGGCTTCAGCACTCTTGGCTTTCTACCCTTCTTTTTGCCTTGTAACCCCTCAATCCCGTTTTCCAAATATCTTTTCTCCCATTGCCTGACGGTGGATGATCCACTGATCCCAAATTGCATCCCTGTTTCATAACTGGATAAATGGTTTTCCTGCACATATTTCAATACTTCATATTTCTGTTCTGCTGGCCAACCATAGGCATAACTTTTGAGCTTGTGCTCCCCATGCTCGTGACAGCTCCCTACTTCCTATTTCAGCACAGATGGACTGATTTGATATTGTCTGGCTATTTCTGAAATACTTTCGCCTGCCTCTACCGCTTTTATCGCTGCTTCTTTCTCTTTCTTGCTGTATTTTGCCATAAAAACTGCACTCCTTTCTGTTGGTGATGTCCAACTTTTGGAGTGCAGTTCAGTAATCCGGGCAGTTTTTCTCTCTGGACAGTTTTTCAACAGTCGGGTAAAATTTGCAGTCGCAAACAAGAAAGACATTTGGAGGAATAAGTTGGCAAATATCAAATCACAAATGAAAAGAAACCGGCAAAATGAAAAACGGCGGATTCACAATAGAATTTATCGCAGCAGCACTCGCACTTATATTCAGAAAGCGAATATTGCGATTGCAGGTGGTGATAAAGCAGCATCCGAAGCAGCAGTGAAACAGGCGATAGAAGCGCTTGATAAAGCCGCGCAAAAAAAAGTGCTCCATAAAAACAACGCGGCAAGACGGAAAAGTCGTTTATTAAAGCGTTTTGCTTCCGCTCAAAAATAATTACGTAAGAACAAAAACTAAGTTCAACAACGATGATTGGTCAGCGGGAGTAATTTCTCCCGTTTTCCATTTTCTACTACAAGAAATCGACTCAAATGATGTTTGAAAAAGAAAAGTCACTTCTCGAAGTACAAATTTCTGATTATTGCCGTCAAAACAACATTCCTGTGAAGAGCATAAGATGGGTTTGGATACCTTTTTCTGGCCATTGGGGTATATCAACATCGATGTTCGAAGTGGCTGCTGAGGAAGTCAGGCAAGAAAAGAAGGGTAATGTAAAAGAATGGGCAAATAAATTGGCAATTGAGCTTGTGGAATACATCAATCTTCCGCCAGGTATTCAGGATGTCAAAGCAGTCCATGGTTATTTGAATTTTTATTTTTCTTCTGAGGTCTTCGTGCAAAAAGTACTGGATTCCGCAATCGGGGACGGAGTTGATTTTGGCAGAGGACCAAGGTTGAACCAGCTCATCATGGTAGAGTATTCTCATCCCAACACGCACAAAGCTTTTCATGTGGGACATCTACGTAGCGCAATTCTTGGCGACGTACTATCGCGAATACTAGATTTCAGCGGTTACGAGGTTGTCAGAGCCAATTATCCTGGTGATATCGGGCTGCACGTGATGACTTGGCTTTGGAATTATCAGAAATATCACAGTGGGGAAGAACCTGCCAAAGACACGACACGCTGGATGGGGGATCTATACGCGGAAGCAGTAAAACGACTTGAGGAGAACCCTGAGTTTGAAGCGGAAATTCGAGCGTTGTATACCAAATGGGACAGGCGCGAACCCGAGATCGTCAACCTTTGGGAAAAAACGCGTCAATGGTCTTTAGATGGTTTTAACCATATTTATGACTTATTGGGTATTCGTTTTGATCGCTATTACTTCAATAGCATGGTGGAAAATGAGGGCAAAGCATTTGTCCAAAAGCTTATTGAAAGAAATATTGCCAGCGATGAGAGACCTGATGCAGCAGTTGTGGTAAAGATTGACGAATTGCTGGGACTAAAAAATGAAACCTTTCGAGTGATGGTAGTCCTGCGTTCTGACGGAACCGCTTTATATGCCACGGAGGACTTGGCTCTTGTCCTTAGAAAATTTAATGATTACCCGGATCTGGTTAAATCCCTGTATGTTGTGGATGTCAGACAATCGCTCCACTTTACGCAGGTATTCAAAACACTGGAAATCGCTGGATACGAAATCGCTAAAAAATGTCAGCACGTTCCTTATGAATTGGTCAATCTTCCTGGAAATGTCACGATGGCGTCCAGGGATGGAACTGTGGTCTTGCTTGAGGACCTCATTCGAGAAGCCACTGCCAGAGCCAGATATATCGTGGAGGAAAAAAACCCCGACCTTCCCTCGGAGGAGAAGAACAGGATCGCGCAGGCTGTAGCAGTAGGAGCGATAAAGTACCCAATTCTATCGCGAGACAATACAAAGATTGTTACGTTCGACTGGGACTCTGCCATGGACATCAACGGGCAAGCTGCTCCTTATATTCAATATGCATACGTTAGAGCAAACAGCATCATGCAAAAAGTTGGAAAATCACTGCCAGTCAGCATGAAACCTGACTACCAACTGACAGAAGCGGAATTTGATTTGATCAATCTCATTGCCAGGTTCCCGGAAGATGTGCAACGGGCAGCGAAGGATTTGAGACCTCTCGAAATTGCAAATTTATCGTACAATTTAGCTAAAGCTTTCAATAATTTTTACACTCAGTGCCCGGTTTTAAAGGCAGATGAACGGAAGCGAAATGTTCGGTTAAGGCTGGTTGCTGCTGCTAAGCAGGCGATTGGAAATAGTTTGGCTTTACTGGGCATCACAGCCCCAGAAGCGATGTGAATGGGCGTCATCGTCCCCATGGCGATGAAAATCACATTTCAAGGAGACTGTTGTATGACCCCTATCAAAACTCTTATCATGGGCGCCGCTGGAAGAGATTTTCACAACTTCAATGTATATTACCGTGATAATCCAGCTTATTCTGTTGTTGCGTTTACAGCAACTCAGATCCCAAATATTGAGGGAAGAAAATATCCGGCTGAACTGGCAGGAAAACTTTACCCTGCAGGCATCCCAATTTTCCCTGAATCCGATCTTACCAAACTGATCAAAGAGAATCATGTCGAACAGGTGATATTTGCATACAGTGACGTTCCGCATGAGTATGTGATGCACAAAGCTTCTCTGGTGATGGGGTGCGGTGCAGATTTTCGGTTAATGGGTCTGGATTCGACACAGATCAAATCAACAAAACCTGTGGTTTCAGTTTGCGCGGTTCGCACAGGTTCCGGGAAAAGTCAAACAACCCGTCGGGTGTCCTTGATTCTTCGTGGTATGGGTTTCAAGGTCGCGGCAATCCGCCACCCAATGCCGTACGGAGATTTAGTGAAGCAAAAGGTCCAGCGATTTGCCACTTATGCTGATCTTGACAAGCATGAATGCACTATTGAAGAACGCGAAGAGTATGAACCTCACATCGACAATGGGGTCATCGTTTACGCTGGTGTAGATTATGAAGCAATTCTTCGACAGGCAGAGCAGGAAGTTGATATAGTGCTTTGGGATGGTGGAAATAATGATTTTTCATTTTATCGATCCGATCTTGCTATCGTTGTGGCAGATCCTCACCGCCCAGGCCATGAAAATGCATATCATCCAGGTGAAACGAATGTAAGATCTGCAGATGTATTTGTCATCAACAAGGTTGATACTGCCTTACCAGAGAACATCATCTCCGTGAGAGAAAACTTAAGGGCGTTGAATCCGAACGCGATCATTATAGAGGCAGCGTCGCCGTTGTTTGTCGAAGAACCTGATAAAATTCGCGGAAAACGCGTTCTTGTCATCGAAGATGGCCCCACTTTAACCCATGGAGAAATGGCTTATGGGGCAGGTTGGGTTGCAGCACGCCGCTTTGGCGCGGCTGAGATTGTTGATCCCAGACCTTACGCTGTGGGTTCAATCATCGAAACATATCGTAAATACCCGAAAACAGGAGCGATTCTTCCGGCTATGGGATACGGCGATGAAATGACTAAAGACCTAGAGAAAACGATTAACAATGCCAAAGTTGATTTGGTTATTTCCGGTACACCGATTGACCTGACTCGCATCATAAAAGTAAACAAGCCCATGCAGCGAGTACGCTACGAACTGCAGGAAATTGGGCAGCCAACCTTGGAAGATGTATTAAAATCTAAATTTGGAAAGAAGTAACAGAACAATGACAGATGGGTTCTGATTTTCAGAACCCATCTGTTTTGAAAACTAAAATGTTCATTGACGAAGTCGAAATTGTGGTACGTTCAGGCAAGGGTGGAGATGGCATGATGCATTTTCACCGTGAAAAATACGTCCCCAGAGGAGGGCCTGATGGAGGGGATGGCGGAAAAGGTGGAGATGTTGTGTTTAAGGTCAGTCCACTTCTCAACACGCTGGCATCGTTCAGGCGACAATCTGTCTATAAAGCAGCAGATGGGGCAAAAGGTGGTCCGAACAATATGTCCGGTAAAGCCGCGAAAGACTTGGAGATCCTTGTTCCCCCTGGGACAATGGTCATGGACTCGAAAACGGGAGACACAATCGGAGATTTAGTCGCCACTGGCGATCAATTGGTAATTTGCAGAGGGGGGAGGGGTGGAAGAGGCAATCAGCATTTTGCCACTTCAAGAAATCAAGCGCCACAGACCGCAGAAAAGGGCGAACCGGCAGAACAAAGAAAATTGCGTTTGGAACTTAAATTAATCGCTGACGTGGGAATCGTGGGTGTCCCCAACGCAGGAAAATCCAGTTTATTGGCTGCTGTGACGAATGCGAAACCGAAGATTGGCGATTATCCTTTCACAACCATTGAACCAAATCTCGGAGTCGCCGAGCTGGATGATGAGACTACTTTAGTCTTAGCTGACATACCAGGGTTGATAGAAGGTGCGCACTCGGGGGCTGGTCTTGGTGATACTTTTCTTAGACATATACAAAGAACTAAAGTGTTAATCCACCTATTGGACGGCTTGTCAGCAGATCCAGTAGCCGATTTTTCACAAATCAACAGCGAAATGGCTCTTTTTGATGCTCACCTTGCAGAAAAACCTCAAGTAGTGGTCATGAATAAAATCGACCTTGAAGAAGTCAGGCAAAGATGGAGTGAAGTCAAGAAACAAATAGAGAAAAAGGGGTACAAAGCGTATTCAATTTCTGCGTTAACCCGTCGTGAATTAAAGCCATTATTGTGGGAAGTTACGAAAATATTAAAAAATTTTCCTGAACCTGATCGATCTGAAGCTTTACCTGTCTACAAACCACAGGACGACTCCAGAAAATACAAAATTGGGAAGTATAAAAACGGATGGCGAATCGAAGGGAAAGCGATTGAGCGCGCCGCAGAAATGACCTACTGGGAGTACGATGGTTCTGTGAGGAGATTTCAAAGACTCATGGAAACGCTGGGAGTGGATGAAGCGCTTCGACTTGCCGGGGTCAAAGATGGTGATACCGTGTTTATTGGTGAACACGAACTAGACTGGCAGGAATAAAAGGGTGGCAATGAGAATTGGAATTTTTGGAGGAACATTTGACCCTCCTCATATGGGACATTTGATCCTCGCCATGGAAGCTTGCGACCAGCTTAATTTGGACAAACTGCTTTGGGTTGTGACCCCGGACCCTCCTCATAAAATTGGCCAATCCATCTCGCCGGTAGAAATTCGTATAGATTTATTGAAGGAGGCTTTCAATAGTGATCCTCTCTTTGAGATCTCAAAGGTCGATATTGAAAGGCCTGCTCCTCAATTTGCAGTCGACACAATAAAGGAGTTAAGAGAACAATTCCCTAAAGCTCAATTGATCTACTTGATGGGTGGAGATTCCCTGGCGGATTTACCAGAATGGCATCATCCTCAACAACTGGTGGACTTAGCAGATGAGTTGGGGGTGATGCGACGACCGAGTGATCTGGTAAATATGCATGAACTTGAATCTCAATTACCCGGGATATCGAAAAAACTAAAGTTTGTCGACGCGCCTTTACTTGAAATTAGTTCCAGACAGATCAGGAAGCGAGTTGCAGATGGCAGGGCTTTTCGATATTACCTCCCTCGAAAAGTGCACATGTATATCATTGATCATAAACTATATAAACGTGATGAATAGATAGGGGACCTAGGGGGTAACCTAGAAGACGATAGCGCATTCCGGAGCTTTTTACTTGTCTAGATAAATTAGGTTTATTTAATAGTTATTCTGTATCGACTTGTCGGGCAAATGAAATTCAGAAGAAGATAGGTCCAAGAACAAACTTTTTTCTATTATCAATAGATAAAAATATATCAAATCAAAATCGCTGGGGGTGTTTGGTTTCTGTTCAAAAAAATGGCACATAAATTGCAACATTTTACAAAATTGCAGAATTGTAGAGGGTTGCATGAAAAAAATTGTGATGTTTGTATTTGTCGGTTGTTTCTTTCTTTCAGGTTGCATACACCTGGTAAATGAGGGGTCACCTGACAAACTTGTTTTTAAAGAACTTCCTCAAGATACTTGCCCTACCTGTCCTGCGTGTCCCGACTGTCCGACGTGCGAGGTTCCTGCAACACTGACACAACCTCCCACTTCAACTTCCATCCCCCCTACACACACGTCCACATTGGTACCACCGACTTCTACGCCTGTCACGCCGACCTTGACATCCACCTCAGTCCCGCCGACACACACGCCCACCCTGGTACCGCCGACTTCCACGCCTGTCACGCCGACCTTGACATCCACCTCGGTCCCACCGACACACACACCAGTAACGCCTACGTTGACGGTTCCAGTTTTCGCTTACACATACAAGGTACAGGATTCAAACCCTTTGTATAGCCAGAATTTCACACACCCGACTGAGGGTTGTAATTGGTTGGGGGTCTCAGGGCAGGTTTTCAGCAAATCAAATCTGCCCATCACCAATCTCGTGATCCATATTTGGGGATCGATTGGAATGTCAAGCGTCGATTCTGTGGCATTAACGGGTCACCCCGAAGGTATCGAATATGGTCCAGGTGGTTATGAGATCACGCTCTCTAACCTTCTGCTCGACTCCACCGATAAGCTGTTTGTACAACTCCTGGATTTAAATGCAAAACCCTTAAGCGCAATTACTCCATTTTCCACTTATGCTGACTGCGCGAAAAACCTGATCATCATCAATTTTGTTCCGATACCATAAAATTATGAAGGTGTTCACTGTTGAGCCCTTTAATGGGCTCATTTCTTTTCCTGTATAATTCATGCATACAAGGAGCTCGTAGCGGATGAAAAAGGATTTCAGCCCCAGAAAAAGCATTCTCATCTTGATTAATTACTGGTGGGTTCTTTCGATACTTGCAGTTACTGGAGGCATATTTGCATTTTTTGTAAGTAAATTTCATCATCCTGTGTACGATGCAAAAGCGATCCTTTCTGCAGATATAAATTACACGCAAACCGGACAGATGAGTGAGGCGGAACAGGACAGAGCTTATCAAGCTGTCAGCTCGATTATTGTTTCAGACGCAGTGCTGGAAAAGGTGATTCAAGAATCTGACGATCAGGGCATCCAGATAGATGATGAAGATTTTCTAAATCACTTTTTCCTCGAGAGGTATAACGCCAATTTTTTCCTGAGAGTGGATTCGTTCTCACCAGAGGAAGCTGCCATCCTTGCGAATATTTGGGCTGAAGCAAGTAGAGAGATTTTGGGTCAGATGATCCTTCAGGTTAATCAGCAGCGTCATGTCAATAATGTTTTGTCGGCGATCGAATCTTGTTACTCGAATCTCTCAAGTTTTGATTCGCAGCGTATCAACTGCCAATTGTTAGAAACCTTTCAACCATCGCTAATTGTTAGTTCATTAGAAAATGCTTTGGAAGTAAATGGGAATGCGGGAATATTCCCAGCCTTCTCAATTTCCATTACAGATTTTGCGGAAGCTTCGAACAGGCCGCGATTGAACAATCGGAACTTTTTAATCTCTGCCGGTGTGCTGATGGGTTTTCTAGTGGGTATCCTTCTTGTCGAATCCGGTCTCCTTTTAAAATGGATTCATCAAAATGCGAAACGCAAAAGAGATATTTAACCGGTTTGTCGAGGTAATCTGGTACCTGCTCCTTTTTTCACTTCCAATTACCAGTATGCCTTTGGTGGCAAAAATTACCGGCACTGATTATGTGTCACCAGCCAGTGGCGTTTTTCTTCTTTTCTTGATAATTCTGTGGCTTGTTCCATTTATCATACGGACAGGCAGGTTACAAAAACAAATAAATCCTTTGATTTTTTTCACCATTTGTGCAATTGTTTCGACAGCTGCGGGTTTTTTTATCTACATGCCTCCTTACAAGGATTTTTCAATTCTTGGGAGCAGTGCTAAAGGACTGATCACATTAATTATCGGAATCAGTTATTACACAATTACAAGCACTTTTGTTCGGAACAAAAAAATTCTTCTAACCTCTCTGAAGCTCATAAATTTGTCAGGTTTATTGTTTATGATATGGAGCTTTGCCCAAGCATTGGCGTGGAAAAATTCTATAAACGAAAATTATCCCGCCTTAATGATCAGCATACAAAAAATATTCTCGACAAGCAAATTATTCTGGGGCAGAACAACTGGTTTTGCATTAGAACCTTCGTGGTTAGCGCATCAATTGAACATGCTCTATCTTCCTTACTGGCTGGCTTCAACTATCAACAACTTCTCAGCGCACAAATTTCGATTATGGAAAATCCCAGTAGAAACAATTCTGTTACTAGCTGGCATGATCAACCTTGTATTGACCCTCTCGCGGGGTGGGTGGGCAGCTTTCTTGCTGATGTTAGCGACCGCGTTTGTTGTGATAAATTATCGACTTTTCCATTGGTTCAAGAAGAAGATTAACTTAAAATCCAAGTATTCACCTGGCTTTACGAAATTTATTCTCACTGTAGTATCAATTTGTGTTATTGCGGTTTACATGGCTTTCGTAACAGGGCTAGGACTGTACGCCTTGAACTTTGACAAGCGAATGCAGAATATTTTTGCATTTGAGTATGATAATCAAAATCTACTCTTACGGCTGGCAAATACCTTATCTTTTGGAGAGAGAGTTGTATATTGGATTGCAGGATGGAGCATTTTTAATGCAAACCCCCTCCTAGGAGTAGGTTTAGGCAACGCGGGATATTTTATTCCATCCGGCATCATCCCGTATGGTTGGCAGCTGACTGAAATCAGGCATCTTGTTTTCCATTCACCTCAAATGTTGAATATTAAAAGCATTTGGTTTCGGTTACCCGCAGAAACAGGCATGGTTGGTTTGGCTTTCTTTCTTACGTGGTTGTACATACTATTACGCACGTCAATTTATCTCACAAGAACCACCAAGAAGGAAGATATCTCCATTGGTTATATGGGATTGTTCATGCTTTCCGCTTTTATCATGGAAGGGATAAGCATCGATTCTTTTGCCATGCCATATTTGTGGATTACTACAGGTCTTGTAACGGCTGTTTTTGGCATTCAAATGATTCTTAAAAAGAATAATGGCATCGCCGACCAGTAATTTGACTTCGTTAGTGTTTCTCATGCTTTTCCTGCTGGCATTTTCACTCAATTCCTGTTTGTGTCCTTATGAAGGTGAGCTAGTTGAAACGGAGAGGATGATTATTTCAATCGATCGTTTGCCGTCATCATCACAGAAGGAAATTCCTCCAATCGCATCATCAGCCGCTCAAGCCAATTCTGCAGCAGAAAATTATTTGCACATTTTAAGTATTCCTGTCGCTCCCAGAAACTATTCGGAAATTTCCTGGAAATACTTAAACAAACAATTGGCATTGCGTACTCCAAATGAGGATGTTGTATATCCTCAACCAGGGGACTGCTCGGCATTTACAGTGTACAACGATGATGTTGATAATTATCACCGCATCGATGCTGTTCTTCTTGCAGAATCAGAACACTCATTCTTTTGGGCTCAGGATGATCTGAATATATCAAAATCTGACGCGCAGCGCATATTGACCGTTTTCGAAGAGAAAATTTATCCAACAAACATCAGGTATTTTGGCAGTGAATCAAATCCAGGGATCGATGAGGATCCTCACATATATATTTTTTACACAACGAAGTTAGGCTCATTTGTCGGCGGGTATTTTTCTGCCAATGACACAGCACCGCAATCTGTAAATGAATTTTCTAATGAGCACGAGATGATTTACATCAATGCTGATGCTGTGTCTCTTGAGGATGATTTTATTTTTCAGGTTATCTCGCATGAATTTCAGCACATGATTCACTACAACCAGGATAAAAATGAAGAAACCTGGATAAATGAGGGGGCTGCGGAATACGCAGCTTACATAAATGGTTTTTACTCTTCATGGGAAACTTACAGCTATCTTGTAGAGCCTGATATTCCGTTAACTGAATGGACTGACGAAATGGCTGACTCCAGTCCCTTTTATGCGGGAGGATTCTTATTTGCTGCGTATTTTGCGGAACGATTTGGCTCAGAGGTTATGCAATCGCTTATCAGCTCACAATCTACAGGATTAACTTCGATTACACAAGTCCTTAACAAAGATAACAAGTATGGTGATCCCTCAATAACATACGCATCGATATTTGGAGATTGGGCAATTGCGAATCTTATAAATGATCCCACGATCGGGGAGGGGCGATATTCGTATAAGTACTTTCCTCTTCCAACTCGCATATCCATGAGTGAGCAGATAAGCAAATGTCCAGGTAGCGTGGAAAGGAGAACGGTAAACCAATTTGGAGTAGATTATATAGAAATCGATTGTGAAGGAAATTATCAATTGGAATTCGTCGGTAACGAGTCTGTCCGTGTTATTGGGACTTCTGCATATTCAGGGGAGTATGCGATGTGGTCGAACCGGGGAAATGAGTCCTCAATGCGAATGACCAGGGAGTTTGATTTTTCTTCCGTGATGGATAGGCCGATTTCGCTTTCGTATATGACCTGGTACGACATAGAGGAGCAGTACGATTACGTTTATGTTCTGGCTTCCACCGATATGGTGAAATGGGAAGTTTTACTTCCTGAAGGCTGCCTTGCTGGACGATACAGCTTCGGATGCGGTTTGACAGGATCGTCCAAAGGATGGATCCAGGCGAGCGTAGACTTGTCCAGGTATTCCGGGAAAACAGTATATATACAGTTTGAATACCTCACAGATCTTGCAGTAAATGGTGAGGGGCTTCTTGTTGATGACATTGCAATTGATGCGATTAACTACCACGAAGATTTTGAAAACAGCAGCGGGGGATGGAGCGAAGATGGTTTTGTGAGGATGATGGTGGATATTCCCCAATTCTTTGAGGTTGCAATGGTCATCGAAGGCGATGAAACAAAAATAACCCGATATGATTACATACCGGGCTCAACACTTCATATCCCCTTATCGTTAGACAATCAAACTAAAGCGACGGTAATTGTCGTTGGTGCCACGACTTTTACAAAGCTACATGCGGATTACTCCATAGAAAATTTAAACTGACGCGCACCTGCTATCGATTCTGCAACTTGGCTAGCTTGCTTTCCAGCTCACCTTTTTTTGCCAGGGCTACTTCTTGAATTTCTTCTGAGACTTCGATAGCGTATGATTTAATCTTTCCTCGTAACACATCTCCTCGCATGGGAGCAAAAAGCAAGGCAACGATGCTGCCGATCACACTGCCGGTTATCACACCGATAAAAAAGCTGAAAAAATTTTTCATATTTCCTCCTCAACGATTTATTCTTTTGTAGCCCATCCCAACTTTATAAAAATTGTTGGAGCGAACATAGAGATCCAGAGACCTATCAGCGCATATTGGAAATAACGAAGAAGCAAATTATAGTAATGGAAACTAGAGGGTAGAATTTGCTTGAGACCAAAATATAGGGCAAGCACCCCCGCCAACCCAAGGAGGTAAGAAAGTAATTTCCCCAAGGGAGCCTTTGGTACTGTAAACCCTCCTAATTTTTTTATCATCGAAATTCCAGCGAGCATGCCAAACCAGATACCCGCATTACTAAAAGCGCTTTTAAAGCTATCGATGAGTACCTCTCTTTCAAGCTCCATTTCGATGATACCGCCTGCTTCGATCACATTCAGTTTTTCAGTTGTCTTCCAGTCAGCGTTGAACGGTAGCTGAGCCCAATTCTTGATCAAGATGACGCTGATCGCAATCATAATGAAAGAAGAAAGAAAGGACAAAAGGACCTGCGTTGAATACTTATGCTTGAGCCACCATTTTGATACCGGTTTTTCAAGTTTTTTAAAAATGATCAGGAAAATGATCCCTATTAACCAACCAAACAGAACGTCAGTTGTCCAATGAACGCCCAGGTATATTCGAGATAATCCGATTAAGAAGATGAGCAGGATCGCTACCATCCAGGTCCATGTTCTCTTGATCCAGGAGGCAATCCTGCCCCATACCACAACCGCAGATTGTGAGTGTCCGGAAGGGAATCCGAATGAGGTTTCCTGGCTGAATGAGTCGATTGTGTCGCTGAACCAATACGGCCTGGAACCATGAAACAGGCTTTTTAACCATGAATTAAGACTAGCTGTGGATAATAATGCCAAACCGACACGAATTCCAAGACTCGAGTTGATGCACCAATACAGGCCGGTCATCACGACCAAGAAAAAAAGTTCATTCCCGAGAAAGGAAAATGCCGCCATGATGGGTTCAAGCCACTTTCCCAAATTCTGCAGAAATACTGTGATTGGAACTTCATAAGGCCAGGTCTGTACCATGTTAGAATCCTTCTACCAAATTCGATAGGAATATTCTACACTATCATGATGAAAACAGGAAAATCCAATCTAGATTATCCTTCAATAGGTATTCTATTTGCAATTCTCTTCCTCTCTGCAGTATATCTGCAGATATCAGGATGGGCGGTAGAGCTTGGCAATACTGGCTGGTCACTTGCGTTAGGATTTTCCATTGGAATTCTTACAAGCAGAATTCAGGATCACTCGTCAACAAGAAAATTATTACTCGGATTTTTTATTGCTTTTACTTTATTTATGCTCGTTTATTCCGTGGCATCTTTTCAAACCGGGAATCTGATCGAAAGAATGACTTTACTGTTAATAAACAACACCAACGAAGCAGACCTGTTGACCAAGAACCGTCCACTTGACACTTCATACCTTTTCATACTGATTACATGTTTCGTATTCGCAGCAATGGGATATTTAAGCGGATTTTTTTCAACGGAAAAGAACAACCATGTATTTGGAATGGTAGCAGCATCGATTGTTTTTATAATAATCGATCTGTTATTACCCACTGAAAAGCAATCCTGGGTGCTGACAGCCATCTTCTTTAGCCTTGTAACGTATTTAGGCATTCGCCGGTTTTTTCACAAGAAGAAGATGGCATGGTCGAAAAAAAAGATTGGAGTAGAGGGCACAACACATCTTGAAAGCAACTGGGTGATCTTGTTGATGTGCATCATCCTCGTCTCATTTTCCTGGGTGATACCCAGTATGGTTCAGAAGAAACTGGGGATCGTGCAAATAAGGGAGCTCAACACATCTCTGAAAAATATCGAAGGACCTATTAAAAATTTTACATACGCGTTGCGGGACAGCAAACCGCAAGTTCAAACCACATATCCCAAGCTGTACATTATTGGGAGGGGTATCAGTAATAGTGATGATGTTGTTTTTACGGTACGGACCGACCAACTCATGCCTACCGGGTACAACTATTATTGGCGCGGAAGGACGTATGATTTTTATTCGGATGGGGCCTGGAGTAATACAGGTGGTTTTGAAGCCAATACTCTGGACCTGAATCTATATAAGTATGGGGGGATCGAGGAGGATGAGTATCATGCTTTTCAGATTCATGTCAGGCAACCACTTTGGACTTATTACACGGTTGGGGAAATCACCGAGATTGATCAGGACGCGAAGCTGCTTGTAATACGCGAGAAGGACGATTCGATGACGGTAGCTGGAATTTTTCCAGCTGAGGAATTCCGCGCAGGCGAGAAGTACAACTTCTCATCTTTAGTGCACGTTCCGACAGAGGAAATGCTCAAAAAGGCTTCTGATGCGTACCCGGATTGGGCCACAGCACGATATTTGCAATTGCCGGAAAACCTTCCTGTAAGAGTTAAGCAATTGGCTTATCAAATCACGAATTCATTGCGGACTCCGTACGAAAAAGTGATGGCTATAACTGAGTATCTAAGGTCGACGATTACATACTCAGAATTTGTGCAGCAGATACCTGCAGAACGCGATTTGGTGGATTGGTTGTTGTTTGATTCGAAAAAAGGATTTTGCGCTTATTATGCTACCGCAGAAGTAGTTCTCCTGAGATCGATCGGCATTCCAGCCCGTTTAAGCATTGGATTTGCAGAAGGGATCGAACAGGATCGGGGGAGATCGTACATTGTAAGGGAAAAAGACAGTCATGCCTGGCCGGAAGTATTCTTTGAAGATGCCGGCTGGGTTGTGTTTGAGCCTACTTCGTCACTCCCAAGACAGCTGTTTTCCAGCTCGCTGGAAGTCAGCACGATGGTGGGCGAGTCACTCACACTGGAAGAATTCCCTGTTGTTTCCGAGGAAACTCCGCTTTTACCGAAACCGATAGAATCCGAGTCGGAGAATTCTGTTTTGGAAGAACAGAATCAGGCGGGGTATAGATATGTCCTGCTTTGGATATTTATCGCCTCAGTCATCGGGACCTTTGTTTACCTGTTTGTGGTTTTATGTAGGCTTGTAAAAAAAAGGAGAATCAAGAGCATTAAGCATTTAATCCTCTATTTTCTCAAGTTAAATGCATTTCGCAATTATCATGTTGCCAAAAAATGGATATCAAATCTGGAGACACCTCGAGTTGTCATCGATTTCTATCAGGTTATTCGATTCGCCAAAAATCATGGTGTAACCTTCCCTATGTCTGCCACAGAGATTGAACAGGTCAACCATCTGGTTTCAATGCTGCCTTCAATCGAGGTTTTCATAAAGCCATTATTAACCGAATATCTCAATGTTGTGTATCGCATGCAGGTTGAATGCAGATTTCCGAAAAAATATTCGATTCGAAAAATATTAAATCAAATCATTTTTAAAAGGAAATATTCGTGATTTGATCTTTTACATAATCAAATCTTTTTTCTAACAGGGATGGATGGGCACCCAGCATACCCTTGGCGCTTGTATTCTCTCTGCTCACAGATGCAGAAATAGAGCCAAAAATCGCAGCAGTATTGGGCTCCAGAGATAAACGCATTCCTGCCATGAAACCACCAGCAAAAGCTGCCGCAATTCCAGTAGGGTCAACACAGCGGGTATTATAAGCAGGTACCTTGATGGCAGTTCTGTATAGCGATTCAAAAACCAGGTAATCCCCATTGGTTTTTAATAACACGATGGTTTCAACGCCACAGCTTGCAATTGTATTCACCGTATTGATAAGATCATATGACTTGGAATTAAAAATACGGAACAAGTCAGATTCTCTGAGTATTACACAATTGATTCCGCAGAGGAGTTGGGAGAATTTGATCTCGTTGTAAACCTTGAAAAATGACATATCAGGCTCTAAAATCAAATATGGTTGGGACAATTTATTTAATGCCGTTGTAAGAGCATATTGATCAATCAGTGAAATACCCGCGAGTAGAACAACTGAAGCATACAAGAAATGCTCTGGTATATCTGCCTCAAAGAATGATCGTTGGACTATTCCCTGTGCATCTTCTTGTTTTATTCTTGGCAGGTTTGCACCCAGTAATTCTTTGGGAAACCTGATGGATTTTTGCTGAAACACATCGATTGAAACTGTACCGATGATATTTCCCTCACACCCCTCATTTGACAAGAACTTGCACTCCGCAGGAAAATTTGGACAGAATTGAATCCCGTCCGAGATACCATTTCTTTCAATCCAATCTCGATGGTTTGCGGGAAGATCGCTTCCTGTCTTGGCAAGAAGCCCAACCCTGTCATCCCAGAGAGATGCCCCGCACAGTGCATAGATTAAATTTCCTCCCAGCCGGTCAGGTACGTATTCGCCGTTGGACAAAAAAACCCATTCCCTCTGGATTTGCCCAGCTATCAGATACTTCACGAATTTATGATTGCTTATCACGAGGAAAATGGCGATGAATGGGTTTTAGCTCTGGGGTTTTCCTAAATCTGCTATCTGTTTGATCAAATTGATGATATTTAAACCAACTCTTGCCCCCTGATCAGCGGATAATTTTATGGATTCTTCGTTAGATTTTTGCCGGATAAATAGGTATCCAGCAAGCGTACCGACCAATGCTCCCATGACCGCGGATGCAATTATGATTGATGAGTTTTTTTTCACTCTCGACTCCAATAATTACCAGGTCGCTCAATGCCCATGAGGTTTAAAAATGGATTTTAATTTTGATGTGATTGAAAAAGGTGAGCGAATTATTCTTGCAATAATTAATAATGCATTTGCAGCACGGATAAATAATTGTTGGGTCTTGGAGAAGAAGCCAGGTGCTTTTTTCGAGATACTTCTAGCACCAGTAATAAAAAAAATGGTAAGTATTAATAAAAGTAACGTGCTAATAAAACCGAGCATAGCCAAAAACGATAGGGCGATATTCGCCCCGGTGTGGATGAGCCTTGCATTTCTAAAAGCGGTCACTACAACAAGCACACCCAAAACAAAACCTAGCAATGAAACAAATAGAAAGGGGAACCATATTTGCCAAAAGCTGGAGAACCTCTTGCGCCTTTTCGCTACATTATTCTTCATTCACATATTTTAACACGAAAATATCGTGGGCTAACTAAGTGCTGAATTTTTTTACATAATCGATAACTTTATCAGTCTCTTCTTCTGTCATGCTGGTAAAAAATGGCAATCTGACCAATTGATCACTAATTTGCTCAGTCACCGGGCAATCTCCTTTTTGTCCACCAAACTGGATCCCCATCTTTGACAGGTGCAAAGGGAGATAGTGAAATACAGGCTGAATATTATTCTGTTTCAAAAAATTGATGAATTCCGTGCGTTTCTCCAAGCCAGGAAAAAGTAAATAA
This sequence comes from uncultured Anaerolineaceae bacterium, assembly GCA_964498605.1. Classification (GTDB taxonomy): domain Bacteria; phylum Chloroflexota; class Anaerolineae; order Anaerolineales; family Anaerolineaceae; genus JBGQAS01. The sequence goes on along the minus strand of CAZCHK010000007.1, from coordinate 2,841 downwards.
AACATATGATACGACTGTTCACAATCTGCAGGAATCATTGGCAAACGCACCCCATTTTTTTGGGCCCACTCCTCGAGGTTTCGACTGTATGTCTCCCAAATATGCTGTCGCTTTGCCTGAATGATCTCAGCGGATTCCAATTGGGCGAATAAATACGCAGCTAAAATATCCGATGGCAGATAGCTAGACCCAACATCGGCCCAGCCATACTTGTCCACTTGTCCCCTGAAGAAACGACTGCGGTCCGTCCCTTTTTCGCGGATGATCTCAGCTCTTTCGATGAGATCATCTCGGTTGATGATCAACGCTCCTCCTTCACCACAAGTAAAATTCTTCGTTTCATGAAAACTTTGTGTTGCAAGGCAGCCGAATGTACCCAGGAGTCTGCTCTTGTATTTTCCAAAGAGACCATGGGCATTATCTTCAATAACGGGAATCCCCTTGGAATCTGCGATTGCCATGATGCTATCCATTTCACATCCCACCCCTGCGTAATGAACAGGGATTATCGCTTTGGTTTTCGGACATATCAGCTTTTCGACTAGTGATTCATCCATGTTCAGTGTGTCCGGTCTAACATCAATGAAGACAGGTTTTGCTCCCCTCAAGACGAATGCGTTTACTGTTGAGACAAACGTAAATGATGGGACAATTACTTCATCACCAGGGTTAATCTCTAATAACAAAGCCGCCATTTCAAGGGCGTGAGTACAATTCGTCGTCAAGAGCACTTTGGGGACGCCCAATCGCGATTCCAGCAGTTGGCTGCATTTTTTTGTAAATTCGCCATCCCCTGAAATGTGGAAGTTCGATATCGCCTTAGCGATGTATTCCAATTCTTTGCCATTCATACCAGGACGGTTAAAGTCAATGTGATTCACGTTGATTCTCCTTCTAGCAGCAAATGCTCGTTAATGATGTCACAAGTCATTTTTGCCATTTCCGTGTTGTAATGATGATCATTAAAGAGGTTGACAACAGAGCGAGCAACTTTTTCAGTATTTTCAAAATATCCAGTATCAGAGAAAGCGGGGCCTAGTGACGCATAGTGAGAGCTGGCAAACATTTGTTTCGCGAAAAGTCTATGAATTAGTTCACTTTTGTTTGGAATAGAGATATTAAATCGCCATGTTTGATACTGTTTGGAAAACTGGTATTTTTTTGGGATATTCCTTTCGTAAATTTCGTTAATCAATAATCGTTCAGGCAGACTTTTGTGGAGAGCTTTTTTTACTTCTGAACAAAAGGTATGCCTATCCCAGAATAGCTGAGTCTCCAACCAATTTGATTCGTGATAGGAAAACTTTTTGGATTCCTGGATGGCCAGCTTGTACTGTTTTTCTTGATTCACCAAATCTACTGCAGAGAAAGGAAGTTTTAGAGAAAAGTAATTCCTGTCAGTGCTGATCCAACCGAACCCCCCGGATCCCAGGTCTACCATTTTCCCATATCCACTGGACCACAAAACCAGATCAATAGCGTTTGTTTCGGGTTCTTCAAAATTTGGAAGACAGAGACATCGATCATCGATGATGGCAATGTCTTTGTGGATGTTCTTGATTGACTGAAAAAAACGAAGGGGCGTATCCATTTCGCCATATGGATGTGTGTACAACACTCCAGCATACTTATCTTTTTGCGCATGCAATATGCTGACCAGCTTTGATTCATTTACCCTGTAAGTGTCCAGAGAAATATCTACAAGATCAAACCCCACTTTTGCTTTTAAAAATGTTAACGGAACGATAGGGCAAATATTCGCGGGGAGCAAGTACTTGCCCCGTGTGGGATTTGCCATAAGAAAATTATACAATATTGTTGATGCTCTTGCTTCAATAACGAACATAGTTTTAATTTTTCTCTATATATTCAATTGCCCTTGGTCCAGTATTAAAGATCAGGTCCAGGATGGACACATAGGGATCAAATGGCGGAAATCGTTGGGGATATTCTGTGAGATTGTAATTGATGTATTCCAATATTATGCCAGCTTCAGAAAATTTTTCTGGCTCAATGTACTTTTTTGCTGAAGGTCCAGAAATATAATGCGTTGCTCCCAGTTGAGTTAATATCGAGATTAATCGATCCGTTTTATTTCCACATATCCCGTGTAGGTTTGATGAACGGACAAACCGCGTTTCATTAACAGCAAGGATTTTTGATATGAGAATGATCGTATCGATTGTGAAATCACAAAGGTTCTTGGGTTCAGATCGGTATACATCTTCAACCCACTCTTTGTTTTCGGAAAAATATGGACATTTCGAGTAATTCTGTTTGATTGTCTCCCAATGCACCTTGTTCCATTTTTGATTCACATCGATTTCCACATCTTTTAGCAGTAAATGGTTTTCAAGGTTTCCAGAGGAATGAACGGGTATCGTGATCCATTTAATTCCAGCTGATGTTTTTATCCGGTTTCGATTTCGCCAGCCATGTTTATCGTATTGAACATCGTCATAGAAGACAAAAACATCAGACTTCACCAGTTGCTGGAAAAATCCTCTCCATGGAACATAGGATGGCTGAAGTATCGTTACAATCATGAGTTCTTCAATCTTTCCTCAATAACATACGGTGGGCGATCCATGCTTCTTGTAAATACCTGGCCGAGGTATTCCCCCAGAATGCCTAGGGTGAATAATTGAACGCCACTGAAAAGAGCAATGATTGACGCTAAAAACGGAAAACCAGGAACACTTCCATTCGTGAAATATTCAACCATGACATAAATAAGAACAGCAATGCCAATTAATCCCATAAATATTCCTGTGATGGTCGCCAATCTCAATGGCGCTGTGCTAAAACCCGTTAGTACCAACATGGCAGCTTCAGCCAGTT
>CAZCHK010000006.1:0-60006 GCA_964498605.1 uncultured Anaerolineaceae bacterium | reverse complement strand
AAAATCAGGTTTTTTCTCAAAAGATGGAGAGAAGCGGATAAAATATGGAACCAGAAGATTACTATTAAATTCAGGAATTGAGAGAGACCAATGATTCAATGTGGTAATTGCCAAGAATATAACCTGCCTGGTGCTTTATTTTGTAGTGAATGCGGTGCGAGGCTCCTGCCGTCAGGAAAATCAAAAACGCAGACTCTTCAAAAAACACCATCTGATCTATTGATCCCGGAGATGCCAAAAACACCAGTTGACGAAGAAAACACTTTGCCTGTAAAAGACGTGGTAATTACCCTTATGCTGGTAGATAATGGACAGGTTCTGCATCTTGCAGGAAGGAGTGAATACACCATCGGAAGAATCTCCGAAGGTCAACCAATTCTGCCTGATATTGACTTAACTTCATATGATGCCTTTGCGCAGGGAGTTTCCAGATTGCATCTGTCCATAAAGATTCAGAAGTCTGGTGTCTTTGTTTCCGATTTAGGTTCGTCGAATGGCACGCGAGTAAATTCCCAAAAACTCGTTGCAAATGTAGATTACCCCATTAATCATGGTGACACGATTGTGTTGGGAAAGATAAAACTTCAAATATTGATTCATCGATAATAGGAGCTGAGGATGCCAAAGATAATTTTACATATGGTAAATGATGATCCGATTGCGGGTGACATAGAAGATTATCCATCAGCACAGGATGTGTTGATTACTGTGAAAAATCCCCATCGAAGAGATGGAAAGGAAATACCTTACTTGGAAGCTGATGTTAATATGATGATTATTCCTTTATCCCGGATAAGTTACATAGAAATTATCAACGAAAGCGACGACCAATTAATCAGCTTTGTGAGGGAATAGCAATGGACGACAATTTTAAAAATCGAATCATTCTAGTAGTGGATGACGAGGAGAGAATGGCACGGTTCATCCGATTAAATCTTGAACATGATGGATTTCAGGTCATTGAATGTTATCGAGGGATCAAGGCAATCGACTCGATCAGAACGTCCATGCCGGATTTAGTCTTGCTGGATATCATGATGCCTGATATGGATGGTTTTGAGGTCTTGAAAGTGGTTCGTGAAACCTCTCAGGTACCTGTATTAATGTTGACCGCAAAAGGTGAAGAGGAGGACAGGGTAAAAGGGCTTGAATTAGGAGCGGATGACTACATCACAAAGCCTTTCAGCCCGCGAGAACTTGTTTCGAGGGTGCGAGCTGTTCTACGGAGAACGGAAGCAGCAGGATTATCATCTCAGGAAATTATTCAGGTCGATGAAAGGTTAAAAATTGATCTGGCAAAAAGAGAAATTTGGGTGGAAGGTCAACTGGTAAAACTTCGTCCTACAGAATTTCGACTTTTATATCACCTTGTCCAAAATTCAGGATGGGTTCTGACTTATGACCAAATCCTTTCCCGCGTTTGGGGATACGAGTATCGTGATGAATCTCATTATGTTAGACTGTACATCAACTACTTGCGTCAGAAACTTGAGAGAGATCCAGCGAACCCCAAGTATATTTTAACGGAAAGAGGAGTGGGGTACAGGTTTGTAGACTATAAGAGAAAGTCAGAATGAATACAAGCATTACAAATGAGGAAAACAGGAATGAATGAGCCAGTACATGTGAATGAAGGAAGTTACGAAAAAATTGTGACTCAATCCAAAATACCCGTGATAGTGGATTTTTGGGCGCCCTGGTGCGGTCCATGTAAAAATATTGCACCAATTTTGGAAACAATTGCAGATCAAAAAGCGGGCCAGTTACTGGTCGCAAAGGTTAATGTTGATGAAAACAGTAACCTGCCTTCCAAGTATGGGATACAAAGCATCCCCACGATTCTTTTTATTTTCCAAGGAAAAATCGCCTTTGAACAAATCGGCTTTGTTGATGAAACACGCATGACTCAATTGGTTGATCAATTCTTAGAGGTTGCCAAAGATTCACAGGAAGAATCTGATTGATCTTTACTTTGCTTTGATTCAATTAATGATCAGGGTTGGGCATTGAAAAACACAAAGCCCAGAACACCTGGACCGGTATGAACCAATATTGCTGGAGGTGCGAAGGTGACCCAGATATTTCTGATGTTTAATTTCTCACTGAGTTCTTCAGCGTAGAAATCCGCCTCTTCGACATTCCCTCCGTGGACAATCGACAGGTATGATTCCTTTTCGTGAGGGCATTCCGATAAAATCAAATCGATAATCCGTTTGATAGCTTTCTTCTTAGTGCGGTGAGTTTCATAAGGGGCAACCTGTCCATCCTCCAATGTAAGAATTGGTTTCATGTCTAAAATGCTGCCAAGCAATTTCTTCGCCAGGCCAATTCGTCCACCTCGGTGAAGGTATTCTAAGGTGTCGACGATAAAAAATGCCCGACTGGTTTTAGATAGGCTTGAAATTTCATCGATAATCCGTTCTGCGGGAGCACCCGATTTTGCCATTTCCACTGCTTTCAAGACAACTGTTCCGAGGAGTGTTGTTATTAAGCCTGTGTCGATGACCCGGATGTCAGCATTCGGATGTTCTTCAGCTTGTATTTTTGCGCTGCGGTAAGTGCCGCTAAGTTTCGCAGAAGGACACAAAACGATGCCGGTATCATTGTTATTTTCGATTTTTGCAAAGATCTTTTCATATAAAACAGGTTGCGGGGCCGCTGTTTTTGGATTGACATGTGATTGTTGTAGTTTCTCGATAAATTCTTCTGAAGTGATCTCATTATCGTCTCTGTATGTCTTGTCTCCAAAAATTATCAATTGCGGGATGTATTCAATACCAAGTTTTTTTGCTTCCCCCACCGATATGCTTGATAAAGTGTCTGCGATAATATGAATCATCATTTGTCTCCTTTTAAGCGATAATCGAGATCTTGTAATGCTGGAAAGCATTCCACTCCATGAGCAGTTTTTACCGCAGACAGGATGGATTGGGCGACTACTTCTGCAGCAACTGCACCAATTGTGCTTACATCAGCTTTCTTTCCGCCTGTTGAAACCGCAAAAAGCGTATCGCCATCCAGCATTGTATGGGCTGGGCGAACAGTCATTGCGATTCCGTTATGGGCCATTTGTGCAACTTTGTTGCAACCTTCACTAGTCAGCTCGGCATTTGTCGCAATACAGCCAATAATCGTGTTCTGACTAGTAGCAAATCGAATCACCAGCTGCCCAATTTTCTTTTTTAAAAAAGTGAGTGTATCAATGAAGTTAATCTGTGTGTTGAATTGATTATCTTTATTACCGGGTCGTCGCGCTCCGGCGATAATCTGTCCGGTGCCGGGGTCATACACATCACCAAATGCATTCAGGGCGATGATTGCGCCAACACAGATGCCATTCCCAATTTGCACTACCGCGCTTCCAATACCTGCTTTCATTGCTGATTTATTACCAAGGATTTTTCCGATGGTTGCACCAGTTCCCGCTCCAAAGTTTCCAAGTTCGACAGGACTGGACGAGGCATTTAGACAGGCTTTGTAGCCCATATCAGCGTTAGGACGCACAGTTGAACTCCCAATGGATAGGTCGAAAAGGACAGCCGCGGGAACGATAGGGACCCTCGCAACACCAACATCCACCCCAATTTTTCTTTCTTCCAAGTACCTTACTGCGCCGCTCGCTGAATCAAGCCCAAACGCTGATCCCCCAGAAAGCATTATCGCATGTATTTTCTGTATTAGGTGCATAGGCCGCAGCAGATCGGTTTCTCTTGTGCCAGGCGCTCCTCCTCTCTGATCGATGCCAGCCGCAGCACCTTTTGGAAACAGCAACACGGTGCAACCTGTTAACGCTTCATAATCTTGCGAATGACCTACGAGAACATCTGGGACTCTGGTGATTGTCTGGTTATGGTTCATGAGATTGCTCGAAAATCTATTTGATCGGAAAAACCGGCTTTTTACAGTTCGGGCACACCGATTCGCCTTTTTTGATCACAAAGCCACAAAGCCTGCACGTGTCGGGTTGAATATCACCCAGTGGGGCACCACAGGCAATACATCTTGGTTCACCAGGCGGATTTGCTGTGCTGCAGTAATCACATGTGTAACGTTTCAAACGACTTGACAACTCATAGCCGCTTCCAATAGACAGGCAAGTTGATTCAATGACCTGCCAAACATCCTTGCTCAGTTGGATGGATTCAATATCTTGAGCAATATCATCCAGGCGTGACAAAAGGTTGATTGGATTACGCAGGAACGTCAGAGCAGAATAGCCGAGTGAAGCGGCTATACCCCACCATGCTTGCTGACCAATAGCTACCGTAATCCCATCTAGATGCTTTTTTAAGAACACACTCAACGCCGTATGTCCGCCTGATGAGACCATTCGAGGGGTGGCGATCTGGACAGCAAATTCATCTTTTTCCCCCACCTGTTGCACCTGATAATTTCCTCTATGGAATCTCGCGACCAGTGCGTCGGCGATATCTTTCGGCAAAATGGGCCCGTGAAAAAACTTTACTTCCATAAGTTAGATTATAATCATCTTCATGATTTTTAGAGACAGGCTTCTAATAATTCGAGCCAATATAAAGATTTGTGTTAAATACGCAGTCTGGATCGTATGTTTTTCAGTACTGTTTCTGGTTGGCTTTATAAATAAGCCAGTTCATGCGCAGCAAGAAAGGGCTCAAGTTCCTACAGTCACTGGAACTCCAAAAGGCGTTACTGCAACTGTTTCAATGGATCAGGAGTTCGTAAATGTACGGTCAGGACCAGGTGTTTTTTATGAAAAAATTGGCTATTTATTACCTGGGCAACAAGTCCCTGTGAAAGGACGGTCTGTGGGGGGGGATTGGCTGTACATCGAGTATTTGGGCGTACAAGGAAACAGAGGATGGATATATGCTCCAAATGTTTCATTGACCGCAGGATCGCTTTCAATTATCGAGCCACCCCCAACACCCACACCAAAAGTTACTTCGACAATAGATCCAACGCTTGCAGCTCAATTTGTGATCACCCCGGTCGCTACCAGAGCTCCAACTTTTACGATTGCGCAACCTATCGAAATACCTACATTTACTGATGCCATCGAAAATAGCATCCTGAACAAAATGCCGATGGGATTGATAATTTTAGTGCTGGGTGGATTTGGGATTATCCTTGGGATTTTTGCTTTTTTTCAAAACCGCTGATCGGTGCAAAAATATTTCCCTCAGGGCTGCAAGAAGTTTTCCCATATCATTGTCGTTATTGTAAATTTGGTACGAATATCGAATCAGGATTTTATCACCCCAAGGGATAATTGGTATTTCGATATGGTGTTTCGAGTATAACAACGCTTTCAATTGATCCGGTAGTATCAGGCCAGATGGTAGTATCGATGAGGCCATTTGGCAACTATAAGCATCAGGATAGAGCGTAAGTGGAGAATTGCCGAATAATTCAGCTATTGCTTTTTGTGTTTCGACAGCCAATTGATGACATCTGTTTTGGGGTTTTCCTTGAATATGCTTTTGATGAAAATCAATGGCAGATTGAACAGAAAGGTAGGAGCTGATATCACGGGTACCGGTCCATTCCAGATAGCTAATTAAGCGGGATCGATATGGCTCGGTTTCCCAGCCCCAGCTCACAACGAACGGTTCGATGATCGATTGAATACGTGGATGCGCAAAAAGGAATGCAGTGCCCTTAGGCGCACAGAGCCATTTATGTAAATTCCCCACATAAAAATCACACTCTAATTCGTCCAGATTTAATTCTACCTGTCCCGGAGCGTGCGCACCATCTATGATGGTGATAATTCCTAATTCGCGCGCTCTTTTACAGATCTCTTTTACTGGAAAGACCAAAGCGGTTGGAGATGTGACATGACTCAAGGACAGTGCTTTCACATTCGCGGGTAAACTTTCAAACACACTCGAAATAATCTGGTCATCATCGATAGTTGGAATATCGATATTCTTAACGGTGACTTTAAATCCAGTTTTACGTGATAAGTAATCCCAGGTTTTATCGATTGCTCCATATTCATGATCGGTCGTGAGCAATACATCACCTCTGGACAACGAAAGGCATCGTCCGATGATATTTATACCGGTTGTTGCATTAGGAATAAAAACCAAATTATCAGGGTCAGTCTTCAAAATTTGAGATAAATCCCTGCGTGATGCTGATAACAGGTCGTTCGATTGTCTGGCATAAAATTGAACGGGTTGTACTTCCGAAAACCGTTGCCATTTTTGATACACTCGCATGACAGGTTTTGGAGTAGCACCAAATGAACCATGGTTGAGAAATGTTATATGCGGATCAATTGAAAAGAAGGCCCTGAGAATTTTTTTATTCATATAAAAATTATACCAATTGGATATCTATATGTTAAAATGACATAAATGGATCAGAAGGTCGTTGCGCGCAACAGGAAAGCAAAGTTTGATTATTTTTTACTTGAACATTATGAGGCTGGAATTGCTTTGAAGGGCAGCGAAATTAAATCCATCCGCGCCGGACAAGCGAGCTTGACAGAAGCATATGTTGACCTAATCAACAACCAGGCTTGGTTGATAGATGCGCATGTGGCACCTTATGACGCAGCAAGTATAAATAACCATGATCCCAGACGTCCAAGAAGGTTGTTACTAAAGAAAAAAGAACTTGCAGACCTTTGGTCGGCGATTCGAATAAAGGGGATGACGATAGTTCCTGTTCAAATTTATCTGAAAAATGGATTGGCAAAACTTGACATCGCACTCGCAAAAGGAAAAAGGCAATATGATAAAAGACAGTCTATTGCTAAACGTGATTCTCAACGCGAAATTGACAGGGAAAAGAAGCAAAGAAGCTGATAATCAATACTTAACCGGAGTTCCTGAATGATCTACATTGATGGACACAATCTAACAATTGATGAAATTGTTAAAATTGTTTTTGGATTCGAAAAAATTGCCCTATCAAAAAAAGCATTAAATCAAATAGGCAGATCTAACAGGCAATTAATCAAGATTATCAATAGTAAGAAACCCGTCTATGGGATTAACACAGGCTTTGGGATTTTCGCTGATAAAAGAATCAGCAATACTGAAAGTGCAACATTAAGCAGGAATTTAATAAAAAGCCACGCAGTTGGTTGTGGACGTCCGCTTTCCTCTGAGATAGTTCGCGCCGCGATGGTTATCCGGGCAAATACGTTGTGTAAAGGTTTCTCGGGGGTGCGCAAGGAAATCGTTGAAGTACTAGTCAACGCGCTCAACGCTCAGGTTGATCCAATTATACCTTCGCAAGGCTCATTAGGCTCTTCCGGTGACTTATGTCAGCTATCGCATCTTGCTCTTGTCTTAACAAAGGATCAAAGCGATCTCGAAGCGGAATCCGGGAGTGCAAACTTTAAAGGCAATAGTTTTTCTGGAAAAAAAGCAATGCAGCATGCCCTGATTGAGAGACCCGTGTTGGGTCCAAAGGAAGGATTGGCATTCAATAATGGCGCCACATTTACCGCTGCGACTGCAGTAATTGTGATTGATAAACTTGAATATCTTGTTCATCTGGCCGACCAAATCGCTGCCCTTTCCCTCGAGGTACTGTTAGGATGCCCGCAGGCTTTTGACAGCAGAATTCACGATGCTCGTGGGATGACTGGACAAAAAACTACGGCAATGAATATTCTAAACCTGGTGAAAGGTTCAGAATTAATTGGTACCTCAAATCGTGTCCAGGATGCGTATTCTCTGCGTTGCATTCCCCAGATCCATGGGGCAGTGAGAGATACCTTGACTTACTGCAGAGAAATTATTAACAAAGAAATTAATGCGGCCACTGACAATCCTTTGATATTTGGAGAGGATGTGCTGTCCGGCGGGAATTTTCACGGAGAACCAATTGGCTTTATTATGGATTTCTTAAAGATCGCGATGTGTGAATTGGGATCAATTTCTGAGCGCAGAGTGTTTCGAATGACCTCAGGTGAATTGAATGATCACTTGCCTCCCATGTTGGTCGATGACTTCGAAAGCGCAGGACTTAATTCCGGACTCATGATGCCCCAATACACAGCTGCCTCGCTGGTGCTTGAAAACATCACTCTTGCCACACCTGATTCCATTCATTCCTTACCGACATCGGGCTCACAAGAAGATCACAATGCCAACGCCGCGTCAGCATCCAGGCATGCGCTGGATATCATAACAAATCTCGAGGTAATACTCGCCATTGAGTTATTTTCTGCTGCGCGGGGAATCGATTTGCGATTAGAACAAAAACCAGATTCCAAATTAGGGAATGGAACTCAGAAGTTATATTCAAGTATTCGCCAAATCACTCCCAAGATTCATGGAGATGCATTGTGGGGTAAGGAAATTGACAAAGTTACTTTCGCAATCAAGAACAAGATATTTCAATGAACAACATTTCCAGGAGAGACTTCATAAAACTGAGCGCTTATGGCTTTGGGCTCCTTTTCTTCCGGAAGGATTATGTTCAATTGCAGGATTCAAACCAGTGGCCAAGCGACATGCAGCTGGGAAGATTCGTCGATCCTGGTAACATCAACATGTACAGCAAACCCACGGTGAATAGCACGGTGATCAGTACCCATTATCAAGATTCAGTGTTCATCTGGGAAAGAGAAATTCTAGGCGAATCCGCCTATGGATTTGGGCGAAAGTGGGTTCAGACTCCGGATGGATATCTGTACGCGCCTTATATTCAGCCAGTCAGGTATATTCCGAATCCTGAACTATCATCATTACCTGTTACTTCTGACGGGAATGGCATGTGGGTGGAAGTGACTGTGCCTTACGTGGATTTAATCCTGCAAAATCCTCCTGCCAGGTCAGAATGGACCCGAAATACCGCGAATCCAAGGCTATATTATGAGCAGATAGTGTGGGTGGATGAGATTTCTAATATCAATGGAATTATGTATTACAGGATAAATGAAAAAAAAGGCAGTCCAGGAGATATATTTTGGGCGAGATCGGCTGCTTTTAGACAGCTTACTGAAAATGACTTTTCTGAAATATCACCCCAAATAGAGAACAAGAAAATTGTGGTGAGTCTCCCGTACCAGACTCTTCGATGCTATGAGGATGGAAGGGAAATATATTTTTGCCAGTGCTCCACTGGAGCGATGTTTGACGTTTCGGGAATTGCTGTGGATGCCTGGTCAACTCCTCCGGGAGAACATCCGACATTTTTAAAATACGTTTCGCTTCATATGTCGGGCAATTCGTCTGGGGCAGGATGGGACACACCCGGGGTCGGATGGACAAATATGTTCGCAGCGAAAGGGATCGCGATCCATTCGACATTTTGGCACAACAAATTCGGAACGCCTGTTTCCCATGGTTGTGTTAATGTCTCATGTAAAGACGCCCATTGGATTTTCCGCTGGACAAATCCATTTGTAGATCCAGATCCTGGATATGTTGACATAGCTGAACAAAAATTGCCTTGGGGAACAATTGTAGACGTTCAAATGGACACATAGGTGAAATATATGCCCGAGGTTCTGATTATTCTTTCTTGCAAGCAGGAAGAACAACCATGCGCTGAAGTAATTGAGAAAGTAAATAAGTTAAGTGAAAAGTATGGAATCAGGCATGTTACTTTACCCCTCGAATATAGTGCGAGTGTTAAAGATGCCTCCATGATTGAAATCGGACCTTATATTCTTCGGGGGAACCCTTCATTGCAGCAAATGGAGATTGCTCTAAGGGCTGCAATAGATCGGCAGAAGCAGGTCGAAGAAATCCATGAAAAGAGGAATGGGCGAAAATTAAAAAGCACGTATTTCTTTGGATCCGGAAAGAAAATTGCGTTGTGGTTCAATCAACACTATTTATTGATTATCAATCTTCTCATGGCAGCATTTATCGCTGTAGCATTTCTTGCCCCCATTTTTATGCAGGTTGGTTGGGAAAAAGCTGCTTTTGGTATATACAATATTAATAAAGTTCTTTGCCACCAACTTGCTTTCAGATCTTTTTTCCTGTTTGGAGAACAAATTGTTTATCCGCGAGCTTTAGCGAAAGTTAATGTTCCTGTGACTTACGAGGATTTGATGGGCCACACCACGATTGATATCATGGAAGCACGCAATTACGTTGGAGATCCTACTCATGGCTATAAAGTCGCATTGTGCCAGCGAGATATAGCGATGTACGGTTCATTTCTTTTTTTTGGGGTAATATTCGCCATAAAAAATGGGAAAGTCAGGCCGATCAAATGGTGGCTCTGGATATTACTGGGTTTAATTCCCATAGCACTGGATGGGGGATCACAATTGTTAGGACTTGGGTTTAATGTGACTTGGTTTCCAGAGCGAGAAAGTACGCCTGCACTCCGCACGATTACAGGAACACTTTTCGGTATACTCACTGCTTGGTATTTGTTTCCTTTATTAGCAGAAGCCATCCACGATAAAAGGAAAGACTTGATCAAGCATCGTGATATTTACTCGCAATTGAAAAAACAGGAATAACTTGATACAGAATCGCATTTCGGGACTTGTTTTTTATCAATTCGAGATATTTAAAGGATTTCCTCTAGCACAAGGGATATTTTCCAGACATGGCGGAATTAGCCCTATTCCATTTAAATCCTTAAACCTAAGCATGTCATCCGGAGATTCACTCGCTAACGTTCTTGAGAATAGAAAAAGAGTGTTTAATGTTTTGAATCTCGATAACAATTCGGTGTGCGATGTTTGGCTGGTTCACGGAACGAAGGTTCATGAAGCAACAAAACCGAGGGCTATAGGTTTGCCGCATGAGAAAGCTGATGTCATTGCGACCTCAAAAAAGGGATTAGCGCTATTAATGCTATTTGCAGACTGTGTCCCCATTTTTTTATTTGACCCAGTCAACAAAGCGATTGCTATTGTGCATGCAGGATGGAAAGGAACACTCAACAAGGTAGCGTACACTGCAATTAAAGCCCTCCAGTCCAAATATTCCTCCAAACCCTGTGAAATTCTAGCTGCCATTGGTCCTTCAATTGGACCGGATCACTATGAGGTTGGAATTGAAATGCTTGAATTAGCGAAAAACCAATTCGGGAATTGTGCAGATAAATATTTTAAAATGGTAAAAGAAAAAATATACATGAATCTCTGGTCCATGAACGAAGATACATTGCGAGAATCAGGAGTGACCCGGATTGAGCAGTCGCGTATCTGCACAGCTTGCGGCACGAACGAATGGTTTTCCTACAGGGCGGAGAAAGGAAATACTGGAAGGTTTCCTGCTGTGTTTTGTTTAATTTGAATCAAACCCATAACTGAATGTGGTAAAAAAAATTCATTGAAAATGACGAGTACAACATGCGTGAAAATGCTATCTTGTGTTGTTAACCCGGCCGGAATTAATTCGCTTCTTCATGTTGCTGCCATCATTTTATTATATAATCCAGAATGAGATGAGTTCAAGAAATTATGTTTTTCACGACAGCAAATTTGGAGCAGCGATCCACGTACGTGTGATTCCCAGGTCATCCAAAAATGAGATAAGTGAAATCTTGGATGATGGCGTAGTAAAAATCCGGTTGAAAGCTGCCCCTGTGGGTGGCAAAGCCAATGAAATGCTGATTGAATATCTAAGCAAAATTCTGGATGTAAAAAAGAACCAAATCAATCTTATCGCTGGCCATACGAATAAAGATAAACTGGTTTCGATTCTGGGTGTTGATGCGGTTTCCGTGCAAAGAAAAATGACAGCGGCAAATAAAGGTATTCCATCAAGCGATAACATCTAGGTGACTCAGATACCAAAGACAATATGCAGATTTTTCCCGCAAGATGCCATCTTCTGTGTTTGAAAAGATATCCATAATCAAATCAGTACTATCTTTATCTGGTTTCCAGATCAAATGATCCAGTACTGCCATTTTCTCTTCAACTGTTCCTGAGTTAATAATTTCTTTAAACAAAGCAAGAGGTGGCTTTGAGGGTGATATGCCTACTCCCTTTGAACTTGCGTATTGGATCAACCATTCTGCTTGGTGCGGAGGAACATACTTTTCTACAGGATAGTTCTCAGAGGAATCCATTCCTTCCAAAGCGGCAACTGCTTCGTTTTTAACAATCCATTGTTTTTCATCGATTGATATTTCTTTTAGAAAGTCCTTTACCCATTCTTCTTGGATCAAAGCAATTCCTTTTATTGCCGCTTTTCTTACCAAAATGTCGTCCATTTTTACGGCTTGTTTTAATGCGTTATGGCATTCCGTTGAACCGCTGGCTAATGCAACTGAGGCAGCATTCTTCTCGTGTTCATTTCCATGGATCAATATCTCAAGAACAATAGACACCGTTGAAGCTTTCTCAAATTGACCCAGTGCAAGCAAAGCAGAAAATAATTCTCTTCCTTCAGAGTTAGCTGCTGATTGCTCAAGTTCTGGAATCAATTGTTCTTCGTGTATGCCTCCGATGCAAATTGCAGCGATACTTCGGATGATGGATGATTCGGATCGGATAAGCTGCCGTAACAAAGCCAAGTTGTCTTGCTCTTCATGCAGAAGGAAAGCGGAAACAAGTTGAAGTTTGCTTCCATACGGCGTATCATTTTGAAATATGCTTGAGTAAGTTTTCTTAAAGAGCGCTTGTTTTGCTGGCCGATTCTTCTGCGTTAATGAGAAAATTCTGTGAATTAACGGCGAATGGAAAATATCGCCCATTAATTTATCCGTTTCTTCCTGAAAAACGAGAGCATTGTCTAACTCAGGATTCGAGATATTCCGGATGTACTCAAATGAATAACTCCAATCGAGAGCTTTTGATAAAGAACTGATGAGTGCTTTTTTTGAAGTATCTTCAGAAAAATAACCGGTAAAAATTGGAGAGAAAAAGCTCACATAATTATTCTGGAAGACCCGTAATATCGATGCGGAAACACATGATTGAAAAAGATCTACGCTCACTTCGGATTGATTCGTGCAGGATATTTTTGCTTCAAGCAGGTTTTTCGCCAGCTTGCCAAGTTGCTTTTTATGAGTATCGACGCCGCTTCTTTGAATGAACTGCTGTAATAAATCAACCAGATGAATTCCGATGGTGTCTTTGCAGGTGAATGACCAAAGCCTAAGTGTCCACTCAAAAGGTGAAAGAGGACGCCTCTCTGGCAATATCCAGGATAATGAAACATCATCTGTATCCATAAATTCGACAGTGTTATCCTCTAGCAGTGCGGCTTTCCACTTTTCCTTATACTGCTGAATTTCTGCGGTTTTCCATGCAGCCAACAAAAACGGTTTGAAATGCAGGTTCAAGAAGAAACCCACGCTTTTCCCATATGCGGTCGTAATGATTCTTACACCTGGATTATTTAAAACAAAATCACCGAGGATTGTTGATAATTGTTTTAGCTCTTCTGGCGATAATTCGTCCATTCCATCAAGCAGCAGCGTAAAATTGGTACTACTCAATTGCTGAAGAAAAAACTTTTCCAGTTCTTTGTGAGATGATCTAGGGAATGAATATTTGATTGAATCAATCAGAAGAGAAGAAAAATCGCTTGAGGGCTCTTTTCTCCAATTTATGTTGTTGATATGAATGAGGAGCGGGATTGGGCGTATTGGTGCTCCTTCTGCGCTTGCGATCTTGATCAGTTTCAAACAGAGTGCTGCTAAGCAGGTCGACTTTCCTGAACCTGCGCTCCCGTAAAAAAAGGAGTTGCCGTAAGAATTTAAGACTTTTGTTAGAGATATGGAATGAACCAAATATTGAGATACGATATCGCAGCATTCAGGGAGAAACGGTAGCAATTCGTCCAAAGCATCATAAGGTGGATTACTAGCAAGCGGGTTGATGACAGCGGGTGGTGTGATAATTCTTGGTTCAACCAGCACTTCCTCCAGTGCGAATAATTGACTCGCCAGATGATATTTCTGTGAAATGTCAAACTGCCACTGTAAATATGCGTCTCGAATGTCAAGACGACGGTTCTTGTCTATCACAGTTTTGATTTCTTTCGTAACCGTTTTACTTTGTTTTGTCAGCCGAATTATGCCCCACAGTATGAGCCAGATCAATGACGCGATAGCTGCGCCAAAAATGATTGACGGAATATTAAAAGAGTAATTGAATAGGCTCATCATTAATTAGCGAATAATATTCGGCCGCAAGATGGACAAAAAGAAAAAGTGTCCGGTATTCGTGACTTCTGCAATTCGGAAGGAGGTAACTCAGCACCACATATACTGCAAGCATTATCGACAACCTCTGAAAGAGCTCGTCCATTCTTTTTTAATTTTAGATCTTGATACATTGATAACATATCAGGTTCTAATTGGTTAATTATTGTTGTTTTTTCGCTCTCAAGATCATTCAGACGCTTTTTGTGTCCCTCAATTATGCTGGCAGCTTTTAAATTCTCTTTCTTCTGCTTTTCAATCACCTCATTGAAATGTGCTTTTGCATCCAGCAGTTTTTCTTCAGTTTTCTCTAATTCATACAAAACTTTATACTGCTCTTGTTCCAAATCAGATATTTGACTCAATAAGGACTTTGATTCAAGCTCTAGTCCTTTTAATTCTTTTCCATTGGTAACCCTACCACCATATAACACGGCCTCGATCTGTTCTCGTCGAATTTTCTTTTCCGAAACACTTTGTTCAAGTGAAGCAATTTTAATCTTTGTCGCGTTAATAATTTTTTGGTGAGAGTCGATTTCTGATCTTGCTGATCGTACAGCATTGTCATCATTGATAATTTTTTCAAGACTTGAAATTTTGGTTAATATCGAAGAGATAAGATCTTCATTCTTGGATAATTTGAACAAATGCAACTTTTGATTCATAAATATGATTATAGGATGTGGTACAAATTTGGGCAAGCCTCAATAATTGCAGGATATCAATGATTACTCTATACTAATTAATATATTAATATGCATCCTAATTTAATAATTGCTTAACACGAAATCATTAGAATCGCAACAACCATGAGATCATTCATGAGGAAAACAATCAGCTTTGTAAAATTAAATTACCCAGTATTGATTTGCGTATTCATGCCTGTTTTGATATTCGGCAGACTCATTCTGAACGGAGAAACTTTATTCTGGGGAACACCCTTGCTTCAATATATCCCCTGGCAAAGTGCCATGTTTACAGACGTTTTGGATGGAACATTTCCCTGGTGGAATCCCCGGAACGGGTTAGGCGCTCCACTGATTGCAAATTACCAATCCGCATTTTTTTATCCTTCTACATGGGTTTTATTCATTTTCTTCTTGATAGGGAAAGTGCCTGGCCTTGCATCCGGGAACACTGTCATCATTTGCCTTCATCTCATGCTGGCAGGTATTGGCATGGTTTGTTTTGTTAAAACGCTAGGGATGAGCGCCAAGGCACAAGCTCTGGCGGCGATGAGTTTCTCTCTGAGCGGTTACATGATAGCTCGGATAAATTTTTTCCCAATAATTTTGACACTCACGTGGTTTCCATGGATTCTTTTTAGCATCGAGAAGTTAATACTCTCATATCAGCAAAAAGAAAGCGATATAACGGTCAGGATTTCCAGAATCTTGATTCTCACCTTGTTTATTTCATTATTGTTTTTTGCAGGGCACGCCCAAAGCGCCTGGTATTCGATAGTATTTTGTGTTGCGTGGACAATTTTCAGATCCGGAGAGTTCAGTTTATGGAATCATAAACTCAAATTATTCATTCATATTGCGTGTAGCTTTATTGTCGCGATATTAATCAGCGCAATACAACTGGTTCCGACAGCGGAATATTTATTCAACTCACAACGCTCCACATCATTAGATTATGACTACGCAGCCAATTATTCTTTGTGGCCTCCAAAGCTTCTCACATTATTTCTGCCCAACTTCTTTGGATCTCCTGCTGCTGGAACAACATGGGGAAAAGGCGCTTATTGGGAAGATGCTTCTTACATCGGAATAATTTCCATTCTTCTGGCGTTTTACGCTATTGTGTTGATTTTCAAGAAAGACCGTTCAGTAAAAGTGAGGCGGATATCCATTTTTTTATTGATCGCAATTATTATTTCATTGATAATATCATTTGGTAAATATACCCCCATTTATAGATTCCTTTATCAGCATGTTATTACTTTTGACCTGTTTCAGGCTCCTGAGCGTATGTTGATCTGGACGACGACCTCGCTTTCCATTTTGGCTGCAATAGGATTTGACAGTGTTCCCCCTTTACGTGGGTGGATGCGGTATTCGTGCCGATTGCTCCTGGCAGCTTCTGCAGGGATAATCATAACAACAGTTGCTGTCAGCTTTATCTTCCGTGATGTTAAACAGGTACTACTCATTTCAATACTTGTTTTTTCAATCAGTTTTGGTGTATCTTGCGGTCTATTTCTCCTGAAAAAGAGGATAAAAAATCCTGGAATTTGGGATAGCATGATCATTGGATTTCTCGCAATCGACCTGCTTGTTACGTGGATACCGTATCCTCCAGGTGTGAGCATGGATTTTTGGAATAAA
Organism: uncultured Anaerolineaceae bacterium; assembly: GCA_964498605.1. Lineage (GTDB taxonomy): Bacteria > Chloroflexota > Anaerolineae > Anaerolineales > Anaerolineaceae > JBGQAS01. The sequence goes on along the minus strand of CAZCHK010000006.1, from coordinate 43,597 downwards.
ATCGGCAGGACAAATGTAAATGAAATCGAACCCAGGGTATTTTGGAGCTTAGAAGCAGAAGAAAAAATCAAATACTCGACTTTCTTTAATTTTTCTGATTTTTATGCAGTAAGTTCGTGGCCTGATATTTACAATTTTTCTCTTGCTAACCTGAATATTCTGCAAAACACTCCTTCATTTAACAATTATGATCCCTTTGTTCCTGAAAAATATTCGCGGATGCTAGAAACCATTAATTCCTGGGACCAGGAAGGACAGCAAAAATTTCTTCGGTTGTTAAACATATCTCATTTTATTGTTCTGAAAGAGGAGAATAGGGAGATTATAGAACAAATACCAATCCAACCAGGTCAATATTATCATTTCTACACTTGTTCCATAGATACGAAGGATTTTGAAGAATCATTGGAGATCTTGAACGCATCAATCACTCAAGGCGAATCCTGGGATAATGTTGTTGTCATCGAAAATCCAGCTGTCAGCTTAGCTCGAGAGGATTGCAACCCGACGCCGGAATTCAGGATCTTCAATGTGTCGATGCGATCAGATTTTCTCAGCTTTGATATTCAAGCTTCGGAGCTTGGTTATCTGCAGGTAGCCGATTCAAATTTTCCTGGCTGGATAGCAAGAGTAGACGAAGAACCTACACCAATCCATTATGGCAATGGTTTTCTCAAGACAGTATTTATCCCTCAAGGGTTACATCACGTGGAGATCCAATATCGACCAACATCCTACTTGGCTGGTTTGATAGGATCAGTCACTGGGCTGTCGATCGTAGTAATCCTGCTTGTGTCAATAAAATTGAAAACGAAAAGGAGAATTCATGAAAAATTCAAAATTACGGATTGATAATCTGTCCGAACGATTAGTTCGAAATCTCGAAAAAGTGATCATTGGAAAAAGGGACATTCTGACTTACGTTGTTGTTTGCTTATTTGCCAACGGACACTTGCTGATCGAAGATGTGCCAGGCACAGGAAAAACAATGTTAGCAAAGGCGCTGGCAAAGTCCTTGAACTGCAGCTTCAGTCGCATACAATTTACACCGGATATGCTTCCAAGTGATGTCACGGGTGTGTCAATATATGATCAAGTAAAAAAGAAGTTCCAGTTTAACCCAGGGCCGATCTTTTCAAATATCGTTTTGGCTGATGAGATCAATCGAGCGACACCAAAAACCCAATCAGCTTTGTTAGAAGTTATGGAGGAAAAGCAGGTAACCACGGATGGGATTACAAGAACAGTGGAGCTTCCCTTTCTTGTTATGGGAACTCAAAATCCGATTGAGTACGAAGGCACATTTCCATTACCGGAAGCGCAATTGGACAGGTTTCTGCTTCGGGTTGCGTTGGGATATCCCTCACCACACGATGAAGTAAAAATAATGGACAGCCAGCAATATAATCACCCTATTGAAAGCTTGACACCTGTTTGCACCAAGCAGGAAATCATTGCTGTCCAAGAAGCGATAAAAAGTGTTCGAATAGCAAATCCTGTGAAAAGGTACATATCTGATCTGAGCAGTGCGACACGAAAGCATGTAGACATTTATCTCGGCGTTAGCCCGAGAGCAAGTCTTGGTTTGTATCGATCAGGGCAGGTGCTGGCGGCAATCAACAAGCGCGATTTTTTACTGCCTGACGATATCAAAGATTTGGCGCGCTTCATTTTTCCTCACAGGATGATCATTCAACCATCAACCAGGATACAGGAAAGGACGGCGGAAGATATAGTCAATGAAATCGTTGAATTGACACCTATTCCCCCAGGGAATTTTCGAGAAGAGCAATGAAGCCCAATAAGAATTTTTGGATGTTTTTGTGCATACTTGCGGCAACAGGAGGGAGCGCGTGGATTTCGCATGAAATACTTCTCCAAAGATTATTTTTCGGCCTGTGTTGTTTTCTCATCGTGTGTTTTGTAACAGTTCGTTTTTCACTGCAAGGCGTTGCAGTGAAGAGATATCCATTTCATCGAATCAGACAGGTTGGAACTGTCTTTCGCGAGCGAGTAGAGATCTTTAACTACTCCAGCTTTCCTAAGCTTTGGATAGAATTAGAGGACCACTCTGGTTTACCAGGAACAAGATCTTCTAGAGTAATTACGTTTCTGCCACCGAAAAGTCAAAGGGTATTTACTTCGATGTTTGTTCTTGTTAAACGAGGATTTTTCCATCTGGGACCGATAAAAATATCTTCATGTGACCCTTTGGGATTATTTACCTCTGAAAAGACCATTAAAGCTGAAAATAGTATTGTCATATACCCATATAAAATTAAAATTTCACGGTTTTATAATCCTTCAGGGCAGTTTAGTGGCGGGAAAGCTGTACAATCCAATTCCAGGGATCAAACTCCTCATTTTTCAAGTATTCGTGACTATAAACAAGGAGACTCACTGACTCGAATTCACTGGAGATCCACTGCAAAGTATGGAAAATTAATTTCCAAAGAATTCGATCAGGATCCCAAGTCAACGGTATGGATTTTTTTAGATGGTAATAAGGGGAATCATTTTGAGAGCAATTCCGAGTTGAAAATACCTGAAATTGACCGCCATGGGAATCGGACAAAAGTGTATGATTTTTCCTTACCAGAAGATAGTTTCGAGTATTGTGTGAGTATCGCGGCATCCATCGCTGATTATTATCTCCAACAAGGACAGAGTGTAGGTTTTTTTATTAATGATGAAATATGCCAGTTTCTAAGCCCAGAACGGGGACAGCGCCAGTTGGGAAAGATCATGGAAAGCCTTGCCTTAGCCAGCTGCACGGGAGAACTTCCAATTCAAGCTGTTATCGAATCACAATTGTCCGCGATTCAAAACCACAGTACAGTTGTTATCATCACTGCGGATGATTCTCCGGGTACGACATCGGCATACGAGTCTTTGGTTAGGCGCGGAGCGAATGCATTGGTAGTATTGGTTGATGGTGATTCATTTGCGAGACAAAAAACCAAAGACGTGGATGAAAAAGTAACCAGCACCTTGCGGCATGTAATCATCAGAAACCACGACAACCTATTACAAGTACTGGAAATGAAAGAAGCTGCTTTAAAATAGAGCAGCTTCTTTCATTCATTTAAGTAAGTGTCACGGTTAATTATTTCTTTTTTCCAAATAGAAGCCAAATAATCAAATAAATAACCAGCGCAGCGGCAATCACAATCAAGTATATATACCATGTTTGTGATAACACGGCCATTAAAGCGTTGGGGGCTGTTCTCAGCGGGAGGAAGAACAACAAAAAGATTCCCACGATTGTCAAAAGAGTCAGTACTATCAATGTATACCGTAGCATTTTCAAACGACGCATCTTAACCTCCAGTTTTTTAGTTGCATATATTCTACAACAATATATCGAAAAATCAATTACGAAATCATTACAATTTATGGTTCTTTTCCGAGTCCTTATCATTTTTTAGCAGCTCGCAGGCGTGGGGTATCACGTCATAAACATATCTGATGCATTCCAAAGCTGCAGACTCACTTCCGGGAAGATTGATGATCAACGTGGATCCACGTATTCCAGCCAAGCCTCTTGACAGAATGGCATGTTTATTCACCTCAATACTTTGACGGCGAATGTGTTCCATAATACCAGGAGCTGGCCGCCTGATAACTTTCAAAGTAGCTTCTGGAGTGATATCGCGATGAGAGAATCCCGTTCCGCCAGTAGTAAGGATTAAATCGATCGCGTTTTCATCACACCAATCCGATAATCTTGCTGTAATTCGCGCCTCGTCGTCAGGTAAAATTTCCTGTGCTTTAACAACCCATCCAAGATTTCCGCAAAAATCCTGCAATGCTGGACCGCTGGAATCTGTTCGTTCGCCTTTTGAACACCTATCGGAAATTGTCAGAATTGCTACATTGATCATGGACATTCCCCAACAAGCCGGCGAATCTGACTCAGCATCTCTTCAGGCATAAAAGGTTTTTGTAAGAACTCATCCGCTCCCGCAGATATGCATTCAGATCTCTTATCCATTCCTGATGTCATGAGAACAATCTGGTTTAATTTCTCCCTGCCACGAATAGCCTTCAAGGCAGATAATCCATTGAATTTGTCTAAGTAAATATCCATTAATACCAGGTCATATTCATTTGATATTATGATTTCTATTAAATCTTCGATAGAGCTACCGCTGAAAATTGTACTTTTGATTTTCTCCAGTTGCAGTAGCTTTGAAAGTAGAAAAGTCATTGTCTTGTCATCATCGACGATTAATATGTTCATAACAATAATGATTATTGTTTCATTCAAATTTTCAATTAATTCGCAATGTATTTTACGATCGATGTCATTGTAGTATCAAAATTAGCGCCCCTGGTGAGACTCGAACTCACAACCATCGGATTAGAAGTCCGGTGCTCTATCCATTGAGCCACAGGGGCAGGTTCTTAATCCCGATGGGGACGAATACCCTTTTGAACTGCATTTCCCCCAACGACCTGTAATATTCGAACCGCGGGAATTCCAATTATATCTGCCATTTGATTTGCAGATAAGGGCTGATTTCCGTGAATGAGCAATGTAAAAAACAACGAGTCTACGATGGGCATGTCTTTGAGAAAACCAGGTTGTTTTGAGCAGTGAGTCATCAAAGCTTGTTGAATCCCATCAACGATGGAAATTTCTGCAGTTGTTGGGTCGACCCAATCAACAAATGAATCATCAATCGTTTCAGAAAACGCTTTTCGATGCTCTTCGCACAGGTGATTGCGCAATAAAACCTTCCAGTTCAGGTTTTGCCTTTCCCACCAGTCAAAATCTATGGAAAAGGGTGTGTCAGCTGTAGGTTTTATTAGACTAGAACGCGAGATACTTTGCATTGATTTACTGCACCTTTACCTTTTCTGCTAGGCGTCCTCTAACCTGAAATAAAGATCTCCGACGTGTGAAATACTTTCATTTCCTAAAAGCACCTGGACAAGAGGTTTTGGGGCGCAACGACGCAGGATGTTTATCACTGCATATAATTCTTGGGCATGAACATGTCCTTGAGGGTTTAACTTAGAGAGCTCTCGAACCGTCTTTACAACCAATTTCTCCAAAGTGTTCCGATTTCTGTTCGGATCGTTCCAGATATTGTCAAGGGCTGAATATTCAGGAATAAAAATCGCCAGCCGCTCATCGATAGACGCATTGATCGCTTGTTTTAAAATCGCAAAAACAACTTCATTGTCTGAACCAATTATGACTGATTTGATCCATTCGCGATTCTGTTTCTTCTTGTCAACCCAGATCATTATCCTTCTGGGATCCTGGGTTTTATGAAGATGAATGATCGAACCCGGAATGAGTCCATTTTTCTGGTACCACTCTGATAAGCCAAAAACATATTTCATCGGTCGAACAACCCAACCTGGAAAAGAGGTGCCTGTGTCTCTGTCAATAAATTCTAACAAAATCCGTGGAGTTTCCACTGAGGTGGGAAACAATTCTGACAGGGAACTAGTGAGCGGCAAAGTACCAGCGCGCCAGTGCGGGAAGATTAAAGCGATTGAAGTATCTGAGATATTGTTGTCCCCAAAAGCACCAGGCTCGAATTCGTCACAGGGATTCCCTTCAAAGCTGTTGACAATTTTGGTTACACTGGGATCATCAATCGCTTTATTCTCGTAATCCAGGAATTTTGGACGATTCAGTACCTCCGGTGGTTCAAGCCGCCTGAGGTACCACAGGGTTTGCCCAATTGCACCTACCTCATCAAATCGGCCATCTTCTTGTAAAGCCAGATCGATCGAAAAATCAATTAGCTTCGCATTGACGTCTTTTGGGAGTTCCACCTGATCGATGATCATTTTTGTTGATAGCGGACCGCCGTTCGCCTCTTCGAGCAAAGCTTCCGCAAGGTTGAGGTGCCCGGCGTTTACATGCACCAGAAGCGATCTGGGAAACCATTTGCCGGCGATAAGAACCAGGTCCTCATTTTCGTTAAGTAATTTAAGAAGTTCCCTTTGAATGTTTTGACCAAACATCGTAACTACTTCTTCATAAATACTTGCTTGGCTTGCAGCTGTCTGGATTTTTGGATTATTCAGAGCATGATCAGATAATCGAGCAGCGAACATGCGTTTCCTGTTTCCAATTTCGACTTCAAGCACATCAAAATCTGAATACTGGGGGTTGTTTCCTTTGCGTACTGTGACAACTATGCCTGTAGTGTTGTCCAGATTTTCGAAAAGAAGCGTTTGACCGACCTTATAAGTCTCCTGTGGTAAATACCTCACGCAATCAGGATTCAATTGTTTTTTTGCTGTCTCGAGCAAATCAAGTCGATGAGAGATTAAGGTTGAAGTCAGCTCGCATGAGGTCTGGGGTACCTCCAATTCTAACAGCTGATTGTACAGATACTCTATGTCCTCCGGAGTGGTGGAAAAGTCTTCCCAGTATTTTTTTGATTTTTCGTCTAAGTGATCCATAATTTGTGAAAGAAACCGGCGTATATTATACCTTACGGATAAATTTTTGTTAGCCAATCAACGGGATTCACTTGAGCTCCATTCACCCACACTTCAAAGTGAAGGTGTGGCCCTGTAACGCGGCCGGTATCTCCAATTTTCCCTATGAGTTGACCGGCCGAAACAAGATCTCCTTCTTCGATATAGATTTCTGCTTGGTGAAAATATCCGGAATAAACACCCCATCCGTGATCAATGAATGTTGAGTATCCTCGTACAGTGAGTAAGTCTGTAAACACTACTTTTCCATCCGCTGCAGCATAAATATCCAAAGAGTCAACATAACAGGTGCTGTAATCTACACCTGCGTGAAAGCTGGCGTAATCGCTTCCATTATATGTTCTACGATTACCATATTTCGAATAAATGCAATCAGGTTCAAGAGTCGGATAAACCCATAAATTGCTCCAATATTTTTGATCAGTAACTTTCCCAATTATGGAGCGGATTAGCTCCTCTTCAGGTTTCACAACCGCGGGGTCAATGGTGATTGGATCGACCTGAAGAGTTTCAGTAAAAAAATTCATGGGCAGAAGCAAAAGATTTTGTGTGAGATTTGCGCTGTTCTTCTCTGAAGAAATCTTGATCTCCAATGGTAGTAATCCTGTTTCTGCGATGGCGGAGATTCCATGCAGAGCGATGTATTCATCAGGTGACAGCGGGAAAAAATGCAATATGGCACTTCCCAGAGTGCCTGAAATGTCTACGGGTTGACCAGCAGAGATTCTTACAACCACTGTTGATCCCTGTATCAAGGGTAAAGGATTGACAGAAATTTGATGCGGAGCTTCATCCGTGAAGGTATTCGTGAACATCCCGACAAAAGTTAACAACGGCATATTCTTAAACACGAAATACCTGCTGTCGTACTCTTGCTGCTGCAGTTTAATTTTCCAGGGATTTTCGCCATATACCGCGGAAATCTGTAACAGATTATTATCAAAAATGTTATGCAGCCTTCTTCCATCGCTCGCTGCTTCTGATATCGGGACGATTAACGTGGACCCAGCGTAGATTTCACTTGCGGATGAAAGCCGGTTCAATCGAATAAATGTCTCGGGTTCTATTTGGAAGTACTGGGTAAGATAATGAATATCTTCTCCGATGTCTGCCGTGTAGGCTGTAAGCACTCCATGAATACCTTCTAGTCCAGGAATTTTCAGGATTTGGCCGGCTGAGATTATGTCTGGGTTGATCAGCTCGTTGACATTTATCAGTTCCTGCTGAGTGACTCCAAATTTTGCAGCAATGCTGGATAAGTTATCTCCCGTTTGTACTACATAAGTGGGTAGTTCGCCTTCTTGAGCGTTAACAGGGCAGGTAGCGAAAAACAAGACTGGAAAAAGAAGTAGGCTTAAGAGGATTTTATGCACTTTGAATTTCCAGAAGATCATCTATTTGAAAATCTTTATACCTGTGTACATGTGTCTCGATCAAGCATAGGGAGGGTTTTTTTGGAGCGTAATACGGGTGCCAGCGTTTTGCGATTGCTTTGTCAACGACTCGATTTTCTTTATTAATCCAAATAACCGCAATGTCAAATCTCATAAAGAACATGTGTATGCTGGATTCCATGATCGATTCTTTTTTGTTGATGAAGAGCAGGCCTTCATCTTCACCCATTTTTGGCTTGCCCATCAGACCAAAAAATTTTGAGGAAAATGAATCGCATACCTTTAATGAAAGGAAGTTGCTCAGTGGATTGGTTAGATTTTGAAGATTTGTTTTTATCATCAGGAACCGCGTGGATAATATTGGTATCAAATCTAGTTTACCATATCCGGAATTATGGTTCGATGTTGTTATAATGGATACAAGATTAATTTCCCAAGGATCATTATGGCAAGATACCGCTTGATTATCGTGGATGACCACGAAGTAGTCCGTTTAGGACTTAAATCATTACTGGAGAGGCACACACAATTCGAGATCGTTGGAGAAGCAAGCAATGCCAGAGATGCATTAGAGCTGACTTCTCGCATGAAACCCGATGTTGTGCTGATGGACATTCGGTTGCCTGGCATGTCAGGAATAGAAGCTTGCGAGCAGATCACAGCCAATTATCAGGGAATCAAAGTAATCATGTTGACTTCGTATGCAGAAGATGAGATGTTATTTTCAGCGATTCGAGCTGGAGCGTCTGGCTATGTGTTGAAGCAAATCGGAGGCGAAGACCTGATCAAGGCAATTGAATCGGTCGGAAAAGGAGAGGCTTTGCTTGATCCTGCAGTGACGCAGCGTGTCTTTCAAGAAGTGCGAAGAGCGGTAAAAGAGGAGGAGGCATCAGCGTTCGCTGATCTTAGTCAGCAAGAGCGACATGTGCTTTTGCTGGTATCCGAAGGCAAAACAAATCGTGAGATTGCCCGTACACTTTACCTTGGCGAAGGTACGGTCAGAAATTATGTCAGCAGTATTTTGTCAAAGCTTGGCGTAAGCAACAGGGCAGAAGCAGCTGCTTACGCGGTTGAGCACAATTTACGTGATTTTATCTAAGGTTTTTCTTCCCACAGATTTTTTAAATATAGTGCGTCTTCCTCAAGGATAGGACTTTCGCATAGTATTCTTCCGGAAGATCCTGTGTTTCTTAATGCTTTCAATAACCCAATGACATCGAAGTCTGCTTCCGCAAATGGGAGGTGATTTCTTTCTCCTTTAGATGAATATTCTATGCCTGATACATGAATATGCAAACTGAGAATAGACTGTTCTCCCAGTGATTTGCGGTATTTATCGATTACATGCATCCATTCCGCGTATGAATTTACCGACCCGTCACCTGCTCGAGCATGGAGATGGGCAAAATCTAGGCACGGAAATACACCGGCTACCTCTTCGCTTAATTTGAGCGTGTCCTCCAGAGAGCCCAGCATGGCAGATTTTCCCATCGTTTCAGGTCGCAGGCGAGCTGAAACCCCCATTTTGTCCAGTTCATGCCTGCACTCTGATAATCTGGGGATTGCAATTTTGAGAACATCAAGGGGAGATTGCCCAAAATATGTCCCCGGGTGAAACACGATATCAGAGGCTCCTGCCAAATTACCAAAGTAGGCAGCATCCATTAACCTTTTTTTTGACATTTCCCATTGAACAGCAGAGGCGTTTAAATTTATAAAATAAGGAGCGTGAATACTGAGGTGAACATCATTTGCCTCTCCCGCAGTGTTGATTGCCTGGCATGTTTTTTCTGTAACATTAACGGAGTAAACCCAGGCAAGTTCCAGCGCATTTAATCCCAGGTGTCGGATTTCTTGAATAGCACCAATACTTCCGCCTGGTTTCGAAGCAGTAGTTCTTGGAGAACCGACAGTTCCAAAACGCATCTCAGTCACTCACATCATCTCCCAAAGCAAGCGATTCGGTTTTAACACCCAGCGTGGTTAATATATTTGCCTGCAACGACCACATCTCCTTTTTATCTTTGGCCGTTGCGTGATCGAATCCTGTCAAGTGGAGAAGTCCGTGAACAAGCAGCAATCTGAGCTCATTCCGGAAATTCACTTTTTTTGTTCTTGCCTGCTTCAACAATCGAGGAAACGCGATTATGATCTCTCCTAAAAAGACGCTGCCATCTTCCATTCGACAGTCCTGGTTGAAAGCCAAAACATCCGTAACTTCATTTATATTTCGATATTTATTATTTAGACTCTTGATTCTGCGGTTTGTGGTAATGATGACAGAAACGGTGTCTGTCCTGTTTAGGCAAAGAAAACATATAACTGAATTCAATGTTTCATCGATGAACTTGAACGATATATGTGATCGGAAGAATGGATGGATCCATAACTTAAGCATTTTTTTTGTGATCTACCCCATTATTTTTTGGACTATCATCAGGGTAACGAATCCGGGGGTGGTATGTGTTTTGAAGAAATCTAACAAACGAATCCTTAATTTGAGAGAGCTGCTGGAAGGATATGCTGGAGTCATTCAACTGACCTTCTGACCGGGCAAAATCGATCACCTTCTCAATGATGCTTAAGATTTGGGTTTCATCCACCGGCATTTCCGCACGAACCCTGGCTTCAGATTGGTCAGCCAGCATTAGGACGGTAGTTTCTATGGATCTGGGAGGCGGCCCCGGATATCGAAATTTTTCATAATCCAATTTTTTGGTTTTGGTTTCAGAATCCTGCAAAGCCCTTGCAACCTGATACCTGGTTAACAATGTCCCATGATGTTCTAGAATAAAATCTATTAGCTGTTTGGGTAAATGATATTTCTTTGCGAGATGTAATCCATCGGTCACGTGTCCGATAATTATGCTCGCGCTTTTTTCAGGTGAAAGCTTTTCATGAGGATTCGACTTAGAAGGCGGCTGATTTTCAATAAAAAATGGTGCGTTGGCAGCTTTACCAATATCATGGTACAACGCTCCGACTCGGGCAAGCAACGCGTTACCGCCAATATCTGAAACAGCTTTCTCGGTCATACTCGAAACAAGAAGACTATGCTGGTAAGTGCCCGGTGCATTTTGAAGTAAATATTGGAGAAGAGGATGATCGGATCTGGAAAGATCGATCAATCTTAATGGGGTGGGCAACCCCAACATGTGGGATATTATGAACTGCAAAAGCAGCGCGAAGCTTGATGAAAAAATTCCACAGGCAAAAGCAGCTCCGCAAAGTGTCAACAAACCCACCCAATCATTCAAAGGGTTGGGCAATCGAAAACTGATAACGATTAAACTCCCGACAATTCCTATGATCGCGCCTGAAAGGAAGAAATCCGCTACACGTTTTGCCTTTCCAAGACCAAGTATTGCACACAGGCTGCAGATAAAGTGGAAAATACTAATTTCAACACCCGAAGTGATGTTGAAACCGATCAACATACTTAAACATAAGGAAAATAAAATGCCAATTTGTGGTGAAAAGAAGATCGAAATTAACAAACCAAAGGCTGGAATAGGGAAGAGAAAAGGCACAATTGCCCGATTGGGAACAATAAACCGCGCTGAGAAAAGAAATGCGAGATACAAAGTTGAAATTGTGACAATGAGAGATTTCCCCCATTCATTTCTCATCGGGATTGAATTGAAAAAAAGAATTACTGCCATACCAATGGTTATTGAAAGCGCAATTGCGGAAACAATATCCTGCCATTGCGTTTTGCCACCAACCAAATTAAACGCCTTCAACGCTTCGTATATTTCTGGCGTTATTTGCTGGCCTTTGCGGACAAGGATTTCACCATTCCGTTTTGTTACCTTTACTGGTTCAATTGCAGCAATGGCGGCCTGCCGTTTATAATTTGTGGCTTCTGAATCGTAAAAGTACGTGGCAACAACGAAAGGCTTTACAAGTGAAACGATTAAAGAATTATCGAATTCGGAGAACTTGATATAGTCGATGGGGAGATTATTGGTTTTTTCTACGACCTGGGCTTCTTTTATGTTTTCAGATAACACAGTGTTGAGCACCCGAATTGATTCTTCTTTTAAAATCGACCATTTCTCGTTTGACATATTGATCAGCTGAAATATCTGGTCTGACGAGACTTCAATTTCTGATAATGCGGTAATTGCGTCGGATTTATCAGAAAACAGATAATCGGAATGGCCTCTGATTTGCGTTATGGAATCCAGTATCGACTGGAGCAGAATAATTTGCGTTTTGCGTACCGAAGGCACGGGAGAAAAGACAAGCTCTACTTCTTGCTCAGCATTCGCTTTTGCCTCTTCTGTTCGTATTTCACTTATGAACTCCAATGTGTAAGGTGCTTGAATATCACTTTGTGAGATCTGGTTGATACTGACTGAGTAAATGTTTGGCCTTAGAGCAATGGGAGATATCAAACCCAAGAGCGTGAAAGCGAAAATTACCAATCCCCAAATGACGAAAAATAATCCAGAGCCTGGTTTTTTTCGTGGTTGCTCTTTGGTTGGCCTCTTTTGTTTCATTTTTCTAACAAAGTACGCACGACCAGACTGATTGTGGCATTGGAGGCTTTCCCGGATACTTCCGGGATGACTTCTTTGATCACTTTTCCCATGTCCTTGATATCTTTGGCGTTCAAATCGGAAATTTTCTTTTTTACGATCAACACCAGCTCAGCTTCAGATAACTGCGCAGGTAAATAGGACTCAAGTATTTCAATTTCAGCGTTGTTCTGTGCAATCAGGTCAGACCTGTTGATTTTTTTCGCTTCTTCAATCGTTTCAAATCTCAGCTTTACTTCTTTTTGCAGAACATTGATCACGCCTGGATCATCCATTGCTTGCTGTTTTTCAACCTCAAGTAGTTTGATGCTGGATAGAACCATCCTGATCACATTTTTTTTAAGTTGATTTCCTGCCCGTGTTGATTGCAGCAGGTCGGACTCCAGGTTTTGTTTTAATGACATAAGCATCCTCCTGGTGTTCGGTCAATGCGAATACCGAACACCTAAAAAATGTTTGATCAATCCCGAAAGCGCGCAGCACGCGGCCGAAGTACGATTGTGAGCTTTTTTTTTGAAAGAAATGTATCACCGCTTCCATAAACGCGTCCTGATAATATTTCCTCAATGCCTACGAAAAGGATCTTCATCATGAAAAATGTCTGACCTTTCTCGCTAAGGATTTGCAAAATGTGACCAGAAATTTCCTTTCCTTGTTCCTTTATACTAAAAGCGTTGTGATGTGTCAAACAAGTGCGTTATCATGCTGGTTTTTGCAGGCCTTTAAATGCTGCAATAGCTACTTCTAGTACATCCCGATCGGGTTCTCTGGTTGTCAATCCCTGAAGAAGCATATTCGGATAGGATAAATACCTGATCAATGGAACATCCATATTCTTTGAAAGAAAACGAATATATTCATAAGCGAGCATGGCGATGAGCGGCAGGAAAAGAATGCGAGTAATGATAATCAGGTGCATAGGCAGGTCGCCTAAAACTACAAATATGATAATTGAAAATATGACTAGCGTGAGGGTAAATGACGTGCCACATCTTGGGTGGTATCGGGATACGGATGATATGTTTTCTGGTGTTAGTTCTACTCCCGATTCGTAAGCGTTGATTGTTTTATGTTCTGCGCCGTGATATTGAAACACGCGTGATATCTCCTTATTATTGCCAATGATGATCAGATATAGGAAGATCACCAACAATCGCAGAAGTCCCTCAAAAATATTCCGAACTAGTGGAATCCAATCGAAAAATTCTCCTATCCATTTGCTCAGGACTCCGGGACCGACAAAAAAAACCAGAATCGAAATGAATAAAGAAACGATAAGACTCCACGCGAACGATTTCTTATCGATTTTCTCGTTTTCTTCAACCTGATAATTGGCTGATACCATGAGATATTTATATCCAAGGACAAGTGCATCCCAGAGGAGGGTTAAACCCCTGAAAAATGGCAAGATAAATATTTTCGCACGATAAATATTCGGTAGATCCTCAACCTTCTGCAAGATGGAATTATCCGGCAATCGAAATGCAGCGGATATTTTATCTGGACCTCTCATCAGAACGCCCTCAATAAGAGCCTGTCCTCCGTAGTTGGGTAGTTTTAATTTGTCTGTCATTTATAGATTGTAAAAGAAGTGGATAAGCGCTTCGATGCCCTTTTTCCAAGTAGGTATGTGCATTCTCTCGTTGGGAGAATGAATATTGTCGTCGGGAAGCCCAAAACCTGTCAGAACTGATTGCAAACCGAGGACTTGCTGCATCTCTGCAACGACTGGCACGCTTCCTCCTTCACGTTTATAGACTGGCTTGACACCCCATACTGATTCCAATGCTTTTGCCAAGGCTTGCGTGGCAGGAAATTTCGGATCAGTCGTGCAAGCCGGACCTGCACCTAATTTAATTATCTCCCAGCGTATTGTTTTAGGGGCACGAATTCTCATATACTCGACAAGGCTATCGTATACTTTCGCTGGATCCTGATTGGGAACAAGACGCATTGATATTTTGGCCATTGCCCAGGCAGGGATAATCGTTTTGGATCCTTTTCCTGTAAACCCGGATAACAAACCATTGACATCTAGCGTAGGTCTTACTCCAACACGTTCCGTTGAAGAAAAACCTTTTTCGCCAAAAACTGCGGGGGAATTGGTTTGGTGGAGATAATACTGATCATCCATCGGAAGCCGGGCCAGTTCAGATTTTTCTTCCTGACTGATTTCAAAGACATCGTCGTAAAATCCTGGTAATGCCACTTTTCCTTCTTGATCATGCATGCCGGCAATGATTTGTGCCAGTGCGTTTGCTGGATTGTGAATCACCCCCCCAAATACTCCCGAATGAAGATCATGCTCTGGTCCGTACACCCGAATTTCAAAATAAGCCAAACCTCTTAACCCGTACACGATGGTCGGGATATTTGGTGCTATCATTCCAGTATCCGGATTGAGCGCGAACGTACTGCTGAGTAAACCCTTTTGTTCTTGAAGAAATTTTAAAAGAGAGGGGGATCCAATTTCTTCTTCTCCCTCTATCAGAAATTTTAAATTAACAGGGAAATCATCGGTTTTCATAATCGCTTCAATCGAGCCGATGCTTGCTATTATTTGACCTTTCATATCCGATGATCCTCGTGCGTATAAAAAATCACCCGATTCTAAAGGTTCAAAAGGTCCCGAATTCCAGAGATCAAGCGGCTCCACTGGTTGAACATCATAATGTCCATAAAGCAGGACGGTGGGTTTTTCCGCACCCGCTTTCAAGTATTCACCTGTCACGATAGGATGCCCTTCGGTAGGAATTATTTTGACATTATCAATACCGACGTGCTTTAATTTTTTGGCTATCCATTCAGCAGCTCGCTGAATATCGAAACTTGATTCAGGGTTAGTGGATATGGAAGGAATCCTGAGGAACTCAATTAACTCGCTCAGAAAAAGCTTTTCATTTTTCCGTGCATAGAGAATGGCGTTTCCAATTGAACTCATAATGATGTCTCCTATGTTATATTTCATGATTATATTGCATAATCAATTTGTATTGGGAATCTGAAGATTGGCAGTTATTTTTAGGAGAATGGTCATGCTTATAAAAAATGTCAGAATCATCACCTGGAATGAAAATAACGAGATAATTGAGAATGGGGCGATAGAAATTCAAAATGGAATTATTACGAAAGTATTCAGAAATATGACTGGATTAGCCGATTACCAGGAAGAAGTAATCGATGGCGCAGGGCAACTGGCAATGCCAGGGAATATTTGTGCTCACACGCATTTCTACGGTGCGTTTTCAAGAGGCATGGTTTTAAAAGGAGATCCTGCGCAGACTTTTCCGGAAATTTTGAAAAAATTGTGGTGGCCTTTAGATAAAGTCCTTGATCAAGAAGCTGTAAAACTATCCGCTTTGGTGTGCATCATGGATGCGATTAAACACGGCACAACGATGCTGTTTGATCATCATGCGTCACAAAGAGAAATCCTTGGTTCGCTTGGCTGCATCGCGGAAGTGGTTCGCAGAACCGGCATACGAGCCGATCTGTGTTATGAGGTCTCGGATCGGGCAGGTGTCACAGGGGTCGATCAGGGCATCGAGGAGAATCTCAATTTTTTAAAATTTGTTGAAAGTGAAAAGCCGGATTTATTGAGAGCGCATTTTGGTCTGCACGCGAGCCTCTCTCTGAGTGAGAGTACATTGAAAAAAATTAGAGAAAGAACTCCTGTTGGGACAGGATTTCACTTACACGCAGCCGAGCACAGCTGCGACGAATATGACAGCCTCGATAAATATGGATTGAGGGTGATTGACAGATTGAATACCCACGGATTACTGCGCAAGAACACCATCATTGCTCATGGTGTCTATCTTGATCAGCATGAATTGGAATTACTCCAAGTCAATGAATCCTGGCTGGCTCACCAGCCCCGATCGAACATGAACAACGGGGTAGGTCTTGCAGACATCGAAAGCGTGCTGAGAGCGGGAATGAAAGTCGTTATGGGGAATGATGGTTTTTCAAATTCGATGTGGGAAGAATGGCGAGCATGTTATCTTGCCCATAAATTGTGGAACAAAGATCCAAGACGCATGCCAGCAGATAAAGTGATACAGATCTCCGTAAAAAACAATCGTGAACTGGCAAACCAATCTTTTTCTGGCTTGAAATTCGGGGTGATCGAAGAAAAAGCTGCAGCGGACCTGATACTGGTCGATTACAGTCCTTTCACTGAGATAAACCCTGGAAATTTACCGTGGCACATACTGTTTGGATTCAGAGATTCAATGATAACTACAACAATTGTGGCTGGAAAAGTCTTGATGGCAGCCAGAAAACTTATAACGATAGACGAAAAGGATATTACCCGTCAAGCTTTGGAAGTGTCGCGCTACATATGGGAAAAATACCACGCGGAATCGATAAATTATCAGTGAGGTTGTGATGAAAAAGAATAATGGTAAATACATTATTGCGCTTGTCGGTGGTACTGGAAAAGAAGGAAAAGGGCTTGCATACAGGTGGTCTCTCGCGGGACACGAGGTCATTATCGGTTCTCGAGCTGAAGAAAAAGCACAAGAAGCTGCCAGAGTCATCAATCAGCTGACGCGAAACAACAGGCCAGTTATTGGCATGAATAATATATCCGCAGTGATCAAGGCGGAAGTTGTAGTATTCACCATCCCTTATACAGCTCACAGGGAAATTTGCGAAACATTAAAACCATACCTTGCTGACAAGTTCATAATTGACGTGACTGTTCCTCTAATTCCTCCAATGGTGACCAAAGTTCAAATGCCAGCAGCAGGGAGTGCTGCCATGGAAGCTCTCTCCATACTTGGGATGAATAAAAATTTAGGTACAGCGTTTCACAACATATCCTACGAAAGATTAATGAATTCGGACGATTCTAATTGCGAGGTGTTTGTCTGTGGGACGAACATGGAGACAAGGGAATTAATTATGGGTTTGGTCGCAGATACAGGCCTCACAGGTTGGGATGCGGGTCCGATTGAAAACTCGGTTGTACCTGAAGGATTAACTTCTATTCTAATAGGAATCAACAAGCAATTTGGTATACACAATGCGGGAATCAAAATCACGGGAGTTGACCGTAATTGATGAGGTCTCCACTAGTTTTAACACCTCTTGAAGGCATGCCAATCATTCAACCGGGGGATAATCTTGTTCTGGAAATACTTAAAGCAGTAAACAATCACGGGATACATATTCTTGAAAATGATGTATTTGTTCTGGCGCAGAAAATCGTATCCAAATCAGAAGGTCGGTTCGTAAATCTTGCGGATGTAATTCCAGGACGCAGGGCAATAAAAATCGCCAAACGTGTAAAGAAGGATCCCAAATTGGTGGAGTTGATTTTGTCAGAAAGCTCGGAAATATTGCGAACCCGCCCTGGCACGATCATCGTTGAGCACAGACTGGGTTTTGTTTGCGCAAACGCGGGAATCGATCATTCCAATGTACAGCCCCTTTCAGCGAGCTCGGGTGATTGGGTTTTGTTGCTGCCAGTTGATCCAGATCTATCAGCAAAGAACATTGTCAGCGAATTGAAAATAAAGACTGGAAAGACGACCGGAGTTGTAATCATTGATTCTCACGGCCGAGCTTGGAGAAATGGAATCGTCGGGACAAGCATTGGGGTGGCAGGAGTGCCTGCGCTGGTGGATATGAGAGGCAAACCTGACCTATTTGGGTTTAACCTACGGATAACCCAGATAGGTTCGGTCGATGAACTCGCCGCAGCTGCTTCTTTGGTTATGGGTCAGGCAGCAGAAGGTATACCAGTTGTCCATGTGAGAGGTTTTCCTTATCCACTCCGAGAAACATCCTCAAAAGAACTTCATAGAAAAAAAAGAAAGGATCTCTTTCGTTAACATAATGAAGGTCGTTGCGTTGGCAGGCGGTGTTGGAGGGGCAAAATTAATCGATGGGCTGTCTTCCGTGTTATTCCCGGATGAGTTAAGCGTGATTGTCAACACGGGTGATGATTTTGTCCACTGCGGGTTGAAAATCAGCCCGGACCTGGATACAGTATGTTACACGCTGGCAGGTTTAGCCAATGCAGTTACTGGTTGGGGAATAGCGGACGATACATATACAGCTCTTTCAGATATTATAAAAATAAATGGCCCTGATTGGTTTAAGTTAGGGGATATGGATATGGGCACTCAGGTTTTTAAGGCAATCAGACAGAGAGCAGGCTTTCCACTGTCACGGATAACCTCCGAACTGTGTGATGTATTTCAAATTAAAAATGACATATTTCCAATGTCGGACGATGAAACGCCGACGATCGTCACGACCAAAGAATATGGCGATCTCAATTTTCAAGACTATTTTGTTTACCGTCATTGTGAACCGACCGTCCTTGGCTTTCGGTATCAGGGCCATGAAAATGCGTGCGCTTTACCCGCAGCGATAAGCGGTTTAAAAAATGCAGATCTGATTATTCTGTGTCCATCCAATCCCTGGGTCAGTTTGGATCCGATTTTGTCAATTCCTGGATATAGGTCCCTACTGAAATCAAAAAAGGTGATAGGCATCTCCCCAATCATAGCCGGAAGATCAATAAAAGGACCGGCCGCAAAGATGTTCGCTGAACTTGGAATGAATCCGTCTGCAGTAACAGTTGCCAAACATTACAGGGATATTCTCAATGGTTTTATGCTTGATCTCACTGATGCAGCCTTATCTACTTCAATAGGTGAATTGTTCATCGTGCCCAGAATCACTGGCATTAATATGAAATCTGCTGATGATCGAAAACGATTAGCTGAGGAAGTTTTATCTTTCAGCTCAACGCTTCCAGCCGGTGAGTGATGAAAATCGCAGCCATTATCCCAGTAAAAAACATCGCCAGGGGAAAATCCAGATTGGCGACTGTTATCAACAAAAATCAAAGACAGGAGTTAATAAAATATCTCTTAGCGAACACGATTACAGAATTGAAAAAAATCTCTCTCATCAGTGAAGTGACCATCATTACAGCGGACAGAACCGCTGCTATGATTTCTAAAGAATTGAAATCCAAATTGATCTGGGAAACTGGATGGTTCGGATTAAATTGGGCGGTCATGAAGGGAATCAAGAGATCCTTTCTCAACGGCATTTCTACTGTGCTGATCCTTCCATTGGATTTACCTCTTGTTAATGCTAAAGATATTGTAAAATTTATACATGTCAACAATCGCCAAACAGCGATCACCATCGCACCTGACAGCAAATTAGAGGGAACAAACGCACTCTTGGTAAACTCAAAGGTCATGATAAAAATGAAATTTGGGAGTGATTCATTTCGAAACCATTTGCGTGAAGCAAAAAAAAACAACCTCGCAATACATACCTGTGCAATGGATTGCTTTTCATTCGATTTGGACAATCCAGAAGATTATCAATTCTATTCAGAATCAGAACGATGCAAAAAAATAACCGAACATTATAAGGAGAAAAATGAACCGTGTCGCGCTATACCTTCAAGATTCGCACGACCTGCGTGATGGATTGGAATTTGTGCAATATGCAGAAAAAAAGGGATTTGATGCTGTCTGGCAGGCAGAAAGCAGATTGGTACGGGATGCTATTGTCCCCATGGCCGCATACGCAGCGGTAACAAACAAAATAAAGATTGGTTCTGGCGTCATTAATAACTGGACCCGAAATATTGGGCTGCTCGCTTCGACTTTCTTGACGCTGGATGATTTAGCCAAAGATAGAGTGATTTGCGGAATTGGCGCGTGGTGGGATCCTCTGGCAAAAAATGTTGGCATCAATAGGAGGAAACCACTTTTGGCTATGCGTGAGACGGTGGTGGTTTTGAAAAAACTGCTGGCTATGGAGAATGTGACATTTGAAGGGGAGTTTGTGCACGTGAAAAATATCGAATTAGATGTCGTTCACGGTAGAAAGGAGCCTCGCCACGTACCGGTTTACATCGGCGCCACGGGTGACCAAATGATGGAACTCACGGGCGAGTTGTGTGATGGGGTAGTATTGAATTACTGTGTCCCACCTGAATACAACCTCAGGGCTCTTGATTTCTTGGAAAAGGGGTGTAAAAAGGTTGGAAAGACGCTTGATCAAATAGACCGACCGCAGCTGATTGTGTGTTCAGTCAATGAAGATCACGACGCAGCGATAGGCACAACCAGAGAATTACTGACCCAGTACTTGGCTCAGCAACCACATATCGCAAAAGCATCAGGCGTATCTGAAGAAGTCGTCACCGCGATTCAGTCTTTGTTAGGATGGCCTGCGACACATGATCAAATCCAGCATGCGAAACATCTTGTCCCCGAAGAGTTGATCCTGCGAATAACGGCTTCTGGTACTCCGGAAGAAGCGAAATTAAAAGTGCAGGAGTACATCAAGAATGGCTGCACGTGCCCGATCCTGTACCCGGTTGGGGGTGACATTCATCTCCTGATCGATACATTCTCACCATGATTTGAATTGCACATTTGGAAAGTACCGATTGTCTGCGGAAGGTCAGCGAAATATGAGCGTATACACATCAAACGATGCAATTTATGTGATTGGGCATGTCAACCCGGACACCGACTCAATTGCTTCTGCAATCGGATATGCCTGGTTGCTGCAGGAGAGAGACCACGAAAATTTTATTCCTGCAAGGGCTGGCGCGATCAATCCTCAAACAGCGTGGGTATTAAAACTGCTTGGAATGAGCCCCCCGGTATTGGTCAGTGATGCCTCACCCAGATTTGACTCAGTAGTAAGACGATTGGACGGTATTACCCCTGATCGATCACTTACAGACGCATGGGCAATTGCTAACAAAACCGGAGGGCTTGTACCAGTTATTGAGGAAGACGGGAACCCTTTTGGGTTAATCACAGGTAGAAGCTTGTTCAAGTTTCTCAGTGAAGTGATTGGTCCGCATATTTCGAAAAACGATAATGCCTTGATTGACATTTTCAGCTTGCCTTGCGGGAACGCGACTGATAAAACTATCCACAAGTTCAATCAGAATTATCGGATTAGAGATAATATTAACCGCATATTACGAGAGGAAGGGGACGACTTCTGGGTCGTTGATGATCACGGAAAGTATGTGGGTATTTGCAAGCAAAGAGATTTATTAAACCCCCCACGGCTGAAGGTTATTCTTGTTGATCACAATGAACCTCAGCAAAGCATAGCCAATCTTGGCGAAGCAGAAATACTCGAAGTACTGGATCATCACCGCCTTGGTAATTCACATACGCACACTCCCATCAAGTTTTCGGTCGATATTGTGGGCAGCACAAGCACATTGGTCTCTGAAAAAATGGAGGAAGCGGGGTTACGCCCTTTTGCCCCCGTTGCCGGGATCATGCTGGCAGGATTGTTGTCTGATACACTGCTGCTGACATCACCAACAACAACTTCGCGGGATCACACCGCCGCAGAACGCTTAGCTCGGTGGGCTATAACTTCTCAATCACCGCTTCATGGTGAAACCATTAAATCTTTTGGCGAGAAAGTTTTGGCAGCGAGTTCAGGACTGGGCACACGCTCTGCGGAGGAAATCATCAAAACAGATCTAAAAATTTATACAAGTGGAGATTTTCGCTTCTCAGTTTCCCAAGCAGAAGTGAGTAATTTGAATGAGGCTGATAACTATTTCGACAAGATAGTGATTGCGCTGGAAGCTTTTTGTAAAGAAAAAGGATTAAGCTTCAGTGCGTTGATGATCACTGATGTGGTTCAAGGTTGCAGTCGGTTAATATTTTACAACAGGCCGTCGGAGCTGGATTCATTACCGTATGCCGCCAAACAGGATGGTACATTTTTTGCGAAAGGTGTTGTCTCTAGAAAAAAACAACTTCTGCCTGTGATTTTAGGTCTGCTTGAAGTATAGTGGAATGGATTCGCGATGGAAAAGCGCATCTCAATGTGGATTGTATAAAACTGGGTATACTAGGTAATTATTGGATGGTTTAAATAATTTTGGTGATGATGATCAGTGCGTAACTCCTCAGAAAGCGTGTACTCTATTTGGAGACCATCAATTGAAGAACTCGCGACTTGTTTTTATAGGAAAAAAAAAGGACCTCAATAGGTAAAAATTATGTGGACAAAATACTTCAATGTATCAGATATTGAGCAAGCTTTGACGCATTTATCTAATTCTCCTGAGACGAGCAGGATAATCGCGGGAGGCACAGATCTTGTTCTTGAAATAGAACGTCATCAACACGAAGGGGTTGACACGCTAATCGACATTTCGAGAGTCAGAGGATTGGATTATATAGAATTACGCTCAGATGGGCTGATTCATGTAGGTCCGATGGCGACTCACAATGATTGTATAGGCTCTAATTTGCTCAGGGAAAAAGCAGCCCCTTTGGTGCAAGCCTGTTGGAATATCGGATCACCTCAAATACGAAATCGCGGAACCGTCGGTGGGAACCTGATTACGGCGTCGCCGGCGAATGATACGATCCCTGCATTAATGGTGTTGGACGCAGAAATAACGCTGCAATCCATGAACAACCGACGAAGAATTTCCATCAATGATTTCTACTTGGGTGTGAGAGAAACAAAAATAAAACCGGATGAAATACTTGTGGATATCGCTTTTCGACCTCTCGAGAAGTCAGAGAGGGGCGTCTTTATCAAACACGCCTTAAGAAAAGCCCAAGCCATCGCATTAGTTAACCTGGCCATGATTTTAGAAATCGAATCATCCAAAATCTTGAAGGCTCGACTCGCCCTGGGAGCAGTAGCCCCAACCGTTTTTCGAGCATACACGATTGAAGAATTATTTCAGGGAAAGCAAGTTGATCAGCCTTTGTCGGAGGATATTGCGCAAGAATTGGCAAAGATAATTTCTCCAATTTCAGATATTCGAAGCTCAAATGCCTATCGTTCCGATATGCTGCTCAATATCCTTAAAAAAGGGATTACTTTCTGTGTGAAGGGTGGTTTTGAAGAAATCTTACCCAAAGAACCAATCCTGCTGAGGGATACGAGCAGTTGCGAAAAAACCGCAATTCATGCTTCAGAACATTTGAATAAAAACATGATCGAGACTGAAATTAACGGAACGACTTACACTTTTCCTGGTTGCACGTCCAAAACATTACTTCACCTTATTCGGGATGATGCAAAACTAACAGGAACGAAAGAAGGGTGTGGTGAAGGGGAGTGCGGTGCTTGTACGATTCTAATGGATGGAAAAGCCGTCATGAGCTGCTTAGTACCTGCCCCTAGAGCTCACAAAGCAATTATCAGAACGATTGAAGGTGTCGCGGAGAATGGAGAACTGCACCCGATACAAACCAGTTTCATTGAGAGGGGAGCAGTGCAATGTGGGTTCTGCACACCGGGATTCGTCATGTCAGCGGTGAGCATGCTTAAAGAGAACCCAAGTCCAAGCAGGGAACAAATAAAACAAGGGCTTTCTGGAAATTTATGCAGGTGCACGGGGTATTATAAAATCATTGATGCAATAGAAGCCTTAATTATCAAACCGAGGTAACCATGCCCAAAAAAACATTCCTTTATGAAAACATATCGCTGACCCCGAGACGGAAAGAAGTCCACCCGATATGGAGAGGTATTGGTTTCTCGTTTATCGTCCTGATTCCTTTAATATCAACAGCACTTTCTTTGCTTCTCATTGATATTAACAAAGAAAAAGATTGGCTGGCCCTCCCAAAAGAATTTCTAATTGACGCCAAAGATCCGCTTCTGCTGGTAAAAATTGGTTTGACGATCGTGATCATATTCATCCTTGCAGCGATTGTTCTTTTGATCACATTTCTTGCCAATAGATTATTCGGTCCACCGAGATATTTGCCTACGGATGTTCCACCTGAGAAGTTTCATCGTATCAAGAAGTAAAGCAGGAGATTACCATGGATAAGATTATCGGAAACTCAATACCACGCTTTGATGCGGTAGACAAGGTAACCGGGAAAGCGCTGTACCCAGGAGATATAGAAATGCCCGGGCAGGTTTTCATGAAGATCCTTTTCTCAGAAAGAGTTCATGCCTGGGTGAAGAAAATCGACACGAGTGTCGCAGAAACAATGCCAGGTGTTCTGGGGATCTATACAGCAAAAGATGTTCCGGTAAATGAGTATGGACTGGGGGTAAAAGATCAACCGGTTCTATGCGGCCCGGGATCACAAAAACCATACACAGATATCGTGAGGTGTTTGGCTGATCAAGTAGCGATCGTTGTTGCAGAAACAGAAGAACAAGCTGAACAGGCAAAAAATCAGATTCACGTGATTTATGAAGATATTCCTCCTGTTTTTGACCTGGAAAAAGCCATGAATCCAGGATCGCAGCTTGTTCACCCAGAAAGAAAAGACAACATATTTTGCCACAACAGAATTCGTAAGGGCGATGTTGAAAAGGCATTTCAGCAATGTGCTGTAATTGTTGAGGATTATTATGAGACCCCCATTCAGGAGCATGCTTACCTTCAGCCTGAGGCTGGCATTAGTTATTTAGACGAAAATAATAGAATTACAGTTTTAGTAGCGGGGCAATGGATACATGAAGATCAAGAGCAAATAGCTCATGCATTGGGCATGCCTTTGGATAAAATTCGAGTCATATACCCGGCAATTGGAGGTGCTTTCGGGGGGCGGGAGGATATGTCCATCCAAATTGTGTTGGCTCTTGCTGTCATGAAGCTGAATGAAATTGGAATCAAACGCCCAGTAAAAATTGTGTGGTCACGTTCAGAGTCCATTCGTTATCATCACAAGAGGCACCCTTTCAAAATTAAGGCTAAGTGGGGAGCAAATAAGGATGGATTGATTCTGGCTGCAAAAGTAGAGATGATCGCAGACGGGGGGGCATACGTATATACATCCCCTAAAGTTCTGGGCAATGCAACGCTGGTGTGTACAGGGACCTATAACATCCCTAATGTGCATGTAGATTCTTATGCTGTTTACACAAACAATGGACTCACAGGCGCATTCAGGGGATTTGGAGGTCCACAGGCTGCTTTTCAGGCCGAAATGCAAGTTAACAAACTCGCAGAAAAACTAAAAATGGATCCGGTCGAGTTTCGAATGAGGAATTTAATTGAAGAAGGGGAGCTTCTTTCTGTTGGGTCTCCTTTGCCAAAAGGGATAAGCATTCAAAAAGTCATTGAGAAATGTGCTGTAAAAGCCGGATGGACGCACACGAAAAGTGGATGGCAGAGACCAAGCCGAAATCAAGATGATCAAAAAAGTTTGCGTAAAGGATTGGGCTTTGCTTGTTCTTATAAAAATGTCGGGTTTTCATTTGGTTACCAAGAAAATTGCTGGGCTGAAGTCGAGATAAGAGGGGAAGAAGAGATCAAGGAGGTTTTCTTAAAACACGCAGGAGCAGATGTCGGCCAAGGAGCTCACAGTGCCTTCAAACAAATGACAGCTGAAGTATTAAAGGTTCCTGTTGAAATTATTCATTTGATAGCATCAGATACGGCTTCTTCAAAAAATTCTGGGAGTGCGTCCGCCTCGCGTATGACATTTATGGCTGGAAACTCCATAAAACAAGCCGCAACCTTGGCTTTTGATAAATGGCAGAAAAATGAAAGGCCGGCGATAGCCGAATATACCTATCTTGCTCCAAAAACGACTCCGTTTGACCCGCTGGATGGACATTGTGATCCAAATTTTGCGTACGGGTACGTGGCGGAAGCGATTGAACTGGTAGTGGATCCTTCGACAGGAGAAACAACCATCACGAATGTCATCTGTTGTGACGATGTTGGCCAAGCGATCAATCCCATACAGGTTGAGGGGCAAATTGAAGGAGCAATCGTTCAGGCTTTTGGATACACTTTTATGGAGAATTTCATTCAAAAGGAAGGGAAGATACTTACAAGCGAGCTGTCAACATATCTCATCCCAACAATCATGGACATCCCGCACAAAGTTGACTCCATCATATACGAGCATGCTGATCCCATCGGCCCCTGGGGGGCTCGGGGAATGGGTGAGATGCCTTTTCTACCTTTTGCTCCAGCAGCAATCGATGCCATGCATGATGCAACCAACATCTGGTTCAATGATTTTCCTCTGACAGCGGAAAAGGTTCATACCAAACTATCGGCTCGCACGTAAAGTCTTCTCCAACATGTCGAAACATCGGGAGAAGGTAGACATCTAAAGAGAATTCATTGATCTCAGGAATCATCCTTGCTGCAGGATCTGCAACCAGGTTTAAGGAAAACAAATTGCTGTTGGATTGGTTTGGTACTCCTCTGATCAGGCATATCTGTCTGCAGGCAATTGCTTCCGATGTGGATAAAGTGATTGTTGTTCTTAAATCAGGCGATGATGAAACAGAAGCAGCAATCAATGATTTGCCTATTGAGATTGTGTTCAATCCTTTCAGTTACTTGGGTCAGAGTACTTCGATAAAAACTGGATTAGTCCCTCTTTTATCCTCCGAAGCAGTTGTCATCATGTTGGCAGACCAACCGTTTCTCAGCGCAGGATTGATAAATCTTCTCATCACCATCTGGGAAGAAGGGAATTCACCGATCGTAGCACCTTATGTGGGTGGAAAGAGGGCGAACCCGGTTCTTTTTGATCGAATATTATTTAATGACCTATTAAATATATCAGGTGATTCCGGAGGTCGGCAGCTGTTCGATATACACAAAGTTAAGAAAGCTGACTGGCCAGATCCAAAAATCCTTCTTGACATTGATACGCAAGAAAATTGGATCCAAATGAAGGAAAATAAAGAGCAGTAATACTTCTCAAGCCTTTTTCTGAGGTTTGTTAATTTTTTTCTGCAGTCGTTCAATCCGCTTCATCATGTCATGCGCGCTTCCATTTGGCGGAGCATTCTTGCTCGTAGTGCTGATATTATTTCCAAATTGATTTATTATTGATAGGGCTGAAATTTCATCATGGAAAACATGCTCATCTAATTTTGAAGCTTCAATACAGCCTGCGATCGAGCCCAGCATGGCTGATTTTTTAAAGTACTTCCTGGCTTTTGAGTAATCTTTTTTTTTCTTGCTGATCATTCCCAGGTGAAACAATACATTTTTTTGGTTTTCTGTCGTGTCGTCTAGTTCTAAAATTTGTTTTAATAGCTTAAAAGCATAATCATAATTTCCCCTTTTTTCGTGTAGCTGGGCAAGGGCATACACATCCAGGCTATTGGGCACTTCTTCGTGAAAAGGGTCTGTGACAAATTTGACCAGGTAAAAGAAAATGGCTGCCAGTGAAATTACATCCATCAAATTGTGATAAAAAACTCCTTTTAATATTTCAGCATCATTTGATCTTAAGTACCTAACATAATACTCAGGCACCAGGTAACCTGGAATTTCTTCTTCAGACCTGTGAAACCTGAGAATATTGGTCTCGATTTGTTTTAAAGATCTATCCTGCAATCGCAACCTCCAAATTCTCCGTGCCAAATGCAACAGATCGCAGTGGTCTTTTTTTTGGATGAAGTCAGGTATGTGGTTTATGATGTTTCGAGAATGTATGATTGGTACATCAAAAGATTTGCCGTTGTAGGAGCAGATCGCTTCAAAAGCGGCCAGTTCTTTCTCGATCGTTTCAAGAAACAATCCTTCGCTGAAAGGATCGATAAGAAAGAATTGCTTAACCTCAAGTGTTTCCGCTGTAAGAAAACATAAACCGAATAAAAACACAAAAGTACCCGTTCCTCTTGCTAAACCCGATGTCTCAGCGTCAATGAAGGCAATTTTCGCCATGTCATGGGATTTATTGCCAGTCCATTTTGAGATAGGGCGCGTATCAATGTCCGAATTCAAAGAAGTGCCGCCAATTTCATACGGGAGTGGATACTGAATATGGCGAATGAAAACCTCGTGATCTTTTTTGGTGAGAATGCTGCCTTCAAAAATCTTGCTGATTGATTTGGTTGTGTTCAACGGAGCACATATTTCTTGTGCACCCCGGCTGACACCAAGATCTTTCAGGCGCTGCATTAAGGTTGGCATGGCCTAATTATGAAGCAGTTGTTCCAGAATTGCCAGGGCTTCTGCTTTACCACCAAGTGTATTGTTAATGACAGGTCCAACACAAGAAGGACAGCCGTTTACACAACCACATTTCATTAACAATTCATATGCTGCGCGGAGTAATTTCTCGTGATTGTGAAATAATGTTTCGCTCAATCCAGTGCCTCCAGGGATCACATCATACATGAATAGTGTTGCATTTGTCTTCTTATCTGAATTAGATTGGTTAATGCTGACTCCGACATCTTTCAAGTCGCAAAGTAAAAGAAGTGAACTGAGGTGATGAAATAAATACCCTAGGCCTGACAATCCGCTGCGTATATAAACAGAGACTTCTGCATTCCTGTGGCAGGATGAGCACAGAGTAATTAGGTTTTCGGGCGAGTTCGCCATGACCGCTGAAGAAAATGTCCGATAAGGTTTTTTGTGATGAACATGGTGCTGTCTGGTGGATTCAACCAGTCCGCAATGTTGGCACCTGTACCCGTCCCTGGATCGAATCCTGGATCTGATGTTTTCCCAATCGCGTCCGTAGTCTATTTCTCCTGTGCTCCACGTGTTGTTCTCAATCATTGAATTTACCAACAAATGGTTGATCTCTATCCAATAGGAATCCGTGTCAAATTCCGTGACAGGCTGTTCTAAATCGATCGTATCAAAAATCTGCTGCGTTTCCCATGAAATTTTTTTATAACCTGTAACCTGTTGAACAATATTGACCGCACCAAAATGATACGCAAATAGATCCCGATGAATCTGCAGGTCATCTTTGATAATTTCTATTTCAAAACTTTGAATCGGAGATGTGTAATAATCTACTTCGGCTTCAGCCAGTGTTACCTCTCGATTTGATCGATCAATTTTCTCAACCAGGTATGCAGTCCCTTCGTGAAGATAGACTGCCTGCGGGTGAGTCATCCAGTTTACGCTTGACTCATCAACCGTGCCAATCATCAACTTCTGACCTGCAGCCTTTGTGACGTTCAAAGAAAATCCGAATCCACCGATATTTCGGAGAGAGGTTTCCGCGGCTGGGTATTTTGCGCCAATCCAAAAAAGCTTTTTTTCCTTTTCGTAGATTTCACCCAGGGCGGATATTGTTTCCATTGAATTCTGAATCAATTCTGGGGCCGCACTTCCAAAATGTGAACATTGATCGAAAGGCAACTCAAAGAGAGCGGCTCTGAGGTGTTCCAGAACAACGACTTTATTGTCAGGATTTATCTGAACCGCCTCTGGATTGCCTTGCGTTATCAATTCAGGGTGTAGCATGCAATATTGATCCATCGGTGTTTGCGAAGCAACAAGAATCGCGAGAGACTCATTAATTTTCCTGCCCGCGCGACCTATTTGCTGAACAACTGATGCAATTGTCCCGGGATAGCCATTGATGATGACCGCATCCAAGCCTCCAATATCCATTCCGAGTTCAAGCGCATTTGTCGATACAACCCCCTTGATTTCTCCTGACTTTAGCATTGTCTCGGTCTTATGCCTTGTTTCTGGAAGATATCCACTTCTGTAACCAACGACGGTTGAATGATATCTGTGGAGATCAGCATCAATGTTTCTGAGGAACAATTCAACAGATCGTCTTGTACTCGTAAAGAGAATCGTTTGAATGGAATTGGACAATAAGAGGTCGAGAATTTTCAAAGATTGACTTGAACTGCTCTTGCGGATTCCCAATTCGATGTCAATCAGGGGAGGGTTGAGCAAAAAGAAAGTTCTTTTGCCACGCGGAGAGCCGTCCCGCGAAATTAGCTCAACGTTTTGTTCAATCAAAGCCCGGGCGTGTTCTTTAGAATTCTGGATGGTTGCGCTTGTCAGAATATACAAAGGTTTTGATCCATAGAAATCACACAATCTCCTCAACCTTCTGATGACATTCGCGACATGCGAACCGAATATTCCTCTGTAATTGTGAATTTCATCGAGAATTACGAATCGTAAAGAACTGAAGAACCCTTGCCAGAATGTGTGATGCGGCATTATCCCCACATGAAGCATGTCAGGATTCGAGATAAGAATCCGGCATTCGTCGATTATTTTCCGACGCTTGCTGACTGGAGTATCGCCATCATATACGCCGGTTAAATTGCTTTGAAAACAATTCGAGTGTCTAAGTAGTGACACGAATTTCTCCTGCTGATCGCTGGCTAGTGCTTTTGTTGGAAAAAGGAGGAGTGAGCTTGAATCGAACCCATGTAGAAGGTCATTAAGTATGGGTACCTGATAGCACAGGGATTTACCACTGGCTGTTCCTGTTGTCACGACGATATTGCAGTTTTGTCTCAGTTTTAGAAAAGAGTCAAGTTGGTGTGAATACAGCTTATCGAAACCAGCCTTTTGTAGCAAGCGAACCAGTTCAACATGAAAAAAATCAGGAAAATCGCATAATTGTCCAGCTGTTGGCGTCACCCTTACCGAATCAACGAGCATTCGGTCTTCCTCTTGATTCACCCAGTTAACGACGATGGAGGAAAGGTCTTTATTCATGATAATCGTTTGGTTTTTTTACGCTATACTATCAAAGGAATTGTTTCAGATAGAATATATATTCTAATATATTATAGCATGATTATGGAGATTTAACATGAAATTAGCGATACTGGGTGGTGGTGGTATCAGGACTCCAATGCTTGTTTCAGCGTTGATACAGCATCAAGAGGGACTTGGAGTGAATGAGGTTTGGCTCATGGACATCGATCAGCAAAGACTTAATCTCACAGGCAAGGTGATCGATCAGGTTATTTATAAAACTGGCACGAGCATTTCCATACACAGGACAGTTGACGCCAACACTGCTTTGAAGGATGCTGATTTCGTCGTCACAACCTTTCGCGTTGGGGGAATGGCACATCGAATTATCGATGAAAAAGTGGCTCTGGATATGAATGTCCTTGGACAAGAGACAACGGGCCCCGGAGGGTTTGCGATGGCTTTGCGCACAATACCGGTCCTAAAACAGTACATAGAAAAAATGTCCAGCTTATGTCCTGACGCTTGGTTGTTAAACTTCGCGAACCCGTCGGGGCTCTTGACTGAATACATACTGAACCACTCCGGTTGGGAAAAAGCGGTTGGGATTTGCGATGGACCTTCTGGGATGTTATCCACCGCAGCGAATTACCTTGGCTGTCCGACAGGTGATTTGTACATGGAGTACTTTGGACTGAACCATCTGGGCTGGATTCGCAAGTTAGAACTGCGAGGGGAGGATTTACTCCCAAAAGTATTGGACTCGTACAAGCAGGTACAAGAAGACCTGGGGTTACCTTTTGACCCACAATTCATATCAGAACTCAGCTTGATCCCCAATGAGTATCTACATTACTTCTATGCTTCGAGGGGCTCAGTTGAAAAAATCCTCCGCTCTGAAAAAACACGGGGGGAATATATCAACGATCTCAATGAAGCATTTTACAAAGAGATCGAGTCGGTTTCAAGCGGCCAGTTGATTGAAGATGCCTATCAAGCTTATCAACTCAAACGCTGGGAATCCTACATGGCAGCAGAAACAGGTAGGGAAAATAAACCTCACCAAGGTTCTGCAATTGAAGCCGAAGGGTATTCCGGAGTGGCATTGAACATCATTCGGTCCATGCAGGGCGTGGGAAAGAATATCTTAATTCTTAATGTTAGGAATTCCGGTTCGATCAGTCATTTTCCAAACGATGCGGTCGTTGAAATTCCTGCCGTCATTGGAGCCGGATCGATCAAGCCGATCACGATTGGTGAAATTCCACTTGAGTGTCTCGGTTTAATGAATCTTATCAAGTCTTACGAGAGATTGACAATTAAAGCAGCATTAAGTAAATCATATTCTCAAGCACTTCACGCATTAACGATCCATCCGCTCGTTATGGATGGAGACCTGGCAAAGCGATTGCTGGACCAGTACATTTTAAAACATCAGGGCTTTTTCCCGGAATTGGTATGAGTCATCACCCGCAAAGGTATTATGATGTTTTTGTGGTGGGTGATTATTGCCTGGATTTCATTTTTTCAGGATTGAGAGAATTGCCACAACTCGGTTCAGAAATCGAGGCACCCGATTTCAGCATATCGCCAGGCGGGACGTGCAACGCTGTCATCACAATGCACCGTCTGGGTTTGAATGTTGGCTGGTGTGCAGATTTTGGAAAAGATCAGCTCAGTCGGCTTATTCTTGATCATTTAATTTCCGAGGAGGTTCCAACCGATCTTTTCGAGTATCACGATTATCCATTCAGAAACATAACGGTATCGTTGTCCTTTCCGTCTGATCGCGCCTTTGTGGCCTATTATGACAAAAAGAAATCCTATTTTTCTGTGTTGAAGCATCTACCAAATTTGCATGCAAAGCTGATGTACATTCCTGGTCTATTTTACGGTCCAGAGCTGCATATTGGAAAGAACTTCATTTCCAAGAAGAATATGGTACTCTTCATGGATGGAAACACCAACAAAAATGAAACACTGGCTATGCATACTGTTAAGAAAGCGATTCAGTCTGTGGATATTATCAGCATGAATGCAAAAGAAGCCTGCCAGATGACAAAGAAAGGGAATATTGTTGAAGCCAGCTACGAGATCGCTGAGCTGTGCAACCACGTGATCATCAAGGATGGTGAGAGAGGTGCAATTGCAAATTGGGAAGGAAATCTCCTTACATCCAGGGCGATCAATGTGAATGCCATTGACACAACCGGTGCTGGAGATTGTTTTAACTCAGGTTTCATAAAAGCTTACCTGTCAGGACATACAATTCAGGATTGTCTCAACTGGGGTAACATCGTTGGGGGTTTGTCCACGGAGAAATTAGGCGGGGTAGGCCGACACATTAGGGAACAGGATGTACTCGCGAGGCTGACGAAATGAACCTTCTATGGGCATTACCATTTTCATTACTTTTCGGTTTTTTGGTGAATTATCTTGCAGATTTCATTCCCATGGAAGGAGCTGGTAGTATCCGGATTTGTAAAATTTGCTCAAGACCAATTCGGATTTCTGATTACCTGGTTGGGCGAGCGTGTTCCTGCTGCACCAAAAGAATCAGATTGCGGGTTCTTTTCGTGCTCTTTTCTTCTTTCACATTACCCCTGTTCATTGCCATGTTCATACCGAGTAATTTTTCGCATGAATTTTGGCTGATTGTTTTTTTTATCTTAATATATCATTCTCTTGAATTGATCCTTGTTATTGATATTGAGCACAAAGTAATTTACTACCTCACTTGCATTATTTCATTCTTATTCATTGCTCCATTCAGCATCATCCGCAATGTATTTTTCATGAATCGTTCCTGGTATGAACAGCCAATAGGATTGCTTGTCGGCGCTGGAATTTGCGCAGTGATATACGGATTAGGTTTTATTTTTGTCAAAATAATCAATAAAAAACGGAAAGAGAAATATGATGATGTCGCGTTTGGTTTTGGTGATGTACTACTGGGAGGAGTTCTAGGTATGTGGATGGGTTTTCCAGGCATTATTTTGGGTATGGTTTTTTCTATTTTGGCGGGTGGCCTGGTCAGTTTAATTTTTATTATCTTTAAAAAGGCACAAAAAAAATATCATCCGCTAACCGCGATTCCCTATGCGCCTTTCATGATTGCTAGCGCAGTGATCTTGATGTTTACTGCATATTTTTCTTGATGATCGAATCACTATCTCCACGCAGAGATCTCGTCACGAAAGGACTGCGAGGACTGGCTTGGAGTGAAGAAAGGAATAGCGTTTTCACTGATCGCTACAGTCTCACCATTATCGGTCACGCATTTCTCATCGATGCAATATTGATATGACACCTGAGAGAGAATATCCAGCGGGTTGTACAGCGTGTAGTACCATTGATTATTTCCCGCTGACCACATGGGGATGGGATTCGTCCATGTGAACGGGTTAAAACGAATGCTGATGATTTTTGCAGGCTCTGTGTGTTGAGGCACACTGACATAGAATGTGACAGGCGCATTTACACTGGATGACCAGGTTTCCACCTTGTCGCTGTACGTCGCGTCTGTTTGAGGGACAACCACCTTGCGCAGGACAAAACTTCCTTCTTCAGATAATTCAGCATTCCAAAAACCATCCCCCAGAGAATACTTATATTCCAAGTAGGTTCCCGCACCAACCTCTAGCGTGATTGCATATTGGCCACTGTCAAGGCGAACCATGGAAGGGCAGGTCGAAGCTAGTGTTGATAATCCGCCATTTAGATCCCGCCATGAATTTCCAAGCATGGACAGGTTTCCAACCATTCTCACTGGCACATTGGTGTACTCCCCATCAGGCACATCCACGATAAAGGTCAGCCGAACTTTTTCAGTGAGAACCATTTGAAAATCGGCTGGGGTGATCGCGTTTGCCGAAATCACAGCACCCTGTTGAAATGGAATGAAATCACCGTTTTGACTGACCGCGGTGAGCGTGTGCAAACCCGCGGGAATTTTGTCGATCTGATATAAACCATCGTCATTAGTTGTGGACGTTTGACCAGCGATGGAGACGACGATGCCCGGAATTGCAGATCCATTTGCTGTAATGATCTTTCCCAATAAAGTACCCGTTTCCCCCGAAAAAGGTGAATCGATCCAGCCCGCAACAAAGTCCTTTTGGATGGATGGGCCCGTGACATGAAAAAGCCTGTAACGAATTGGTGAACTTCCTGATGAGTACTCAGGAGAAGGTATTTCAGTCAGTTTAATATACCTGTATTTCAGTATTGATCCTATCGGAGCGGTAATTCGGACAAAGTAGTTCAGATCATCAATTTTCTCTAATTGGTATCGGGTTGGATTGAATGCCAGACCAGTCACTTCATCAAGAACCTCAACGCCAAGTGTCACTTCATGATCCAAAGGAGCAGGAAGTTGAGCCTGAATGATAATTTCCGCCTCTGACAGTACTGGTTCATCTTCTACAACCACAGCAAGGGAATTGGCCGAGTTGCATGACATTACGAGCACCGAAAAAGAGAGTAGGATAAGAAGGTGCAATCCTAATTTTGGATTCATGATTGCTGCTTTTTCTCGTTCATAAATTTTTGCGATAATTCGCTCTGATGGTCTGCAAGGCTGCCAAGGACTCCGTTGACAAAACGAGGCGTACTTTCAGATCCATACTCCTTGGCTAATTCTACCGCCTCATTGATCGCGACTTTTACCGGGGAAACCTTTTCTACAGCAAACTCCCAGAGAGCTATTCGAATGATATTGCGATCAATAATTGCCACCTGGTCCAAAGGCCATTCCTGGGCATGTTTTTCAATCGCGTGATCCAAACTCTCAATAATAGGCACAACACCGGTAATGATCTCTTTTGAAAACTCCCCAATCCTCGATTCAATGTCATTCTCAATGAGTAAACCCTCCAGCGAAGAATTGGGTTCATGACCTGTTAAATCATATTCGTACAACACCTGCAGAGCCAGTCCCCGTGCTTTTGTCCGTGATTTCATTCTTCTTCTAAGGCATAGTCGAAATCTTCAACGTGAATATTTATCCTCCCCACATCCATTCCGACCATTTCAGAGATCGCTCTCGCAATGCTTTTTTGTATCGTGTGACAGACATCTCTGACAATAATATCTCTTTCTAATACCACATAAACATCGACATAAACGCGGTTGTCCTCAACCGTGACATCGACACCTTCCTGTTCCAGCTTTCTGAAAACACGGTTGACATCTTTCTGTCGAATCGACAGCCGGCTGACACCGGGAACGCTCAATGTCGTTAATCGTGCAATCGAAATCAGCACGTCGGGGGCGATTGTTGTAATGCCTTGAGAAGTCGAATAGGTGGGAGATGAATTGACCATTTTTAATCCTTTAAATTATTATAACCCTTGAGTTCCTCTTTTGTATCGGTGTCTTTCATGCCCAGTTGAGTGTCTTCTCAACTGCTATTTTCCAGCGGGAATATAAATTTTCTCTCATCGCGTTATTCATCGTTGGAACCCATTCTTTATCCTTTGCCCACTGTGCCACCAGTTCACTTGTATTTTTCCAATAGCCTACCGCTAAACCTGCAGCGTAAGCAGCTCCCAGTGCAGTTGTTTCAGATACCTTTGGTTTTACGACTGGAACATTTAATATGTCTGCTTGGAACTGCATCAGCAGATCATTTTTGACCATTCCGCCATCCGCTTTTAGCAAGGATAATTTAACCCCGGAGTCTTTTTCCATTGCCTCCAAGACTTCACGTGTTTGATAGGCAGTCGCCTCTAAAGCTGCCCTGGCAATGTGTCCCTGGTTGATAAATCGCGTCATGCCCAGAATGGCACCCCGCGCGTCACTCCTCCAGTAAGGGGCGAATAATCCTGAAAAGGCGGGTACAAAATATATCCCACCATTATCCTCCACGCTTTGCGCCAGTCGTTCTATTTGATCTGAATTATTAATGATTTTCAGATTATCTCTCAGCCACTGTACCAGTGCCCCGCTGATCGCGATGGATCCCTCAAGGCAATACACTGCGGCTTCGTTTGCAATTTGATAGCCTATTGTAGTTAACAAGCCATATTTGCTCATGACGGGCTTGTGGCCGGCATTCATTAAAAGAAAACAACCTGTACCATATGTGTTTTTAGCTTCACCCTGTTGAAAACACACCTGTCCAAAAAGCGCCGCCTGCTGATCTCCAAGATCACCCGCAATCGGTATTCCGGCAAAAGGTATGCTGGTCACGCCATAAATAGATGAACTAGGTTTAATTTCAGGCAGTATCGATCGTGGAATGTCAAGAATCTGCAGGATTTCCGTATCCCAGTCCATCGTGTGGATGTTGAACAGTAATGTGCGTGAAGCGTTGGAAGGGTCTGTTATATGCAGCCCTTTGTGCGGCCCTCCGGTTAAATTCCAAATCAGCCACGTGTCAACATTGCCAAACAAGACATTTCCATGTTTAATTTCCTCCTCAATGCCGGGTATGTTTTCGATCAGCCATTTTATTTTCGGCCCGGAAAAATAGTTAGCCACGGGCAAACCAGTTTTCTGCTGGAAGCGGTAAATGCCACCATCACGTTCTATCGTTTTGCAGATGGGATCTGTCCTGATATCTTGCCAGACGATTGCGTTGTAGTAGGGTTGCCCGTTAGTCTTATTCCATAAAAGAGAAGTCTCACGCTGGTTCGTTATCCCGATAGCCGCGATTTCCTTACTTGACAATCCGCATTTGTTGAGAGCGTTGTTTACAACAGTCAGGGTGTTCTCCCAGATCTCTAGGGGATCGTGTTCAACCCATCCGGAGTGTGGCATCACTTGTTTGTGTTCTTTCTGATCACTGCTCACGATCAAGCCGTCATGATCAAAGATGATGCACCTCGTACTCGTTGTTCCCTGGTCTATCGCGGCAATAAAATTATGCATTTCTCCTCCGGCTTATTGGTCACAAAGCAATTTTATAGAATTATTATATTCACAACCTATGTTGCGCCATCTATTCTTTAAGATTAAGAACTTGCCTAATCGATTAATTCGGTGTATTATTTTAACCACGCTCTTTGAGCAAAATCATCAAATCTTTAAGAGGAGAAGAACATGCGTAAGAACCGAGTATTATTTGTATTGTTCTCTGTCGTACTTGCAGCGGCTTTCATGCTTTCAGCCTGCACATCGACACCCGCCGTGACAGAGGAGCCCGTAGAGGAACCTGTCGTCGAAGAAGAAGTTGAAGAAGAACCCGTCGAAGAACCGGTAACCGAGGCCGCATTAGGCACAGCTGAGAACCCGATTGTTATGGCTTTGGCCCCCTCAGCTACAGCCGAGCAGCTGACTGTCGGTGGTGATGCCGTCGCCGCAAAGTTGACCGAATTAACCGGTTACACCTACGAGGTCATTATCCCCAACAGCTACACTGCATTGATCGAAGCAATGGCTTCCAATAATGCCCATTTTGGATGGATGCCGACATTTGCTTACCTCCTCGCCAAGAATCAGGGTGCAGCGGAGGTTGCTTTAGTGGTAGTCCGCAATGGTTCGGATTTCTATGGGGCTCAATACGTGGCCAATGTTGCAGCTGGTTTCACACCATACTTTGATTCTGAAACCAACACGAACACCGCCGATGCAGCCACCGCGCTTGCGCAGTTTGACGGCAAACGGCCATGCTTCACGGATCCCTTATCAGTTTCCGGTTATATCATCCCAAGTGGTCTTTTGGCTCAATACGGTGTTAACTACAAAACACCCGCAGCGGTTCAGGGTCATCCCGCGGTCATTCGCGCGCTGTACGCTGGCGGAATCTGCGATTTTGGCACAACATACATAGACGCACGCACCAGTGTTTCCGATCTGGCTGATGTGAACGAGAAAATTGTGGTGATTTGGAGAACAGATGCCATTATCCCGAATGATAATGTATCCTTCTCCGCGCTGGTTCCTGCTGACATCAAAGAAGCTGTGACCCAGGCCCTCTTAGACATGGCTGATTCTGAAGAAGGACGGGAGATCCTGAAATCCATGGGCTATGAAGTCCAGGGTCTCAAGGTTGCGGAAGATTCCTTCTACGATGCGTTCCGCGTCGCGTTAGAGGCGTCCGGATACGACTACACCTCTGCCGTAAAATAATTTTGCACGCCAATCGGAGCGGGGATGATCATCCCCCCTCCGATTTTTTTTGTATTAATTCTTGAACAGCCGATCCCTTTTGGTCAAAGTAACCAGAGAAGAAAACAAAGGATGTTGATGTGCTACAAGTTGAACATTTAACCAAAATCTATCCGAATGGTACTGTTGCGTTAAAAGACGTTAGCTTCACCGTCAACGATGGAGATTTTTTGATTGTAATCGGGCTTTCCGGATCAGGAAAATCGACTTTATTACGCTGTATCAATAGATTGATCGACCCAACTGAAGGTAGAATTATCATGGATGGGATCGATATCACAGCTTCCAAAGGCGCTGAATTGCGACACGTACGACGCAAGATCGGCATGATTTTCCAACAGTTCAACCTGGTCAAACGTTCATCAGTTATGACTAACGTTCTGAATGGTCGGCTTGGGTATTTGAATCCTTGGACATCATTGCTGGGCATATACCCGGAAACTGAAAAGAAACGCGCTTTCCATGCACTTGAAAGGGTCGGAATCACGGAGAAAGCGGAAAGCAGGGCTGACGCTCTTTCTGGAGGGCAGCAGCAGCGGGTGGGAATTGCGCGCGCATTGATGCAGGAGCCTGCTCTTATTCTGGCGGATGAACCTGTAGCCAGCCTCGACCCCGTTTTGGCACATTCGATCTTAAGATACTTGGAGGTCCTAAATAAGGAAGACAAGGTTACAGTTGTCTGCAGTTTGCATTATCTTGATCTGGTTCAACGATATGGCACGAGGGCCATCGGTCTGAAAGATGGTGAAGTGGTTTTTGAAGGTTTGCCAAAGGAAATTGACAAGATCAGATTCAAAGAGATTTATGGCGAAGAAGCGCAGGAAGTCAGCGCTGCGTCCCTTTAGACCCATGGAAAAGAAACCTGCTTTTATTTCTATTCTCATATTGATTCTTTCCTGCATTATTCCAGGATTGGGTCAGATATTTCATAAAAAGTATCGCGATGGGATAGCGATTTTTCTTGCATTTTCCACTGCGATCCTGATCGCTTTGTGGGCAAACAACCCATTCTGGTTGGTTGTTCCAGGACTGATCTGGATTTGGAACATTCTGGACATTTCCAATATTCTGAAGGGGAAATATCAATATGCAGTGGCAATTTTGTGGTTGATACTTGTTCTTGGTGTTGGAGCGCAAGCGACAGAATTCAATCTACGCTCGTTAATCGAGAATTCAAGCCGCGCCAGAACAATTGTGGAAGGTATGTTCCAATTAGATTTTATTCAACCTCGCACTCGGGATAATCTACTGCAAGTCAACATTCAAGCGCCTTGCTCAGACTTTCCGCCAGCAGTGGACAAGGTTGAGGATGGTCTTCGCGTTACCGTGCCTGAAGCGTGCGCCAATGTCAACGACACGATCACTGTTATCGGTGAAGGTTTCTGGCCTGAAACAGAAACGAATCTTTCCTGGCGAAACCCGATTGGTGGAACCGCCATGGCGACATCGACCACAACGGATGCAGACGGTCGTTTTGAGGTTAAATGGACGGTTTTACCTATCGTGCATTCTACAGCACCCGACCCGTCCTTACCGCAAATGCACTCGATTAAAGTTGTACAGAGCCAACTCATTGGGGGTCAAAAAATTTCAGAAACAGGCGCATACATTTTACAGGGCATCTATGAGACCCTTGCGCTGGCATTTCTTTCAACCATACTGGGCGCGGTCCTGGCCATACCTTTCGCATTTCTAGCAGCAAGAAATTTAATGAGTGGCCATCCCATTACGCATGCCATTTATTTCATCTTCCGGATGATCTTGAATATCACACGCTCAATCGAAGCGATGATCATGGCGATTGTTTTTGTGATCATTGTTGGGTTAGGTCCGTTCCCGGGTATGCTGGCTTTAACAATTCACACGACAGCTGCTTTGGGTAAACTTTTCTCTGAAGTGATCGAAGGAATTGACAATGGGCAGATAGAAGCTGTCCGGGCTACTGGTGCCAACTGGCTGCAGGTTATCCGGTTTGCAGTCATCCCACAAGTGATCCCTTCTTTTACTGGATTGACGATCTATCGCTGGGATATCAATGTCCGATCTTCGACGATCATCGGGTTCGTGGGTGGCGGTGGAATCGGTTTTTTCTTGTGGCAGTGGATCATCCTGCAGGATTTCAGCGCTGTTGGATCCAGTTTTGTCGCGATTGCGGTTGTCGTTGTGATTCTAGATTTCTTCAGCGCGAAGATCAGGGAGCGGTTGGTTTAGCATGAAAATATTGAAAATGATATGGAGTATTCTCTCGAAACTGCTTTTGGCTGCTGTTTTGGTTGGTCTTTTTATTGTGAGCATCAAAGTCACCAAACCTGATTTAAAAAGCCTGCTCAGCGCTGCACCCAGAGCAAAGGAAGTACTTGGTCAGCTGCTCAAGCCAAAACTAATTGAACGAAAATCAGAGATCCTGACTGTTTCCCAATCGGTCGCTGTCCCCTGTAACGCAATTGAGAACATCGAAAATTCGTCAGAAGGTCCACGCATCGTAATGGACCCACCATGCGGCGAACCAAAAGACGAATTATTGATGAAGGGTTACGATCTCCCCAAAAACGCGGAAGTATCACTCAGGTGGATATTACCCGATGGTGGGATCCTCAGATTGAAGAACATCAGGGTGGACAACAATGGCGAAATAGCGGAAAAAATTGAGATTCGCCCCATCGTCACCACGGTGGACGGTGTGGCTGCGCAACTTTCTTTGGAAGTAGCGGTCCCCAGCGGAAGCCTTCTTCCAACAGACACTCTGATTAATGTGGTCGATACCATGATGATCACAATATTCATGGCTTTAATTGCGACAACGATTGGGACAGTTTTTTCAATCCCGTTAAGTTTTCTGGCTGCGTCAAATATCACAAAGAAAGGAGTGGCGGGTACCGGTCTTTACTACCTGGTACGATCCCTCCTCAACATCGTCAGATCGTACGAACCTTTGGTGCTGGCGACAGTATTTGCGATGATTGTCGGGTTTGGTAGTCCGTTTGCTGGCGTCATTGCGTTGTCGATAACGACAGCCGCCTCTTTGGGAAAAATGTTCTCTGAAGCTGTCGAGCATATTGATCCGGGTCCCATCGAAGCATTGACCTCTACTGGCGCGAATAAACTGCAGGTCATAGTCTTTTCTGTTGTTCCTCAAATCGTACCGGACTTCATATCGTATGCGATATACCACTGGGATATCAATGTACGCATCTCGACCATCATCGGTTTTGTGGGCGGGGGGGGAATTGGCTACTTACTTTCGTTGAACATCAATACACTGAAGTATTCAGAAGCAGGCACAGCGTTGCTGGCGATTATTCTTGTTGTCTGGGCATTAGACTTTTTATCAACTCAAGTCAGAAAACAGATCATCTAGCCAACATTCCCTATAGCCAGTGTATAGAAGAAGCAGTTAATCATCCTGCTTTCTTCTTTTATTCGATTGTTTTGTTTCCATCCTGCGAAGTATTCGGGGAACTGCCTCTTTGACAGCTTTCTCGCCCAGATCAATGAGCTGCTTGGCTCGTGTAAAACCGAACATTTCAGTGATTTCGGGAGGTATGGCAGGTTTTATCAATATATCAGGTTTTGTTCGTTTGATGGTCGTTTGAGTCATTTTGTACATCATGATCA
Organism: uncultured Anaerolineaceae bacterium; assembly: GCA_964498605.1. Classification (GTDB taxonomy): domain Bacteria; phylum Chloroflexota; class Anaerolineae; order Anaerolineales; family Anaerolineaceae; genus JBGQAS01. Next base: position 1,046 of record CAZCHK010000006.1, on the reverse strand, counting down.
TCTCAGCCCGGTAAAAGTCGAGCAGAAAATTAGGGAGGGGAATGGGCGTATTGGTTCTGTTCGGACCGATGTGAAAAGGCCGGTCCCGATGAGGATCAGTATGAACATCGACGCCAATCGTAAATTCAGCTCCCATTTCACGAATGTGATCGACAGGCAGATTGTTCAGCACTCCTCCGTCCACCAAATACTGCTCTCCTTTTCTTATAGGTGAAAATATTCCCGGTACAGCAGATGAAGAATAAATGGCAGTTAGAAGTGAACCTTCTGTGAATACGATTTCATCTCCGGTTATCAGATCAACCGCATTGATGGTCAAAGGGGTGGAGAGATCTTCGATGCGATAATCTTCTTTGAACATTTTCTGCAAATACCTGCGCACGCTCTTTCCTTCTAACAGGCCTCGCTTAGATGCGCTCACATCGACCAGTTTTACGAGATTCCGCATGTGAGAAAAATTTATCGCAATCTGCTCCATTTCTTCTATGGAAGTCCCAATGGCATACATACCTGAAACGATCGCTCCCATGCTCGTACCGCTCAAAAAGTGGATTGGTAAACCAGCCTGAATTACCCCTTTAAGAACTCCGATGTGAGCCAATCCTCGGGCTCCTCCACCGCTGAAAGCGATCCCCACTTTTAGATCATCCATCCTGCCTCTTTGTGAATTTTATCGAAAAGATCTGAAATGGTTGTACGGAAATATTCACTTTTTGATCGACGAGAGGTAATTCTTGAAAGGATGATTCGTCGAGATTAACCAGATCAGCGCGCGAACAATCAAGGTTCACAACAACTGGGCTCGTTTGCACTGAATCTAGAGGATTATATCCCCGCAGAATCACCCCGTTGCCATCTTCGGAAATTTTTACCGCGGTGACAAACAGATTTTTATTATCCACATTAAACATGGAGCTGCTCGGAAGGCGCTCTCCTTTGTGAGGGCGGTCAAGGAATATTTTTAATCCAACATCATAGTTTGCCGCGTTTGGTATTTCTTCGTACCAAGCTTCTCCTACTGTGACGATCGAATATTCAAAGGAATA
>CAZCHK010000005.1:0-61558 GCA_964498605.1 uncultured Anaerolineaceae bacterium | reverse complement strand
TTAGAGCGTTGCGTTGACATCGCAAAGGTCGTAGGTTCGAGTCCTATACCGCCCATATAAATGCGTTGACCAGGACGAGTAACCTGTCATCCCGCATCAGCAAGAGCCGGTCATTGGCTGAAAGCCAGCTCAGCGGTACCCAGGAGAAAACCACCTGCGAGCAGTAACCTGAAAGCGGTCGCAATTAAGGTGAACGGTTCACTTCGTTATCAGTGCAACAAGATGCCAGCGATGGTAAATCTGGGTGGAACCGCGTGAGCCCATTCTCCCGCCCCGGAAAACGGAGCGGGCTTTTATTTAACTGGAGGTAAAAATGTCTATAACCAAGCAGGAAGAATACCAGGAGTCCATGCTTTATCGAGTGCGGCATTCAACAGCGCACATCATGGCTGAAGCGGTTCTGGAAAAATTCCCGGGCGCAAAGTTCGCCATCGGCCCCGCCATAGAAGACGGCTACTACTATGATTTTGACCTACCGCGACCTTTGACCGCAGAGGATCTTGAAGGGATAGAAAACCGCATGCGCGAAATCATCCAAAGCAAGGTTCCTTTTGAGAGGAAATCGCTTTCCGCGAGCGAGGCGCGCGAGTTGTTCCGGGGACAGGACTACAAGCTGGAATTGATCGACGGGCTGGAAAAAGGCGGATTTGACGAGGATGGCAATCCGACAGCTGAGAAACCCGAGATCTCCATATATAAAAGCGATACTTTCATCGATCTTTGCCGGGGACCTCATGTTGAAAACACCAGCCAGATCAACCCGCGCGCCATCAAACTGCTCAGTGTCGCCGGAGCGTACTGGCGGGGAGACGAAAAACGCCCCATGCTGCAGCGGATTTATGGAACCGCCTGGCAGACCCCCGAAGAGTTAAAGGAATATTTATGGCGCATGGAAGAGGCGAAAAAACGCGACCACCGCAAGATTGGACATGATCTTGATCTCTTCAGTGTTGTGGATGAAATCGGGGCGGGTTTGATCCTCTGGCATCCAAAAGGCGCCAAGATCAGAAAGATTGCAGAGAATTTTTGGAGCGCAGAACACGAGGCCGCCGGGTACGATTTCGTGTACACTCCGCATATCGGCAAGGCGCAACTTTGGGAAACTTCCGGGCACCTGGGATTCTATAAGGACAACATGTATTCTCCAGTGGACATAGAAGGGCAGCAGTACTATCTCAAACCAATGAATTGCCCTTTTCACATCCACATATACAAAAGTTCTCTACGGTCCTACCGCGACCTGCCGATCCGCTACGCCGAGGAAGGGACTGTTTACCGCTATGAGCGCAGCGGCGTGCTTCACGGTCTGATGCGCGTGCGGGGTTTCACACAGGACGACGCGCACCACTTCTGCAGACCCGACCAAATGCCCCAAGAGATAGATTTTGTCCTCAATTTCAGCCTCCACATCCTGAGAAGCTTCGGTTTTTCGGATATTCGCGCATACCTGAGCACAATACCGCAAAAGTATGTCGGCCAGCCAGCACAGTGGGAAGCTGCTGAAAAAGCTCTCGAAGAATCACTCAAGCGCACGAAGGTATCATACCAGGTCGATTCAGGAGGAGGCGCTTTTTATGGTCCGAAGATAGACCTCAAGGTTCAAGACGCGATCGGTCGTGAGTGGCAGCTCTCCACGATCCAATTTGATTTTACCCTGCCTGAAAGGTTTGACCTGAGCTACATCGCAGAGGATGGTCAATCACACCGTCCCTACATGATCCACCGCGCGCTGCTGGGCAGCCTGGAGCGCTTTTTTGGCGTCCTGATTGAGCACTATGCCGGGGCATTTCCAGTGTGGCTTTCGCCCATACAGGCTGTGGTGATACCCATTGCGGACCGTCATAACGAATACGCCAGGACAGTAGAAAAAGAATTGAGGACCCGAGGTTTTCGCGTCTGGGTGGACGAACGAAACGAACGCATGAACGCCAAAATTCGGGATGCGCAAAATCAAAAGATACCCTACATGCTTGTTGTTGGTGACAAGGAAGCAGAAACCGGTCAGGTCGCACTGCGCCTGCGAAATGGCGACAATCCAGGTCCCGTCGCGCTCGCCGAATGCGTTGCCCGAATGAAAAATGATATCGAAGCTCGAATTTAACCCTCTCCATCGCATCATCACAAAGCCCGGCCCGGTGGGCCGGGCTTTGTGATATGATTGACGTCTACTGTAATTATGGTAATATTTTTCTAGTAAAGTAATCATCACCCAAGAAGGAGTAGAAGACTATTAGTACAATAAACATCCGTGTAAACGAAACCATCCGATCAGCTCAGGTTTATTTGATCGGACCCAAAGGGGAGAATGTGGGTGTCGTTCCAATTCAAAAAGCACTTCAAATAGCTCGAGATGCAGAACTTGACCTGGTCGAAGTGGCTCCAGATCGCGATCCTCCCGTGTGCCGCGTGCTTGATTTTGGTAAGTACCTCTATGAGAGAACCAAAAAGGAACGTGAAGCCCGTAAAGCGCAAACCAAGATCGAAGTTAAAGAAATCCGCCTGCGCCCAAAAACAACGTCGGCTCATCGGGACTTCAAAGTCGATGATGCCCGCAGGTGGATCAAACAAGGTAATAAGGTGCGGGTGACGATCCGTTTTCGAGGCCGGGAAATAGACTATCCTGAAATTGCCCTGGAAGATCTCAAGGAAATCGCCGAAGCGTTGAGTGATGTGGCCAGCGTGGAATCCCCGCCGATGCTTGAAGGCAAGAACATGGGCATGGTTCTGACTGCCATCAAAACGGGAAAGAAAAAATCAACAGACGAACCATCCAAATCAACGGATAAACCTTCCTCATCGCCTGTTCCTTCAGCTGAGAAAGCACAACAGGTCAACTGATCGAATTGCATTTTCCCTCACCATCATTAAAAATTCTGGTATAATTACACCTTGCACCCGCAGGGTGTATTTAATTGCAAGAGGAGTTTGCTGTGTCACGAAAGGTAAAAACAGGCAAGATCAAGCTCAAAACCCATAAGGCAACCTCAAAAAGGTTCCGCCTGACCGGTTCGGGCACTTTGGTGCGCACCAAGATCGGCAAAGGTCACCTTCGCCGCCGTACATCGACCCGCACCAAATATCTGTTGGACGAAATGATCCCCGTGCAAGGCCGTGGAATCAAAAAGCGCGTCCGTCGTCTGGCTCCAAATATGCAGAAGTAGCCGGAAGGTTTTTAGCGCGGCCGTTGGGTGTTTTCAACAGGTGACGATCACCGGCGCCCAGGGGTTCGCAAAGGAGTAAGGTATGGCACGTGTAAAAGGTGGTCCCCAGGGACACCTCAGACATAAGAAAATATTAAAATCTGCAAAGGGCTACCGCATGTCGCGGCATCTGTTGATCCGCCGCGCGAATGAGACCATCCTGAAAGCGATGTGGTATTCCTTCCGCGATCGACGAGTTCGCAAGCGTGATCTCCGAAAATTATGGATTGCGCGCATTAATGCCTCTGCCCGTCTTAATGGCACCACTTACAGCAAACTGATCCACGGGCTCAAAAACACGAGCATCGAAATCAATCGAAAGCTTCTGGCGGATATTGCTGTGCGTGATCCGAAAACTTTTACAGCCATCGTCACAAAGGCACTGGCCTGAACAAGAACCAGCATAACCACGGGACAGCCCTATGAGCTGTCCCGTTTTTTTTTGTATAATAACGGGAAGGACTGATCATGGTTGACCCCCGCACAGGTTCTTGGCAACTCAATTCGGGCGTGACATTTGAAATCGTTCACGCTGACATGACCCGATTTTCCTGCGACGCGATCGTGAATGCCGCCAACAGCCGCCTGAGGCATTTCGGCGGCCTGGCTGCCGCCATCGTGTCCGCGGGTGGTAACGTGATCCAGGAGGAAAGTGACCTCTGGTTGTCCACCCACGGCGCAATCGATTTTGACCACTGCGCCGTGACATCCGCAGGCTCCCTGCCCTGCCAATGGATCATCCACGCCGTTGGCCCGCAGTGGGGAGAAGGATGCGAAGAAATCAAACTTCACCGCACATACCAATCCTCATTTTCCACCGCGAACTGCCTCGGTGTTCATCATCTGGCAGTTCCCCCAATCTCCACTGGCATCTTCGGCGTTCCCAAAGCGGTTGGCGCGCGAGCGCTGTCAGCCGCTTTGTTTGATCAATGTAATTGGAACAACTCCAGCGTCAAACTTGTTTCACTCGTGATCATTGATCTTGAGACTTTTCAGGTTTTTTTTGATCACTTCCAGGCTGGAGGATCATGATCACATCAGCGCGCAATCCAAAGCTCCACCTCATCAGGTCACTCCTCAGAGACAGAAAAACACGGGATGAAAACGGGCTTTTCGTCGCAGAGGGTGTGAGACTGATCGAAGAAGGTCTCCATTCAACCTGGAAAATCCGGGAATTATTCTACAGCAGCAAGGCCGGACAGCGCGGCAAGCGGATTGTGGACCAATATCGATCGGGTCCAGCGGTTGTGGAAGAAGTGCATGCGGAGGTCTTCGATTCCCTGTCCGCCACAGAAAACTCCCAGGGGATCCTGGCCGTTTACGAACAGCAGAACGATGGGATCCCCGATCAGCTGGATTTTCTACTGATCGCAGATCAAATTCGCGACCCTGGAAACCTTGGCACGCTCATGCGCACTGCCTGGGCTGGCGGCGTGCAAATGATGCTGCTCACAGCGGGATGCGTCGACCCATTTTCTCCAAAAGTGGTTCGCGCCGCCATGGGCGCCCACTTTCACATCCCTTTCCGGCAAACATCCATCATGGAAATCCAGTCTTTGCGTGCCAGGATCGGGTCCAGGACCACCTTCTACGCTGCGACGGTGAAACAAGGATCCTCATGCTGGGAGACGGACCTCCGCAGGCCCCTGGCGCTGATCGTGGGTTCTGAAGCTGAAGGCATCACCCCCGAAATGATCGCTCTGGCCGACCGGTCGATCCATTTACCCATGCCAGGCGGTACGGAGAGCCTGAACGCCGCCATTGCGGGAAGCATCCTGGTGTTCGAAATTGTGAGGCAAAGAAAAATATGAAAATTCGTTCGATTACATCGTTCTTCCAACCGCGGGCAAAATCTGATTCGTCCACCCTGGCAACTCTTGAATCGTCGTCGAATTATCTGAAATCAGGACTTGAAAAGGCAGGCTTTCCAGTTCAGACAGCTCGCCTGGCGATGACTCCTTTCTCCGAATTCATACTGAAACCTGCAGCTTTGCTCGCGCGCCTGCGGGAGCTGGAAGAACAAGCTTTGTTTCACAAATTTCAATATCTATCCGCTGGACAGGTTTCGCCTGACGACCAGGACAGCATGGAGCTCATTCTGCCAATCCTGGAGCAGGCCAAAAGCACATTCGTGACCGCGAATGTGCTGACAGCGAAAGGCGAAGTGTCTCTGAAAGCGATTCGGGCCTGCGCCCGGATCATCGAATCGGCAGCCAGAATCACACCGGATGGTTTCACCAATTTACGTTTCGCTGCAACTGCCAATGTTGCTCCCTTCTGCCCATTTTTCCCCTCCGGTTATTCGGCAGGCTCGGCACCCGGTTTTGCCCTGGCTTTGGAAGGAGCTGATCTTGCCCTGGAAATCTTGAGCAGTGCCAGGACTCTCGAAAATGCCCGTACTACCCTGCTATCCGCAATGGAGTCAAAAGCAAAATTGATCAGCAGCATCTGCCGTTCTGCTGCAACCAAATATTCTATTCCATTTCATGGCCTGGATTTTTCCCTGGCGCCTTTCCCCGATGCAAGAACCTCCATCGGGAAAGCACTTGAAAGCCTGGGCATTGCCGCATTGGGTGATCACGCTTCCGTTGCCGCGGCAGCATATCTTGCCAGCATACTGGACGCCGGGAAATGGAAAAAAACCGGGTTTAACGGATTGATGCTGCCCGTACTTGAAGACAGCGTTCTCGCATCTCGATCGAACGGTGAATTGCATCTCAAGGATCTGCTGTTATTCTCCACGGTGTGCGGAACAGGATTGGACACGATTCCTCTGCCGGGAGATATGACCGCGGGGACAATCGCCCCGATCCTGCTGGATCTGGCGGCCTTGTCCGCGCGTTTGCGCAAACCACTGACCGCCCGCCTGATGCCTCTGCCCGGATTGCACCCGGGAGAGCGGACGAATTATTCGTTTGAGTATTTTTCCAACGGAAGCGTTATGCAGGCTAATTCCCACCCTCTGACCGGGCTGCTTGCGACGGATCGTATTCTGACTATCACACCTCGTGATTGAGCGGCCTTGTTCTGCTAGCGGACCTGTCGGAAATTGATCAGGATCAGGTTCTCCTCACAATCGGCATACGTATCAAAATATATCTTATCCGACAGCGGCACTCTTGCCTGGTCGACCAGCTGGATCCACAGAGTCTGCTTCGACGCGATGAGCGTGTTGGAGATCGTGAACTCAAATCCACTCGCGCCGTAATTTGTTGCCATGCCAGCAAGGGTATACTGCTCCTGGATGGGCTGATAATTGATTGTTCCCCCCAGCCTGATCATCGCTCCGACATAAGGCCGATCCTGGAGATCGTTCACTCTTCCTGCCACACCCATCCACGCGCAGGTCGAATTCGGGTTAAAGATCGTGCTCTTCATTCCCTCCGGCTCGCCTTGAACCTGAAACGGGTATCCCCCTTCCATGGTTGGTTCCTGCGAAGCCGTGGGCTGGGCGATGACTGTTTCGCCCGGCCGCGGAGTCGCAATTTCATTCGTCGAGCTGTTGGCCAGCGTCTGAGTAGGAGCGGGAGTCCATGTTGGTGGAAAGACTACCGGCTTTGTCGCAGTCGCGCTTGGCAAAACCACCATGGCGGGTAAAGTGGATGGCGGAAAAGGATTCACGCCTGAAGCGGGGTTGACAAAGATGGTAAAGAACATGATCACCGCGACAGCGAATAGCACAACAACCGAAATGGTGAGGACATTGAAGATCATTTCTTTTCTAGTCATAGGTTAAAAATTCTCCCGATCAGACACACGCGCTCAGTCTACAATATTATGGCACAAATATCTCTATCGTGCTTGATAGCACTCTGTCATCCATCCATTCTTTGATCGCTTTATCCTGAAGAGTAAGCAGCGCGTCCTGTGACAGCGGGCGTTCTGTTTCGCGAGCGATCACAAACACAATGTGAAAGCCTGATGTTGTTTCAATGATCGGGCTGTACGAACCAATTTCAAGCTGAAATGCAGCCTCCTCCACCAACGGTTGAAGCAGATAGCCGCGTGGAAACCATCCCAGGTCTCCCCCCGTGAGCGGATCATAGAAACTTGCCAAGGATGGGAAATCATATCCATTTTCGAGCTGAAGAAACGCCTCCTCGATATTCTCAAGATTGGTGGAAAAGATCTGCCGAGCGTGGACTTGCTCGGCGGTCAGACTGACTGCAGAAGTGATACGCTCTATCTGCCACCCCGCGGCTTCGGCTTTCTGAAAAGCGTGCAGAAACACCTCTTGCGTGTAACCATTCCTGGTCAACCAGGTCGCGAAGGCATCCGACCCTCCCGACGCGTCAGCCAGTTCAGCAATCCTGCGGTTCAGATCCTCCTCGTCTTCCAGATAGCCGTTTTTTCTCGCTTCTTGAGCAAGGATTGTCGTGTGGATCAGGTCCTCAATGACCCTGTTCGAAGCTTCTTCGTCTGAAAAACTCAATCCCAGTTCGGTCTGGGCGTGCTGTATCTGCTGCATACCCGCCTGGTATTCCTCCATCCATACTGCTTCGCCATTGACCAGAAGTGCCGTGGGGCGTTGCGTAGGGGTGGCTTTCAAGACTGGGGCAGGCGTGAATGTGGCACTACCTGGAGACAGCGTTGTATCGGCGGAACAGCCGATCATCATCAGTGCCAGGATACACAGAGCGATGGTTCTCATCAACATCCTTGAGATTATACCCGAAGGGAAGGATGTTAAAAAAGGAACGCGGTGTGAACCGCGTTCCTTTTTCTTTCATTCTAGTACTCCGGTGGCGGAGGTGCCATGGGTTTTTCCTTTTCAGGAACATCCGTGATCAACGCTTCGGTTGTCAGGATCATGGCTGCGATGGATGCGGCGTTCTCAAGCGCACCCTTGGTCACTTTCGCGGGGTCGATCACACCGCCCTTGACCATGTCAGTGTATTCATCGCTCAACACATTGTATCCAACGTTCTCGTTGTCTTTGGCTTTCTGCTGTTGGCGAACGTTCTCCACAACCACAGAGCCTTCCTGCCCGGCATTTTCCGCGATCTTGCGCATGGGAACTTCCAGCGCTTTCCGCACGATATTCACGCCGATCTGCTCGTCTTCAATATCGAATTTGATGTTCTTGATGGCTTTCATGGCATTGATCAATGCCACACCACCGCCAGGAACAATACCGGCTTCCACTGCCGCGCGCGTGGCGGAGAGAGCGTCTTCCACACGGTGTTTCTTTTCTTTCAGTTCCGTTTCGGTTGCCGCACCAACTTTAATGATGGCAACGCCACCAGAAAGCTTGGCAAGTCGTTCCTGCAGTTTTTCTCGGTCGTAATCGCTGGTGGTCTTATCGATCTCGACTCGAATCTGCTCAATGCGTCCTTTGATCTCTTTTAACTCGCCTTTACCGCCAACAATGGTCGTATTATCCTTGTCAGCCTCGACTTTTTCGGCGCGGCCAAGGTCAGCCACGACAACGGATTCAAGTTTCCGGCCAGTTTCTTCAGAGATGACCTGCGCACCGGTAAGAATGGCAATGTCCTGCATCATGGCTTTGCGGCGGTCGCCAAAACCGGGGGCTTTGATCGCCAGAACATTCAGCATGCCGCGCAGCTTGTTCAGGACAAGAGTAGCCAGCGCTTCGCCATCAACGTCTTCGGCAATGATGATCAGGTCGCGTTTGCCAACCTGGACAAGTTTTTCAAGCAGTGGAACGATATCCTGGGCTGCGGAGATTTTCTTGTCGTAGATGAGGATATAGGGTTCGCTGATGACAGCTTTCATGTGCTCTGTATCGGTGATGAAATACGCCGAGATATAACCGCGGTCGAACTGCATGCCTTCCACGTATTCCGTCTCAAACTGAATGCCTTTGGATTCCTCGACGGTGATCACGCCGTCTTTGCCGACTTTGTCCATCACTTCAGCGATCAGATCACCAATCTCGCGGTCCTGCGCAGAAATTGTGGCCACGGATGCGATCTCTTCTTTGGTGCTGATTTTGATGGCTTTTTTCTCAATTTCCTTGGCAATGGCTTTTGAGGCTGCCTCGATGCCGCGTTTTAACAGCATCGGATTGGCGCCAGCTGAAAGGTTCTTCAAACCCTCCGTAACGATTGCGTGAGCCAGGACTGTCGATGTGGTGGTTCCGTCGCCGGCGATATCATTGGTTTTTGTTGCTGCTTCTTTCAGAAGCTGGGCACCCATATTCTCGAATGGATCTTCCAGTTCGATCTCTTTTGCTACCGTGACACCATCATGCGTCACGGTCGGGCTGCCGAATTTGCGATCGAGCGCAACATTGCGCCCTTTGGGTCCAAGGGTTGTCGCCACTGCGTTGGCAAGAACATCAATACCGTTCTTCAAGCGTCGGCGAGCTTCCTCAGAGAAAACGAGTTGTTTCGCTGCCATATCTTATACTCCTTATGAAAAATAATAAATTATCCAACCAAAGCGATGATGTCTTTTTCGCTCAAAATGAGGTACTTTTTATCATCCAGCTTGAATTCTGTACCGCTGTACTTCTGGTACACAACGATGTCGCCGACTTTCACTTCCATGGGAATGCGTTTGCCATCATCATCACGCTCACCCGGTCCAGCGGCGACAATTTTACCTTTTTGGGGCTTTTCTTTGGCGGTTTCAGGGAGATAGATCCCGCTCGCGGTCACTTCATCCTGCTCTATGGGTTCAACCACTACACGGCCGCCCAAAGGTTTGAGACTGATTGCCATACGATCCTCCTAAATAAGATTAGTTTCAGAATTTTTAGCACTCACCTATATAGAGTGCTAAATCTGCATGAATGATACTTGCGTTGATATCTCGCGTCAAGGGGATAAGAAAAATTCTTATAAATTATTAACGAAATTAAGGCGCAGGCGTCAGCACGACTCGGGAATAGCCGTAACTCAGGCAGATTTCCTCACCCGCCTCAATGATGCTCATAATATCCGCATCGCTCGCGTACTTTTGCCTGACCTGCGCCAGAACGATCATCGCCTTGTCGCATGTGGGTTGAGTGGTTCGATGCATCGCGGACAGCACCGAACCGTAGGTGTAGTAGTATACAACGGTGGAGTCCGTTAAAGGCATGCCCTCGATCGGAACCATTTCATCAGTCTCTGAATAGCATTCGCGGACCTGGCACGCCGTCTCCGCGTCGCATCCTTCCAGGGCGCATTGAAAAGCCGGGATCGATCCCTCATAATTGCGCGACTTAAAATACACGATACCTAGCTGGCCATAAATATCCGGACTCGTGTAGTTGTAACTTAAGGCTTTGAGCACGTTCCTGGCTGCCGCAAAGAATTCACCCATCTGGGAATAGGTTTTTGAGATGGATAGATACGGGATGGGGTCCTTTATGCCCAGCCGCTCATTAATTGCTACCGCCTGGGCAAAATAATCCAAAGCCATGTCGAACATCTGCGTCGCGACAGAATTGACTGTGGCGCGAAAACCCAGCACCCTGTAGTTGGCTCCCACCGCGAGATAAAGAAATGTCAGGTTCGGGGTCACCTCAATGGCTCTTTTATAGATCTCGATGGCCTGGAGATAATTCCCCATGGCTTCCTGTACAGACGCGTTGATCCGCAGCACGTCCATCAGTGTAGGGTCGCGGTCCATGGCCTGACTCACGTATTGTTCAGCCTGCACCCAGCGCATCTGATCAGCAAGAATTTCCGCGTAATACGCTAATGCCAAAGCGTTGGTGTTATCCAGGGTGATCGCCCTGAAGGCTGCCTGCTCGGCCTGTAAAAGGTAATTTTGCCTTTCTGCCTCATCCAAAGCTGTGCTGGAAGCCCAATCCAGGACAAATGCGTGGATGGCGTTCACATCCGGATCATCCGGGGCAAGGGTCAGCGCCCGGTTGATCGTTTCGATCGCTTCGCTGATTCTGCCTGTTTTCTCCGCGTCGGTCGTCAACAACGTGATTGAATAGGTTTGGATACGGGCCAGTTCAGCCCACAGGGAAGCGTTCCCAGGGTCCAGCTGGCAGGCTTTCTGATACGTCGCAATCGCCGCTGGCAGGTTTCCGGCGATAAACTGCGTCTCGGCTTCGAGTATGAAAGATGTCGCCGGACGGGTCGGGGTTGGCGTGTGGACCATCAGTGGTTTCACTGTTCCCAGTTCATATCCCCTCAGGATAAAAAGACCTCCAATGATTGCCGCAATTAACGCGACGATCAGGAAGGGTTTACTTCTTAACCTGGGTTTATGGAAGATATTTCTCTTGGGAGGTACAAGCATGGTTTTATGGTGTCGGGGTACCTGCCGCGACGATCGTCGGGGTCGCTGTCGGGATTTGCGTGTTGGTTGGTGTTGCCAGCCAGGTCGGCGTCGCCCTGCCCTCTTCAGCGAATGCCTCACAAATCCTGACGATTTCCTGTGCGTTGTACACGGCAAACTCATCGGCGCGCAGCTGTGATGACACGGCCTGGGCAATGGGAAGCGCTTTGTCGCAGTATCCCAAATACGCTAAAGATAGCCCGTATGTGTAGTAATAGATTCCTGGACGATCGTAGTCCAGGTCCAGACCTTTCACCTCAATGCCGTCTTTTGTGATACCCCCGTGTATGGCAAAACTGAAGGCGAGTATCGCGTTCTCATATTGATAGTTGCTGTAATATCTTCGTCCCAGGTTGCCCCAAAGGTACGGGTCAGCCGGGCGGTTTTGAACAGCCTGTTCCGCGTATTGAATGGCCTTGGCATATTCCCCAATGGTTGTGTACACCGCGGATATGTAGGTGTCCGGATTAGGATCCGTTGGATTGAGAGCGTCCGCTCTGCTGAATTCCTCGATCGCCTCCGTGTAGAGTGCCTGTGAGCGGTAATTCCTCCCCAGCGCGAGATGCAGTTCCGCAATGTTTGGATCAAGGTTGATCGCAGCTTTCAACTCCACAATCGCCTCATCGTAAGAGCTCACCAATTCCAGGACCAAACCTCTTGCCCAGCGTGTCTCCAGCGCGGAAGGAGCCATTTCCATCGCTTTCCGTGATACCTCGATCGCTTCCTGGAGCGTGTTCAAGTCCTCTTTTCCCTCAAAAACCTGAAGTGATTTGATGATCGCTTTGATGGCGTAATTTTGAGGAATGGTCGGATCGAGCGAGATGGCATTTTCGATATCCGCGAGGGCTTCGGCATATTTTCCCTGGTAACCCCTTGCCCATGCTTGAAGCGCGTACGCCTGGGATGAGTTTTGATTGACCAAAAGCGCATAACCGGCATCTTCTTCCGCTGCTTCGTATTGCGCGGAATAGATCTCCAGGCGGGAAACGGCCAGGTACAGCCCGGCGTTCCTTTGATCGACTTTGATCGCGTCACGATACGACCCGATTGCCAGCGAGTACTTCCCTTCCCGTGCATAATTTTCAGCGTCAGCGACAAAGGACTCGGGAGAGCGCGTTGCTGTTGAGGTGGGCACAAACGGAGGCGGAACAGTCGGAATGATCACCCGGTCAACATAAATCGCAACCGCGATCAAAACCAGCAAAATAATGATCACGATCGGGTTTGACCTTTTTTTCTTTTTGGTCATGGATAAATTACTGCCACGCAAATACATCAGGTCATCTTACCATGCTCTAGAACGGCTTTCAAGGTGACCCCGCGGCAATTATTCTTCATTATTCTTGCCCCCTGAATCGAAGTACGCTAGAATGACCCTGTATGCGCTTTGATGTTTTTACTCTCCTGCCCCAGGTCTTCCCGCCTTATCTTAACGCGTCAATACTGCAGCGCGCTGTTCAAAACAATCTCGTTCAAATCGAGGTTCATGATATTCGCCAGTGGGCGGACGACAAGCATCACACCACCGATGACGCACCGTACGGCGGAGGTGGTGGCATGGTCATGAAGTGTGAACCGGTTTTTCACGCGGTTGAATCCGTGCTTGGCTCGCCCCCATCCTGCCCGCTTATTCTGCTCTCTCCACAGGGAAGGTCTTTCTCGCAGGCAATCGCCCGTGAATTCAGCCAGCTGCCAAGGATCGCGCTTGTATGCGGAAGGTACGAAGGTTTTGACGAGCGCATACGGGAGCACCTGGCGACCGATGAGATCTCCATCGGGGATTACGTGTTGACAGGCGGTGAACTTCCCGCCCTGACCGTCATCGATGCCGTGAGCCGTTTTCTACCCGGTGTGCTCGGCGACCCTGATGGGGCGATGGATGATTCATTTGCCTCAGGCCTGCTTGAGTACCCTCACTATACACGCCCTGAAGTTTTTCGAGGATGGAGGGTCCCAGATGTGCTCCTTTCCGGAAATCACGCGCAGATTGACAAGTGGCGCGCAGAACAGGCCCTATCCCGTACGAAAAATCGCAGACCGGATTTATTATCAAAATAGCGTGAGATTTGTTACTATCGCGATTTTCTCTTCTTTTGTAAAATACTAGAAATCTAATTGAAGGAGCAAACGGATGGAAAAGAAAAAGTTCCCCTGGGGGCGAGTATTTCTGGTAGGTTTTGGGTTCTTGGGCATCAGTGTTCTCTGGCCGCTTTTCGATACATGGGTGCCCCTGATCTTACAAGCCGGTAATTATGAGTTCAGTCAAAAGATCATTGAACAGGGTACCAAACTCCCAACCATTCAAGGGTTTGGGTTAGCCCCGGGACTGGCGATGTTCATCATGACCTGGGACAACATCATCAATATATTCATGCAGCCGCTGGTTGGCGCCAGAAGCGACCGCACCTGGACGAAGATCGGCCGTCGGAAACCGTGGATCCTGCTGGGTCTTCCCATCGCCCTCCTGGGATTCCTGTCGATTCCCATGGCAAAAACGGTCCTGGCCATCGCGGTGTTCATATTTATCACGAACTTTGGCATGGCGCTCTTCCGTTCCCCGGTCATCGCCTGGTTGGGTGACCTGTTCCTTCCAGCAGAAAGAAGCCGTGCCAATGGCGTGATCAACATGATGGGCGGAATCGGCGGGATACTGGCGTACGTCATCGGCGGGATGGTATTCACGAAATTTGGACGAAATGGGCCATTCCTGGCAGGAGCCATCGCTTTGGTGATTTCCATGATCGTCGTCCTGATGTTTGTGAAAGAACACAAAGAACGCGTAGAAAAATCGGATGAAAAGGAAACCATCAAAGGGTTGATCCCGAATATAAAAATGCTGTTCGCGAGCAAAAGCAAATCCGGCATTTTTATGCTGCTCTCCATCCTGTTCTGGTTCATCGGTTTCAATTCAGTCACCACGGGTCTCTCGTCTTTCGCGGTGTTCAATGTCGGGCTGGCACCTGGCACTGCGTCGATCATTGCTTCCGTAGCGCAAATCTCTTTCATGGCATTTGCCATCCCGGCTGGAATGATCGCCGAAAGACTCGGCCGGAGAAAGACGATCTTGATCGGGTTAGCATTTCTCGCCCCGATTTTCGCCATCTGCTTCTTCCTGAAGTTCACCGTCGTGATATTTGTTCTGGCAATGATCGTCATCGGTTTCTTCTGGGCCTGGGTGAATGTGAACAGCCTGCCGCTGGTGTATGACCATGGCACTGAGCAGCAAATAGGCGCGTTCACCGGGTTGTATTACTTCTCATCGCAAATCGCCGCAGTGGTTGGCCCGGTGGTTGGAGGAATCCTGGTTCAGAACCTGGGTTATAACTACGCGGTGCTGTTTCCCTTCGGCGCATTTTTCCTGCTGTGCGCATTCCTCACCATGCTGAAAGTAACAGACAGAGCGCATAACGAAAAAATGAAACTGCAGGCAAGCAGCTAAACATTTCATGAACGGCCAAGAGACGGAAGGCAACCCCTCCCGTCTCTTTTTTGTTTGACAAATCCAGAGCAGGTTTGTATACTCAGAATAACCACACGGGGAGCCTGAAGGCGTCAGGCTGAGAAAAGGACCGTCCGTTCTTGACCCTTTGAACCTGAACCGGATAATGCCGGCGGAGGGAGCTTCAGGATCGACTTCAGCCCTCCCCGGTGGAGGGCTTTTTTATGGAACATCGCGCTCTGCTTTTCGCAAACGGGTGCATTGCTGGCATTGAGCACATCCAGCAGCTAATTCAACCCGGCGACACGCTCATCGCTGTCGATGGCGGGTACAGGCTGATGAAAAAACTTGGCCTGGTCCCTCACATCCTCATCGGGGATCTGGATTCAATCTCCAAGAGAAACCTGCAAAAAATCAGGTCCCTGCCAACGGAGATCATCAGATTTCAGGCTCAAAAGGATGAAAGCGATCTTGAGCTTGCCTTGATCCTGGCATTAAATCGCGGATTCACGGAAATCATCATCATCGGTGGAATGGGCGGCCGCAGCGATCACGCGCTGGTCAACCTGAGTCTTCTTTTGCGCTCATCAGATCAGGTTCATATTCGCCTGGATGATGGACGGGAAGAAATCAACCTCGTACGCAGCGAGTTCATCATACAGGGTGATCCCGGAGATATCGTCTCCTTGATTCCGTTTGGCCAAAAGGTTGAGGGAGCCCGAACGACTGGCCTGGATTATGCGTTGAATGGTGAAACTCTTTTTCCGGACCAATCGCGCGGCTTGAGCAATATCATGAAATCGAAGAAAGCCACTGTCACACTCAAGGAAGGCTGTCTGCTTTGCTTTCATCAAAGGTTGAAAGGGATGAATCATGAAAATTAAATTAATCCTTCTCGCGCTTGTCGTGCTGTTATCTTTCAGCTGCGCTCCAACACCCTCGCTGACGATCATGACGCATGATTCTTTTGAGATCAGCGCAGACCTGATTGAGCGGTTTGAATCGGAGCATGATATTCAGGTGCAATTCATCAAAAGCGGCGACACAGGCTCCGCTCTCAACCGTGCAATATTGACAAAATCCAATCCTGTCGCGGATATTCTTTACGGCGTTGATAACACGTTCCTTTCCAGGGCGCTGAGTGAGCAGATATTCGAGTCATTCTCCAACGCTGATCTGGACGGAATTGGCGCGGAATTCCTTCTTGATGCTTCGCGCAGCGCGATCCCAATTGATTATGGGGATGTGTGCATCAATTACGATGTCGCGTATTTCGAGCAGAACGCGTTGACAGTTCCGGGATCCTTCGAGGACCTGCTGCGGCCTGAGTACGCCGGCCTGCTTGTGGTCGAGAATCCGGCCACCTCATCTCCCGGGTTGGCTTTCCTGCTGGCTACCATTGCCCGGTACGGTGATCCCGGGTATTTGGAGTACTGGGAGCAGCTGGTCGAAAACGGCCTGGTCATCGTGAATGACTGGAGCACAGCTTACTACACGAATTTCAGCGCTTCCTCCGGCCATGGCGCACAGCCCATGGTGGTTTCATATGCCAGCAGCCCGGCCGCGGAAGTCATCTACGCCGATCCGCCGCGAGAAGACGCCCCGACCGCATCGATCCTTGCTCCCGGCATGTGCTTTCGTCAAATAGAATTCGCGGGGATCCTTGCAGGAACAAGGCACCGCGCCCTTGCGGAAACCTTCATCAGCTTCATGCTCACTAAGCCCTTCCAGGAAGATATGCCCCTGCAAATGTTTGTCTACCCCGTTCTTTCTTCTGCCCAGCTTCCTGATGAATTTACACGATACGCCGCAATCCCTCCGGCGCCGGTCACGCTGGATCCGGAATATATCGCCCTGAACCGGGACCAATGGATCCGCGCATGGACGGAGCAGATCTTAAAATAACATGCGATTAAAAAGATCGAACGGTTTCCCCAGGTCTGGATGGACATGGACCCTTTGGATTATTCCCCTGGCATTCCTGGCGGTCTTTTTCTACGTGCCCCTGGGCAACCTTCTACGCGCGGTCATACTTAGAAGCAGCTCTTCAACGCAAATCCTGTACTCTGCAGCGCAGGTTTTGCGACCGCTTTCTTTTACATTCTTTCAGGCTTCTGCGTCAACCTTGCTGACGCTCGTGATCGGTATCCCCACCGCGTATCTTTTTTCGCATTTTCATTTCCGCGCCAAGAGGTTCTTGGGACTTTTGACGACGCTCCCCTTCATACTGCCGACCGTGGTTGTAGCCGCAAGCTTTAACAGCCTGTTTGGATCAAACGGCTGGATTAACTTCTTTATTGACAGGCTGATGCCGCAGGCATCAATTTCTGTTAAATTAAGCGGAACTCTCTCCGCAATTCTTCTCGCGCATGTTTTCTACAACACCACCATCATCAACCGGGTGGTCGGAAGCGCCTGGGCTCAACTTGATCCCAAAGCGGCGCAAGCTGCACAGGTCCTTGGCGCGAACAAGTGGCAGGCCTTCTGGCATATCACGATGCCAAAGCTTGCCCCGGCCCTGCTCTCCGCCACCCTGCTGGTTTTCCTGTTCGACTTTACAAGTTTCGGCGTCATACTGCTGCTTGGCAATCCGGCCAAAACAACCCTCGAAGTGGAGATATTCACGCAGGCGATGCACCTGTTCAACCTGCCCCTGGCTTCACTTCTGGCTTTGATCCAGCTGCTCTTCACGGTGATCATCATGTCACTGATCAGTCGGTTTGCTGACCGCTGGAGTATCGGGCTCATCCCAAGAATTGCGGGGGAGAACACCACTGCCCCCAGAACTCGCGGCCAAAAATTGTTTGTGCGCATACAATGCCTCATCCTTGGGGTCCTGTTCCTGTCCCCGCTGATCGCACTGGTATCCCAATCGTTTTTCCACTTATCCCCAAATACCGGGGCGGTTTCCATCTCGTTTTCAAATTACCTTGCGTTATTTCGCAATGAAAAAAATTCGCTGTTTTTCATTCCCCCGGTGCAGGCGATCGCGAATTCTCTTGCATTTTCGTGCATCACCGTGTTGGTTTCTTTGACCGTGGCGACGCTGGCAGTATTCGCTATCAAAGCAAATCACAAGTTTGGCAAATGGCTACAAATCGTGTTTTTTTTACCGCTGGGTACATCCTCCGTCGTGTTGGGTTTAGGATTAATCATCACATTCAGCCAGATCAGCCTGCCGCCAATGCTGCTGATTCTTTTGATTCCCCTTTCTCACAGCCTGATCGCGTTTCCATTCATTCTTCGCATCCTTCAGCCTGCTCTGAAAGCCATCCCCAACGAACTCCGCCAGGCAGCATCCTCCCTGGGAGCCTCCCCCTTGAAAGTGTGGAGAGAAATCGACCTACCCATTCTCCTGCGCACCATGGGGATTGGGGCAGTTTTCGCTTTCACCATCTCGCTTGGAGAGTTCGGAGCCACCAGCTTTCTGACACGCCCCGAGGTTCCCACGGTCCCTATCGCGATCTCCCGGTTTTTATCCCAGCCCGGAGCGATGCAGTACGGGCAGGCGCTGGCCATGTCGTCCATTCTGCTGCTCATCTGCATGATAAGTCTTTCGATTATTGACAGGTCCCAGTAAGCGCGACTCACAACTTGACACCCCTCAACCCGCCGCTATAATCAAACCAATTCAGCCAGGGGGGCTGTGCATATCAAAGGAATTCGAAAATGCTTGACATCAACCTTCTTCGCGAAAATCCGGCCGTGGTCAAACAGGCTTTGATCAACCGGCAGATGGATCCATCTCCTGTCGAACAAATCCTCGAACTTGATACAAAAAGGCGAACACTTCTTTCCCAAAGCGAAACCCTGAAAGCAAATCGCAATACCGTATCCAAAGAAATCAGCCAGTGCCAGGACAGCGCGGAGCGCCAGGCCAGGATTGTGGAGATGCGCAGGGTGGGTGAGGAAATCAACGCCCTGGACCAGCAATTGAGTGAAATAGACGATAACCTGCACGCGCTCCTATCCTCCATCCCCAACATTCCAGACAGCTCCACGCCCCTTGGCAGGGACGAGGATGAAAATATCGTTGTGCGCTCGTATGGCAATCTCCCGGAGTATGACTTTCAACCCCTGCCGCACTGGGAGCTGGGTCCAAAATTGGGCATCATCGATTTTGAGCGAGGGACCAAGCTGTCCGGTTCGCGCTTCTACACCCTGGCAAAAGCAGGCGCTCGGTTGCAGCGAGCACTGATATCCTGGATGCTGGATTTGCACATCAACCAGGGATATACAGAAATGTACCTGCCTTTCATGGTCAAAAGTGATGTCCTGTTTGCCGCAGGGCAATTACCGAAATTTGCCGAGAACCTGTATCATGATATCGAGGAGGATTTTTGGATGGTGCCTACCTCGGAGGTTCCCCTGACTGGAATGCACATGGGGGAGATCATCGAAGAAGCTTCACTGCCCCTGCGTTACACAGCGTACACCCCCTGTTTCAGAAGAGAAAAAATGAGCGCCGGTCGTGATGTACGCGGTATCAAACGCGGTCACCAGTTTGATAAGGTAGAAATGTACATCTACTGCAAACCCGAAGAGTCGGACCATGAACTGGAACGCATGCTGGAAGATGCCAGGCTGACCGTGGAAGGACTTGGACTGGCTCACCGCATCAAGCGGCTGTGCACGGGGGATATCGGTTTCAACGCCCGTGCCACCTACGACCTCGAGGTATGGGCTCCTGGATGCGCGGAGTGGCTGGAGGTCTCATCGATCAGTAATGTCGGTGATTTTCAGGCGCGCCGCGCGAATATCAAGTATCGGCCGGCGGATGGCAGCAAGAACCGCTGGCTGCATACGCTGAATGGTTCGGGTTTGGGAATGCCGCGCACAATGATCGCTATCCTGGAGCAGTACCAGCAGAAGGATGGTTCGATACGCATCCCGGATGTGCTCCAACCCTGGATGGGCGGAATAACAATCATCCAGTAGCATCAACAGCCGGTCAGCCCGGCTTTTTCATCATTTCTGAGAATCGTTCTTTTTTGAACGTTCCTGCATGGCCAGGTAGAGAGCGACAGAACCTGCCACGGACGCGTTCAGGCTGGCAATTTTTCCAAACATGGGTAAACGCAGCAGGAAGTCACATGAATTCCGAACCAGGGACCGGATGCCTTCTCCTTCACTGCCCACAACGATGACGATAGAGCCAGACAGAGATATTTCCCCGGGAAGCTTCGCTGCCGGAGAACCCTCCAGCCCGACAACCCATGCTCCAGCTTGTTTCAAAGTGCTGATGGCCTGCGCAAGATTGACCGGGGCAATCATGAGGTGTTCACTTGCCCCTGCAGAAGAAGATACCACTGCCGGGGTCACTCCCACCGCCCTGGCCAGGGGCATGATCACGCCATGCACCCCGACAGCTTCAGCTGTTCGAAGCAGTGACCCAAGGTTCTGGGGATTTTGGATTTGATCCAAAGCCAGCACAAACAGGGGTTCATGCCTGTTCAGAGCCAACTCAAAGATGTCGTCCAGCGCGCAGTAAGGGTACTGGCTGACTTCCAGGGCAACACCCTGCGGGTTTTCACCTAAAGCGTCAACCTGGCTGCGCAGCACCCGCGATACCTGCATGCGCCTTTCTTTCGCCAGGGATACGATATCTGAGATTCGACCCTTTTCATCCACCCCCGATGCGACATACAATCGAAATGGTTGTCTGCGTTTCGCCCTCAATGTTTCGTAGACCGGATTACGACCGACAATCCATTCCTTCATGCGCTTCCTCCCGGGTGACTACTTAAAATGCCAGCTGGATCCTTCTTTGCTGTCCTCGATGACAACGCCCAGCTCCAGTAACTTATCGCGTACAGAATCAGACAATTCCCACTGCCTTAAAACGCGCAGCTGTTTTCGCAGGTCCAGCAGCAAATCGATAAACGGCGCTACATCCTCTCCTTGTGGATTATTTTCCTCCAGTGTAAGCCCCCAGACCGAAGTCAATTCCCGGATCACTGCCTGCGCTCGCTTGAGTTCTTCATCTGTAGCGTTTTCCGCCCTGGCAGCGTTGATCGTTCTCACCAGCTCAAAAACCGCCGCGAGTGCGCCAGCAGTATTCAGGTCATCATCCATGTTCGCAATGAAAATCTCTTTTGCGCCATCTGCTTCCTTCTCCAGTGTTGTGATGATTTCAGTTGAAGCCCCCCGTGCTCCAGCCAAGGCGGGTTTCAAAGCCGAACGGATGCGGTCCAGCCCTTTTCTGCTTTGCTCAATCACATCTTCGTTGAAAGTCAGCGGGCTGCGGTAACCGGAATTCAAAACCATAAATCGGATCACATCCGCCGGGTGATCCCGCAGGAATTCTTCAATCGTGATGATATTCCCAACAGATTTTGACATCTTTTCACCGCTGAAATTGAGCATCCCATTGTGGACCCAATACCTGGCAAAAGCCTGTTCAGTCAGACACTCGGTTTGCGCGATTTCATTTTCATGATGAGGAAATATCAGGTCATTCCCACCGCCATGTATATCAATCTGTTCGCCAAGATGCTTCAGACTCATCGCTGAGCATTCGATGTGCCATCCCGGCCGTCCTTTTCCCCAGGGGCTTTCCCAGGAAGGTTCACCAGGCTTCGCGGATTTCCATAAAGCAAAGTCCAGGCTATCTTCTTTGATCTCTCCAGGGTCGCTTTTCTCGCCAGAGCGCATATCCTCGATTCGCCGTCCGGACAGTTTGCCGTACTGCTTGTCCTTCTGAACTCGAAAATACACGTCACCTTCCGCTGCGTATGCGTACCCTTTGTTGATCAGACCTTCGATCATTTGAATGATCGTGTCCATTTCAGTGGTTGCCTGAGGATAGACCGCAGCCGGTTTGATGTTCAGAGCCTTCATCTGCTCCTGCAGTTCCATAATGTATCCGGCAGCCATCTCCATCGGATCGATTCCCAGTTGAGCAGCCCGGTTGATGATCTTATCGTCCACGTCAGTAAAATTGGTTACATGCCGTACCTCGTAACCCCGATATTCAAGATACCTGCGCAAAATATCAAAAACCAGCGCGGACATGGCGTGACCGACGTGAGCTTTGTTGTAAACAGTCACCCCGCAGACGTACATGCGGACTTTTCCCTCTTCGAGAGGAACGAAATCCTCTTTTTTTCTTGTCAGCGTGTTGAATATTTTGATGCTCATCAATCATTCCTTTTGGCTGGCAACTTTTCCAAAGATCATCCTGCCAGCGGTGGTTTGCAGCACTTTTGTCACCACGATCAAGTGTTCCTGGCCGATCAGACTCCTGCCATTTTCCACGACCACCATCGTGCCGTCTTCCAGAAATCCCACTCCCTGAGCTTTATCCTTACCTTCCTGGATCACTTTGATGGCCAGTGTCTCTCCAGGCATCATGACGGATTTCACTGCGTTGGCTAGCTCGTTGATGTTCAGGACCGTGACACCCTGCAGTTCAGCCACACGGTTGAGATTAAAATCGTTGGTGAGAATCGGACAGCGCATTTGTCTGGCCAGGATGACCAGTTTTTCGTCCACATCTTTTGCATCTTCGACATTCACATCGGTGATCTTCAGGGGAATATCCGAATCCTTCTGCAGCTGAGAGAGAACCTCCAATCCTCTTCTTCCCCTTTGCCGCCGGAGATTGTCCTGGGAGTCGGCAATGTACTGCAGTTCGCTAAGAACAAATCGGGGAATGATAAATGTGCCGGGGATAAAACCGGAACGGGCAATATCCAGAATACGCCCATCGATGATAACGCTGGTATCCATCAGCAGGTTTCTGGAATGCGACCACCCATCCCTGGTTTCTGGGCTGTGGACCGCGCCTCTGCTGATCGAGGCAAACAATCCGAAAATATCCTGCTGACGTGCGACAAAAAGCGATACACCCAAATATCCAAAAAGCAGCACACCCGCAAAGGGTAATATTTTTCCGAATGGGGACGGAAGCAGAGAAAGAGGAAAGGAGAGCAGGGCGGCGACGATCAATCCCATCACCAATCCGATCAACGCGGCAGAGAGGTTCTGACCGGGTAACTGCGACAGTTTCTTCTTAATCGCTTTGACCGGACGTGAGGTGATATAAGGAGTGAGAATTAAACCGATCAGGGCGCCAACCAGGCCGACGAGAAATGAATACTGCGGCGGTGTAAGGATAGAGGAGTCAATCCCGGTGAGCGAGGATAACTGCGCTCCCCAGATGGCTCCTAAAACAGCAAAAACCACCATGCCGATCATGCGAAAAATAAAATCTGCGCTCATAACAATGATCCTTTCGATTGTTAATGTGCACAATAAAAACGAATAATTGCGCCGACACAATCATATTATCACGCCTGAAAATTGAAGTCAATTCATTCTGCTGAACCCAAACCACCTTAAAATAACTTGCCTGACGATTTGATTCAGGTTATACTAATTGAACAGGGCGGGATGGTTCTCCGAATTATCTTTGCCCGATATCAAAATCCTTTTGGAGGAGAAACAGATGTCAAAAAAAGTTTCCATTATTTTAGCAGTCTTGTTACTTGCATCGGTAGTTTTAGGCGCATGCAAACCTAAAGCTGGTGCTGGTTTCAAGGCATGCCAGGTGACCGACATGGGCGGTATTGCGGACAAAAGCTTCAACGCAACCGCCTGGAAAGGTGTCACCGACGCCATGGACCAGTTGGGTATTGATGGTGTCTATCTCGAATCACGCCAGGAGACAGACTACACCAATAACATCAACGCCATGCTGGGTCAGGATTGTGATCTGATCATCCCCGTTGGATACGCTCTCACCGATGCCACCAAGGCAGCCGCTGAAGCCAACCCGGAGCAGAGCTTCATCACCATTGATGTTGGTTTCGATCCCATCATCCCCAATGTGCGAGGCTCGTACTATCAGATCGATGAAGCCACCTTCCTGGTGGGCTACCTGGCCGCGGGTATGACCGAAACAGGTATCGTCGGCACGTACGGCGGGATGGACTTCCCCTCTGTGACCGCCTTCATGGATGGTTTCTGGAAGGGTGTCGAAGCTTACAACCTCGCCAACGGCACATCCGTGCAGGTGCTTGGATGGGATCCTGCGACAAAGACCGGTTTGTTCTCTGGAGATTTCTCCAACACCGATAACGGCAAGAATGTCACGCTCGCCCTCCTGGACGAAGGTGCTGACATCATCATGCCTGTTGCCGGACCTGTTGGACAGGGCACCATTGCCGCCATCGAAGAGCGCGGTACCGGTTTGATGATCGGTGTCGATACGGACTGGTCAGTACTCTATCCGGAAAGCGCGGACATCATCCTCGCCAGCGCCCTCAAGAAGATGGATACATGGATCATGACTCAGATCCAGGCGAAAATCGACGGCACCTTTGAGGGTGGCCAGGATTTCGGTACGCTGGAGAACGGCCTGGTCGATATCGCCTACGGCACAGCCTTCATTGATCAAATCCCGGAAGCCTTGAAAGCCGAACTGGATGTTCTGAAAGCCGAGATCATCGCTGGCAACATTGCCACAACAAACTAAGATCACATTGTTATCGAAAAATGCTGACGCTCACGCGTCAGCATTTTTGTTAATGGTAAAATCAAATACATCATTTTTCAGGGAGACTTGCATGACACCTGTTCTGGAATTAAAGAATATCACCAAGCAGTTTCCGGGGGTTTTAGCGAATGATCACATCAATTTGACACTGGAAAAAGGCGAGATTCATGCTCTTTTAGGTGAAAACGGAGCTGGAAAAACCACCCTGATGAACATTCTCTACGGCTTGTATCAGCCAGACCAGGGAGAAATTTATACGGATGGAAAACCGTCCAGCATTCACTCGCCCAGCGATGCCATTCGATCCGGAATTGGTATGGTTCACCAGCACTTCATGCTTGTGCCCGTGTTCAGTGTCACGGAAAATGTCATGCTGGGCAACGAGTCGATCCGTAAACGCTCCAACTGGCTGGTCGCTGTGCTTTCCGCCCTGATAGGCGCTGTCATCGGAGGAATCAGCCTCCTGTTCGTCCATCCCGATTATTATCAAATGCTGTTCCATTCCGCTTCGTTCACAACGAGCACATCCAGTGCTGTCACGCTGTGGTTGACGGCTATCCTATTCCTTCTCAGCGGCGCGATAGCCTACGGCGCTTACTTGGGCTGCAATCTGCTCATGGGTGGATTTCTTGACCGCTTTTCGGTCGCCCAGAAAATTCAAAAGATTTCCAAAGATTATGGGCTGAAGGTGAACCCCAACGCCATGATCAAGGATCTTCCGGTCGGCGTTCAACAAAGGGTGGAGATCATCAAACTGCTCTACCGTAACGCAGAAATCCTGATTTTCGATGAGCCGACCGCTGTACTCACCCCTCAGGAATCTGATGAGTTATTTAAGATCATGCATTCTTTGGCCAAGCAGGGCAAATCGATCATTTTCATCACCCACAAACTGCGAGAGGTTCTGGATTGCGCGGATCGAATTACGGTCATCCGTCGCGGAAAAGTGATTGGCACGACAACTCCGAAAGAAGCAGACCAGGCGAAACTCGCATCCATGATGGTAGGTCGCCCGGTGATGCTGGAAGTGGAGAAAAACGAAGCAAAACCCGGCGAAGTCGTTCTGGAGGTGAACGATCTCGAGGTCACAGACACACGGCGGCAGGTGGCCGTAGAGAAGGTATCATTTGAATTAAGAGAAGGCGAGATATTGGGCATCGCCGGCGTGCAGGGCAACGGGCAGACCGAACTGGTTGAAGCGCTTACCGGCCTGCGGCCTGTTGAAAGCGGGTACTTCACGATCAAAGATAAATCATTCGGCAGCCCGCCTGATAAGCACTGGTTTGAGAAGACCATCGCGGTACTGCTCCCAATTGGACTCACACTGCTCGGCCTGTTCTTCATGTACGTGACCTTCTTTCTGAAACCCATCAACCTTCAGAAATTTTTCATCCGGCTGTTCAACTTAAGGACAAACCTTGACGCTCTCTTTCAGCTCGGGACCAAAATGAGGCTCTATCATATTCAATTCTATGTTGGATTGATTCTACTGGCTGCCGTGATCGTGCTCCTGGTTCTTATCGGCCGCCGGTATTCCGGTAAATCCGATCCGCGGCAGATCATTGAACAGGGTACGGCGCATATCCCCGAAGACCGACAGAGGGATGGGCTGGTCCTTCCCTTCCCGGTCAGCGAGAATCTCGTTCTTTGCACATATTACCAGGAACCTTTCGCACACAATATCACGATCCAATGGCCGCAAGTGGTGAACAA
Organism: uncultured Anaerolineaceae bacterium; assembly: GCA_964498605.1. Classification (GTDB taxonomy): domain Bacteria; phylum Chloroflexota; class Anaerolineae; order Anaerolineales; family Anaerolineaceae; genus JBGQAS01. The sequence continues at coordinate 35,463 of CAZCHK010000005.1, read as the reverse complement.
CGCGGTGAAGCGAATCAAAGATTTCGATATCCGCACGCCAAGCGAGCTGACGCCAGCCAGCAGCCTGTCTGGAGGAAATCAGCAGAAGGTGATCGTGGCCAGAGAACTTTCCCGACCGATCAACCTGTTAATTGCGGCGCAGCCCACGCGCGGACTGGATGTGGGGTCTATCGAGTATATCCACAATCAGATCATTGCCAAACGCGATGAAGGCGTGGGTGTGCTGCTCATCTCGACCGAACTCGATGAGATCATGCAGCTGTCGGACCGCATCGCGGTGATGTACCGCGGGCGCATCGTCGCCACGATCCCAATAGAGAAAGCCTCCAAGGAATTTGTCGGGCTCCTGATGGCGGGCATCCCTCTTGATCAGGCTGAAAAGCAGACCGGCAGAGTTTCGACCAAAAAAGCGTAGCGAGGGTACTTTGAAACAAGAGAAGAAAAAAATTGATGTGGGAAAGATCTTTGTTGAAGAATTAGCCAACAAAGGTCCAACAGGCAAGAAACAGCAGAGGCAGTCTTTTCTTATACCATTTCTTGCCATTATTACCGGGCTGGTCATTGGTGCCTTGTTCATCGTTTTTACATCACAGCAGGTGTATGACGGTTTCAAAGTGTCCATCTGGCAAGGTTTTGCCGCCGCGGGTGAATCAGTATGGAATGCATATTCCAACCTGTTCACAGGAGCATTTGGCAGCCCCTCCCAAATCATCCAATCCATACAGTCGGGGGACGCTTTGAAGATCCGCTGGGCTTTCTACCCATTTCTGGAAAGCTTTGTCGCATCCACGCCTTTCATTTTTACCGGACTTGCCCTGGCGCTTGGATTCAGGGCAGGTGTTCTGAACATCGGAGCGGAGGGGCAGGTTTTCATCGGAGCTACTTTCGCCACCTTCGTCGGATACTCGCTCAAGGGAATCCCCGCGATCATTCACGCTCCCCTGGCGCTACTGGCGGGTGCTGCCGGAGGAGCCTTGTGGGGTTTCATCCCGGGATGGTTGAAGGTAAAAACAGGCGCGCATGAGGTCATCAACTGCATCATGATGAACTATATCGCCTTCAGGCTGAGCGATTACCTGGTGAGCGGTCCAATGATGCGCTCAGGTCAAACCTACCCAACATCACCCATCATTGAAAAATCAGCGGAATTGCCAAGGTTTTTTGACTACCCGATCCGGTTCCACCTGGGATTCTTTATCGCCATTGGTTTCGCGTTGCTGGTATGGTGGTTCCTGTTCAAAACAACCTGGGGATTCGAGCTCAGGGCGGTCGGAACCAATCCCAACGCGGGAAAGTATTCGGGGATGAGCGTGTCAAGGAATATCATTTTAGCCATGGCGCTGTCAGGCGCGCTGGCAGGCTTGGCAGGAGCCAATGACATTTTGGGCGTGACGCATTATCTTTCCCGCTCATTCTCTTCCGGTTACGGTTTCGACGGCATAGCCCTGGCGCTGCTGGGAGGAAACCATCCGCTGGGGGTTGTTCTGGCAGCGCTGCTGTTTGGTTTCCTGCGCAACGGCGCGGTGAATATGCAAATGAACGCCCGGGTTCCGATTGAAATTGTATCCGTCCTGCAAGGAGTCATCCTCATGTTCATCGCGGCTCCGGCCATGATACGAACCATTTACCGGATCAAAGAAGAGAAGAAAACTCTCACCATGGCGACTGTCACGAAGGAAGGATAACCAACGATGGAAAACAACCTTCAGCATCACACGATCATTGAGAAACCTTCTCGCAGGATCTTTTTGGGCATCGCCCTGCTGGTCATCACCCTGTTCCTGTGGCTGGCATTTCTCAACAACACCCCAGGCGGCGCGACGACTACTTTCAATCTATCCATGGTGGAAAACCGCCTCTCCGGGATCCAACCCACCAAGGTGGAATTCAACAGCGTGAGCATGATCCTCTTTTGCACAGCAGCCTGCGCGGCTTTCACCTTCCTGCAATTTGGTTTTTCGTTTACAAAAATCCGCATGTTCCTGGGGAAGTGGTTTGGCAGATGGACGACCCTGGCGATCATCTTTGCGGTCGCTTTTCTCGTGATTGCTTTCCTCACCTGGGCAGCCGCGGGGAGAGAATTGAATGTTGCTGGTTTATTGAAGACCACCCTGAATAAATCGGTGCCCATCACGCTCGGCGCGCTGGCGGGAATTCTATGTGAACGTGCGGGCATCTTCAACATCGCCATCGAGGGCATGATGCTGATGGGGGCAATGGTTGGGGCGATCATAGGAAGCGTGGCGAAGAGCTCCCTGATAGGGATTCTGGCTGCAGTGATCGCCGGAGGTCTTCTTGCTTTGTTACACGGACTGCTATCGATCAAGTATAAGATCAATCAGATCATCTCCGGTACCGTGATCAACATTCTTGCCACGGGACTCACATCCTACACATCCGTCCGCTTTTTGGATAATGTTACCTATCAGGACATCATTAACAATCCAAAGATCTTTGTACCTTTTGAGATTCCAATCCTTTCAAAAATTCCATTTATCGGTCCGATCCTGTTTAATAACAACCTGTATATATACATGATGCTTTTCTTTCTGGCCCTGTTGAGCATTTTTCTGTACCGTACGCGTGCCGGACTGCGAATGCGTTCGGTTGGAGAGCACCCAGCCGCAGCGGATACGCTGGGAATAAAAGTCCTCAGAACCAGGTACATATACGTCCTGTTGAGTGGCATGATGGCGGGCTTTGCTGGCAGTTACTTTACGTTAGGATCGATTGGTCGATTCGAAAAATTAATGACCGGAGGCCGCGGTTTCATCGGTCTGGCCGCGATGATCTTCGGTAATTACAACCCAATCGGTGGCTTCGGGGCCGGGCTGCTGTTCGGTTTTGCAGATTCATTGAAAGACCGCATGGCCATCCTGGATGTAAAGATCGCGCCGAGTTTTCTCCTGATGGCTCCGTACATTGCGACGATGATTGTCCTGGCGGGGGTCGTGGGTCGTTCACAGCCTCCTGCGGCAGGCGGCATCCCTTACGACAAAGAGTGATTTGCATTCACAGAAGACCAGCCGGCATCATGTCCGGCTGGTCTTCTATTCTTCCTCAAGATAATGCCAGTATAATCATGCCAGGAAATCCAGGAGTAAACACACCATGCACACAATCCAGGTAGATCATTTAGCGAAAAGTTTTGGCTCGGTACAGGCAGTCAAAGATGTCAGTTTTGAAGTGAACGCGGGAGAAATCTTTGGCTTGCTGGGTCCCAACGGCGCTGGCAAGACCACCATCATCCGCTGCATACTGGAGATATTCAAGGCGGATAAGGGCACCGTTTCAGTGCTTGGTGGACCCATGACGGAGGAAAAGCTTGATCAGATTGGCTACCTCCCCGAAGAGCGCGGCCTGTATCAGGAGATCACACTCGAAGGCTGTCTTGGTTATCTGGCTGGATTGAAAGGCTTGAAAAATTCGGATGCGCAGGAAAGGATGGATGAGTATCTCCACAGGTTCGAGCTGACAGCCTACAAGAAAAAGAAGATCAAGGAAATGAGCAAAGGAATGCAGCAGAAAGCCCAATTGATCGCCACGTTGATCCACAAACCGCGGATCATCATTGTCGATGAACCTTTCAGCGCTCTAGATCCCATCAATACTCAAACGGTCAAGGAAATCCTCATTCAACAAAAATCGGACGGCGCGACCATCGTGATGTCCTCGCACCAGATGCATCAGGTTGAGGAGTTGTGCGATCGTCTCGTTCTGATCAACAAGGGTACTGTCCTGCTTTACGGTAATCTTCAGGATATTCGCAATAGGTTCGCGGGGAATTCAGTCTTTGTACATACTGTGCAGGCACTACCCGCCAGGATCAAGGGCGTCACGGAGATCATCCCGAATCACCACGGCGCGTTGCTAAAACTCGAACCGTCCGTATCAGCGAACACCGTGCTCAAAGATTTGATCCGGCAGGATATCATTCTTGATGAATTTCATATTGCTGTACCCTCCTTGGATGACATATTCATCAAAGTGGTGAGAGAACAGGCAGGACAGCATGAGTAAATTTTTCCAGGTAATTAAGCATGAATATTTGCATCACGTGAAGCAAAAACGGTTTATTTTTGCACTGTTGAGCCTGCCTTTTTTTACGCTGATTTTAAGCGGTGTGACCATCGTCATCATGCTGTCCACGATGGACAGCCGCCCCGCGGGATACATAGATCAATCCGGGTTGTTTCCGTCCCTGATACCGTTCCCGGAAAAACCGTCCTCCCTGTTCAAATCCATAACGGCCGTGCCTTTTATTACGGTCAGCGCAGCAGAAAGCGCGCTGGCGGATCAAAGCATACAGGCGTATTTCGTGATTGACCCCGATTATTTTAAGAATGGGCAGGTCCAGGTTTTTGTGCTGGATAAAGTAAGTGAAAACGTGGTCGGCGATTTCGGCGGCATCCTGCGCTTCAATCTGGCGCAATCCCAGGATCCCCAGGTTGCTTCTCGCCTGAGCGAAGGAACCACCATCGTGACGCAAACTCTGGATGGAACTCGCTCGCTTTCTGATGACAATATACTCGGATTCATCCTGCCGATGCTCTCTGGTGTATTGTTCATGATCGCCATCAACACGAGCGGGGGATATCTGCTTCAAGCGCTGGTTGAGGAAAAGGAAAACCGGACCATGGAGATCATGATCACCTCCATCCCTCCCAAAAAATTAATGGCCGCAAAAACCATTGGAAACCTTGCTGTTGGTTTGACGCAGATGATCGTGTGGTTGATCTTTGGATGGGGGATGATCCAGATTCTTCAGTACCTTTTTCCACAGTTAGGCTCGTTCCAAATGGACGCCAGAGTCCTGCTCATCATGATCCTCACCCTGCTGCCCGCGTTCATCTTTATCGGTGCGCTCATGGCAACAGTAGGCGCGATCGCTACCGAGCACCGCGAAGCGCAGCAAGTAGCCGGGTTATTCACCCTGCCGATCTTCATCCCATACTGGTTCATGTTCGCCCTCATGCAGTATCCCAACAGCCCGTTATCGGTCAGTTTAAGTCTATTCCCTTTTACAGCGCCAATCGCTCTACCATTGAGGGCTGCCTTTACAACCGTACCTGCCTGGCAGGTCCTTTTATCCGTGTCATTACTTTTCGCTAGCGCCATCGCAGCCATCTGGCTGGCCGGTAAAGCTTTTCAGGTCGGCATGCTGCGTTATGGTAAACGCGTACGCCTAAGAGAAATCTTCCGCGGTAAACAAACCGGAGCTGAAATATGAAAAAGCTACCGCAGATCATCAAACATGAATTCGTTTCCGTTGTACTGAGAAAATCCTTTCTTCTCACATTGATCCTTGTGCCGATCGGGGCAATGCTGATCGGCCTGATCGTTTCCGTGATTAACACTTCTTCCGATAGCCCGGACGCGCAGGAGATTGCCAATTTTTTCATGCCACAGGATGATAACCGCCCGGAGGGCATCGTCAACAACAGCAGCCTTGACCTGAATCTGGACGCAGAGATGGGCAATTCGTTTATGCTGTATGGCAGCGAAGCAGCAGCAAAAACCGCGATTGATAAAAACCAGATCACCGCGTATTACATCGTCCCATCCGATTATCTGGCACGTGGAACCATCTACCACATCAGCCCCGATTTCAACCCCTTCGGCAGTTTGAATTCATCCGCTGGAATGATTGACCTGGTCAACCGGAATCTTGTCCAGGGTGATCCAGACCTCAGCAGCCGCCTCGCGGATCCAATCAATCCAAACATTACCTTTATTGAAGGGCAAGCGACTCGAGAAGAAGCAGGTTCTACCGCGGCGTTCTTTGTTCCCTACGCCATCACCATACTGTTTTATATATTGATCATGGCCTCTTCCAGCCTGATGCTGAGCAGTGTCGCCAGCGAAAAGTCCAACCGGATCATCGAGATTTTATTGACCTCTTCCACCCCGTTGCAGCTCCTGACGGGAAAGATCATCGCCTTGGGCCTGGTAGGACTGCTGCAAACATCAGTCTGGCTGGGTTTCAGCGTCCTGATGCTCTCCTCGAAGGGCTCTGAATTGATCAACCTGCCCATCACCGTCAAGTTGCCTCTGTCTTTACTGATCTGGGGTATCACCTTCTTCATCCTTGGCTACTGTCTGTACAGTGCTTTACTGGCCGGCGTGGGAGCGCTGGTACCCAGCTTACGCGAAACCTCCCAGGCGACATCGATCATCATCATCCCCCTCATCATCCCCATGATGATGATATCCGTGCTGTCGAATGCTCCCAACGGCGCGCTGGCTGTTTTCCTCAGCCTGTTCCCGCTCACCGCGCCTGTCACCATGATGACACGGCTGTCAGCCAGTTCCTCCGTCCCAGTATGGCAGGTTTTCCTATCCATAGGCATTCTTGTGGTAACCATATCCCTGGTCATCCGCAGTGTTGCCCGCATGTTCCACGCTCAAAACCTGCTTTCCGGGCAGCCCTTCAAAATGAGCGCATTTTTCAAAGCTTTGCTCGCCAGATGATGTGCAGCGCCGCACAAATCAGGTTCAGGGGTTTAAGTCAATCTTAAGGATTGCATCTTTTAATATGCGTATGAACACAAGACCTTTCATCCGAACAACCTTGATGACATTGATATGCATCACGCTCGCTGTTAGCTGTGGTCGAATCAGTCAGACTTCACTGGATCCTGCCATAACTGCTGAACCTGTCAGCAGCACACAACAAACCCACGCTGAAGGCTCTCCAGATGATTCTTCATCCCCCACAACGTTTCTTGGGGAAATGCGGTATTCCGTGAACATCGAGCGCATGTTCACCGACCTCGCCAGTTTGACTGGCATCCAGGTCGGTGCTGGTTACCGCACATCAGGAACGGATGGCGAGCTGGAGGCACTCCATTTTTTAAAGGCAGAGATGGAGGGTCTACCCAATCTTCAAAACATGGGGGTTGAATTTGAACTGCAGAATTTCGCGATCTATATCACGACTGAAATGCATGGCTCGTCATTTTCTTTTACACTGGACGAAAAAGCGTATTCTTTCCCAGCTGACGCCATCCGTGGCTGGCTGAGCCACCCCTCGGAGGCCATGCCCCTGGATTCTGACGGTCTTTTAAACGACGATCTTCCCAATCCCCAGGTACCATCCGGTGAGGCGATCACGATCCTCTCAATGGCTGATTTCGAACAAACACCCTCTTCACACATCACGGGCAAGATCATCCTGTTGCCGTACGCGCTGATCGATGATCATGCGGATTCATCCAATTCATGGCGCATCCTTGATCCTCTTTTTAACGCCAACCCGAAAGCTGTGATCCTGGTCACTCAAAATTCCACGGTCGCGGGTGAAAGCCACGGCAGTTTTGCCAATGAGAACGGCCCTTACGCTGACCTGGCTGTTCCGGTGATCCTGGTCAGGCTGGAGGATCTCACAAGCGCCGGTATTAAGAACCTGGATGATCTCAGAAAGATCTCTCAAGCCCAGGTGACCTGGGACACGGATGTTCTCTCTCCGGCTCGCTCGCACAACCTTGTCGTGAGGGTTCCTGGAGCAGATTCATCGCGAGCCGTGATCATTTCCGCTCACATCGACAGCGTGGGCAATCCCGGCGCGATGGATGACGGAAGCGGCTCAATCATCCTGCTGGAAATCGCACGCGTCCTGGATGAAAATGATATCCAGCCTCCAAATGATCTGTACCTGGTATGGTATGGCAGCGAGGAACTGGGCTTATATGGATCATCTCATTTTGCCAATACCCATTCCGACCTGCTGGACAGAACGATCGCCAATCTGCAGATAGATTGCCTGACACGGCCAATGGACGGCACGCAGGCCCATATCCAGTTCGCTTTTTGGCCCGCAGACGGAGCGGATCCGGAATCCTCGCGCTGGGTGAACACCATGCACCAGATTGCTCAAAGCCTGGGCGTTGAAACCCACAGCATGATCCTGGATATGGCATCTGATAATGGGGTGCTGGATGGGCTCAATGTGCCTAACCTCAACATGATCTACGCCTCCGATGACGAGATGGAATCGATCGGCGGAATTTGGTATGGTGGTCACATCCATGATCCCTACGATGATGTCGCAACGGCCAGGGAAGTCAGTGATGTGTTTGAACAGATGGGCAACATAGCGCTTCAGGCCGCTCTGCTTCCTGCTCCTTTCCCAGAGATGCGCTCTGTCACGAGCAGTGGTAAACAGATTATTCTACTGGCAGCAAAAAATGAACCGCCCCTGACCATTCCGATCAACCTGCGCGAATTTGGCATGGTCATGGCACAGGCTGGGTTTGATATCGATATCATTCCCTATGGAGTCACTTTTACAGTTACCGATATCTCCAATGCAGCCATGGTGCTCGTGCTGCCCTCCATGGATTACGCAGGAGCGTCCAACGCTGTTGATAGTTATGATGTGACCTGGCAGGAGCATGAAATCGACGCACTGCAGCAGTACGTGAGTAACGGCGGCTTTTTGGTGCTGACCAACACCGAGGCTGTGTGGGGATTCTATGATTACGAAATGGACGCCAATGAGGACTGGTCCGACATGAACGCCGTCGCTGAAAGGTTTGGTATATCCTACGATGCTTATCTATCCACTTCGTGGAGCCCGCCCACTCAATCGGGGCATCCGCTGATGTCAGGCATCTCCGAGTTGAATAATGGCAGCCGCTACAGTGTTCCTTTTGTCATGCAAGGTGGCAGCGTTCTGGCGGGAACTCCCACGGCGACGATCGCCGGCATCATGAACTACGGCGCAAACGGCGGTGAAGTGCTGGCACTGGCTGACCTTGCTCTATTGGCGCGTGACTGGCATTCTCTCATGAACCTTGAGTTCGTGGCGAACCTGGCAGCATACATCCAACAACGTTAATTTACGGTATAATTTTGGGTCGTCCGCCCCCGTAGCTCAATTGGACAGAGTAATGGACTTCGAATCCAGTGGTTGAGAGTTCGATCCTCTCCGGGGGCGCTCGCTTTTTCGTCCAGTGGTAATGAGTGGTTGGAGTCCCCTCTGCGGGGGATCATGATTCGATCCTCTCCGGGGGCGCTCGCTTTTTCGTCCAGTGGTAATGAGTGGTTGGAGTCCCCTCTGCGGGGGATCATGATTCGATCCTCTCCGGGGGCGCTGATCAAACAATTCCTTCCAGGACGATAAAGAGGATACAGCGATGTATCCTCTTGAAGACTGCTGTCTCGCTTTTTACCAGTTGTACCAGTCGAAATTCGAAAGCGAGCCCACGGATGCAATGGCCGCTATTGCGATGATGATGATAATCAGGCTGATCAGCACGCCCAGACTGCCTGTAACAATCCCAGCCACACCCATCCCTGATCCTGTTTGTTTGTCAGGCTGTTGCTTGACCTGTTTGACACCAATCGCCCCCATGATCAGGCCGGCCAATCCAAAAAGAAAACCACCGCCGTAGCACCAGGATGTGATCAGCGATAAAATCCCCAGGATCATTCCCGCGATACACAAACCGTTGCTCGTCTTGGGAGGTACGTAGTAGCCGTACGGTTGATACTGTTGATACCCAGCCTGAGGCTGCGCGGGTTGCGCCATAGGTTGGATCGGATTCTTCGAGCATTCCACGCAATAATACCTGCCGCCAAGATTGACCGTGCATGCCTGGCAAATCCCTTTACCACATTGGGCACAAACCCCGGTCGCGGGTACTTCAGGATGGTTGTGACAATTCATTTTCTCTTCTCCTTGTTTCCGGCATTATTTTACCATGCAGCTGACAATTTTCCCGCTTCATCCCGGGTGAACGGCAGCCAGGCGAGCGAGAACAGCTGCACAGTGATATCAGTTTTCTTCATCTTCACCTGAACAGTTTCCAGTTTCTCAGTCAAAGGATCAACCCCTTCGCCCATGGTCTTTTTTTCTTCTTCAAATTCGGCTTCCAGATCTTTCAGCTGCTGTTTGTAATCATTTAAAGTGGCTTTGGCCTGGCGAACATCGCCGCTCTGCTCCGTGCTGCGCCCTACACCCCTGATGGCAGTGGACAGACGGCTTGTGCTGAGCTTTCTTCCGGTGAGCGCCCCGAGCACTGAAGCCCCGAGCGAAATTGCGGCGCTGGTCGCCTGACCGCGCTCCTTGGCAACCCTGGTTTCTGCCTTTTCGATCTTTTCCCGCAGTGTTGAGATTTTGGCTGAATACTTCTCCCTGATTTTTACCAGCCGCTCATCACGGTTCTCTCGCTTCATCTGTGCAACGCGGATCCGGAAATCTTTTTCGCCTTCCCCCGGCTCGGAGATCACCCCCCGTGAAGGGCTGCGCAGCAGAGTCAGCGGTTGAGCGGCCACGACCCAGTTCAGGAAATCCTTCGCCCAGCTGGAATAATTGGATTTTTGCCTGCCGGCGTCGGGCAGTTCGGCGTATGCCGCACCTCCTTTACCGGTTTTTTCAAGCAGATCAGGAGATATTTTCAACAGTTTTCCCTTTTGCCAGTCAACGGCAATGGCATTTTCTGTGATAAACGTGGCAAAAAGCCCGGTCTCCATCTGGTCAATGTTCAATTTTGCATCGACAAACCGTGTGCGCGCCGCGGCCAGCACCGCCGGGTAATACATGGTTTCTTTGCCGGCATGCCTTACCGGTAAATACACCGCTTGAATATCCGGGGGTAGTGTTGGCACACTGCCAGTCTTTGCTGCGGTGGGTTTTTTCGGTTCATCAGCTTCCATGGAAGGAGCCGCGGTGGATTCTTTCTCCACATTCTTCTTAACCGGATCCATGAGCAGCTTGATCTGGTCCCTGGTCAACGGCCCGCGCATGTAGGACATTACCCAGCGCGTCGTAAAGACCACAGGAGCGTCGTCGTGCACATTATTCATCAGGAAGACCCGGTTTCCCAGGCCGGCAATGATCTGCTCCATTCTTTGCTTGTCAAACTTCTGTGACTGCGCTGCAGCTGCACCTTCCAATCCTTCAATCAATCGCGCTTTATCCCGCTCAGTTTGCAGCCTGCCGATAAACCATGTTCCGGTGTTGGACAGAGCCTTGTAATCCAGGTCTACCGGGTTCTGAGTCGCCAGCACCAGACCCAAACCAAAAGCGCGGGCTTGCTTTAACAAGGTGAGCATTGGAAGCTTGGAAGCCGGATTGCGCGTTGGCGGGAGAAACCCGAAGATCTCGTCCATGTAGAGTATCGTCCGCAGGCTGTTGGTGCCGCTTTGTGAACGCATCCAGCCCAGCACCTGATTGAGCAGGAGGGATACAAAAAACATGCGCTCAGCGTCGTTCAGGTGAGCAATGGAAAAAATTGCCACGCGCGGTTTTCCTTGCTGATTGCGGATGATCTCATCCACATCCAGTGGATCACCCTGCAGCCAGATATTAAAACCAGGGCTGGCAAGCAGGTTGTTCAGCGACATCACCAGCGCGAAACGCTCTTTGGCTGGATAATACATATCCAGGTCCATCACGCCAATCTTTTGAATGGGCGGGTTTTGTATTTGCGAAATCAGCATTTCGAGCGACAGATCATATCCTTTGCGCCAGTTATGATCCAGCAGATTAGCCATGAGGATCGCTTCGCGACTTTGATTTGGATCCGCGTCGATACCAATCAGTTGCAAAAGGCTGGTCACGGTCGTGATAACCCGGTCGCGCATGAACTCGTTATCTTCTCGCTGAGCCTCAGGCGGGGCATTGAACGAATGCAGGATGGATACAGGAATGCCTGCGTTGCTTCCTGGCGTATAAATTCGAAATTCCACCTTTTCCCGCAGTTGCCTGATCCGCTGGCCATCCTGCCCCCAGCTGCGTATGCCTTTCTCCCAGGTTTGGGCCTGTTGGGCAGCATAGTCGTCTACCGTCATACCTTTATTCGACGCGTCATCCACGTTCACCCAGGGCTTGAAATTCTCCGGCAGAAGATCGGGGAATGTGAGCAGCAAATTCGCCAGGTCCCCTTTGGGATCGATCAGGATGGCAGGGATACCATCCAACGCGGCTTCTTCAATCAGCGCAAGGCAGAGACCTGTTTTTCCGCTGCCCGTCATGCCCACGCACACGGCATGCGTGACCAGGTCCTTGGCGTCATAAAGGATGTATTCTTCCTCAATTTTTTTATTGGCCAGATCGTATTTTTTACCAAGGTAAAAAACGCCCAATTTTTCAAAGTCAGTTGCCATCATGTCCTCCGTCTTGGTATAGGATTAGTATAAAAGATTTCGACCTTAATATCAAATTTCAGGCCGTGGATGAATTTGCGCCAATCACGATCCTTCTCAAAGGGGCATTCCAGACTTAGAATAAGATCGTATGCGAATGAGGAATTGGCTGTTGTTTGCTGTCGTCGCCGTGGTCGCTCTCATCGGCCTGATTCTGCGTTTCAGAGCTGCTGAATTGTTGCCCATTGATTATGACGAGGACGATTACCTGAAAGCCGGGCAGCGCTATGCATCCTTGTTACGAGCCAGCGACTGGGACGCAATTGTCAATTATGAATACAATCTCGAACACCCGCCGCTTGTGAAGCTGCTCTACGGGGTTGGTTTTCTTGCACTGCCTGAATACCAGGAGATCGAAGGCAAACCCACGTCCGCTCCGCCTGCATCCGAACTTCCCGGTCCATTGTTGGCCAGGGGCAGGCAGATCTCAGCGGTATTCGGAAGCCTGGAAGTCCTCTTCCTGTCCATCCTGAATCCACTGGCAGGCTTGTTCCTTGCCGTACACTCCTTCACGATCAAATACACAAGCCAGCTGATGCTCGAAGGATTCCCCTCCCTGACCAGTCTTTTGTTGATCATTACTTTTACGCGCTCAAAGGGAAAATTCAACGCCTGGTTTTTTCTTTCAGCTTTGTTTTTGGGTCTAACCGCAGCCTCCAAGTACCTGTATGCCGTCACAGGTATTGCGATCATCATCCATTGGTTGACCCAAAAAAGCGATCTGAGTTGGCGAACAATGCTTAGAAAACGCATCGCACTGATCTTTCTTTGGGGTACGCTGGCCGTGGTTTTTTTCTTTATCTTTAATCCATTTCTATGGCATGACACTTTCAGCCATCTTGGGCAATCGCTTTCATATAATATTACATACTCCCAAAGCAGCGAGGTTGCGCGAGTGAACTCACCCTGGTGGCAGCATCTTTCGTATTTGTTTACTTCCGTCCCCTGGCACAGGGAGGTATTCGCGATACGGATCGACATCGTGATAACGATCTTTGCGATTTTCGGATTCAAACGCCAATGGCAGCGGAACCGATTAATAGTCATTTGGTTTGTTGTATCCTTGTTATTTCTGTTTATCTGGGAAACAAAATGGCCGCAGTACATCCTGATCCTCACTGCGCCATTATGCATCCTCGCCGCACAAGGTTTTGCAGCAGTCGTGGTGGATCCAATTCGCGCCAGGATAAAAAAATCCGGGCTGGTAGAAATCAAAAAAATGGCTCATGCCAGGAGTCCATCCAATCAGATCAGGAAAGCAGCACCCTGGCTGCTTCCGGGGGTACTCACCCTGCTTGTCATCGGTGTTTTTCCCTTGCTGTTCCAGGCAGCCATGTCTTTGACCGACTTCCAATCCAGCGCGATCAAAGATGGATTGTCTGGCGGCATCTGGCGCGAGTTTTGGCTTGGGTTAACAGGGCAGGTGAGGACAGTCCCGGCACAAAACGCGTTCAATGCCTACGGCACGCGGGTTCATTTCGCTGGGATTTCCATTCTTGCGGCATTATTTGGTGGCTACCTGAGTGATATTCTGGCTTTTGAGCTCGTCTGGACAATATGCGCAGTATCGTCGCAGTTACTTTTGGGCGTTGGGCTGGCAATTCTGCTCAGGAAAAGAAGCGTCTGGCTGCGGGGTTTGTGGCGAACGATTTTCATCATCCCCTGGGTCATCCCCGAGTTCGTCGCGGCGCTGATCTGGTCTCAAATTATGGATCCCCGTTTCGGGACAATCAGCCTTTTGAACGCCACCTGGAGTCAGACTCCCGGTTATCTCCGACCCGAAACCATGCTGACATGGCAGGACCTTCCCAACCGCGCGTTTGCTGTCCTGTTGATTTCCGCACTGTGGTATGGTTTTCCCCTCATGTTCCTTGCCGCGACAGCAGGATTGAAATCCATATCAGACGATGTGACCGAGGCAGCTTTGCTGGATGGGGCAAATCGCTGGCAGCTGTTTCGATTCATCACCTGGCCGCTTCTGCTGCCCTTCCTGATTCCAGTAATCATCCTCAGAGCGATTTTTGCGTTTAACCAGTTTTACCTTTTTGTTATTCTGCGTCCTCCCGACCCGCTTTCAACACTTGCCAGCATTTCGTACCATGTTTTTAGCAATGGAGGACTGTACGCGGTATCAGCAGCGATCAACATGCTCTCGGTGATCGTCCTGATCATCTTCATTTTCACCCTGTACCGCTGGTCAGGCACATCCGAAGGAGCTTCACTTGCATAAGAAAACCCCGGCAGGTCAACAGCTTCTCATCCAGATCGTCCTTCTGGTGACAGCCATGTTCGTTATCCTGCCCATGTGGGGATTGCTGCGATTGGCAACAGACGCTTCGCTAAAATCCGTCCCAACAGAATTCAGGCTTCTCCCTGAAGAATTTTCTCTCAAAATTTTCAGGGATGTCTGGAAAACGCCTTCTCAATCGCTGTCATTTCCCGGGCTGCTCAAAAACAGCCTGTTCGTTTCAGGTGGTGCTGCGCTCGCGTCCGTTTTATCCGGCGCGTCCATGGCCTACGCGTTCGCCCGATTCCGCTTCAAGGGCAGGCAGCCCGGACTGCTCGCGATCCTGGTTGGAACAATGATGCCGCCCGTGGCTTTGATGACACCTCTTTTCATCCTCCTCAGCGCGTTAGGTATCCGTTCAACGCTGCTGGGATTAATCGTCGTGTACACCTCATTCTCAATGCCTTTTTGCGTCTGGAACATGCGCTCCGCATTCCAATCCATCCCGGTAGAACTGGAAGAAGCAGCCCTTCTCGATGGTGCCGATCGATGGCAGACCTTCACCCGTGTCACGCTGCCCCTGGCGCTTCCTTCCATTGCTCTCGCGGCGTTGATCGCTTTTCTCGCCGCGTATTCGGAGTTCGCGATCGGCTGGCTGTTTGTCAGCACCGGAAAGAATGTCACTGCCGCAATGGCATTGTGGGGACTGCTGACTTATGGTTCCGTACCCTGGAGCCAGATTGCCGCCCTGGCGATCCTTACCAGCCTTCCTGTTATACTTATCTTCATTCTTCTGCAGCGTTTCCTCATCGATAGATACCTCATTGGAGAAAAGGATTAAGTGCCGTGAACATCCTGAAAAGAATACTGAAAATGAAACCGGATCGAGTTGGTCTGGCGCTAAGTGGCGGTGCTCTCCATGGGGCAGCCCACATCGGCGTTCTCAGGGTTCTCGAGTCAGCGGGAATATTTCCGACCATGATTGCAGGGACTTCCGCGGGAGCGATCATCGGTTCCGTCTATGCTGCCGGAACACCTGTCGAAAAGATCAGCACACTGTGGCATCAAGCAAACTGGCCGAGCCTGATCAAGGTTGCCTGGAAGAACAGCCTGGGATTGTTCGACACGCAACCTCTGGAGAAATTAATCGCGACAGAAATCGGCGATATCACCTTCGAACAGCTACCGAAGAGATTTGCCTGTGTAGCCTGTGATTTACTTCAAGGCGAGGCCGTTATTTTTAATCAAGGGCCTGTGGCTCCGGCAGTCAGGGCCAGCGCAGCGTTTCCTGGTTTATTTAAACCGATCAGCAGTGACGGTAAACTGCTGTTGGATGGAGGGATCATTGATAATCTGCCCGTGGAGCAGACGAAAGCCATGGGAGCAGAGTACATCATCGCGGTAGATCTATCCGTTGGTAAGAAACTGAAGACTCCTCCAGGCAATTTGTTTGAACTTCTATATCAGGTTACCAGGCTGATGCAAACTCGTTCTACGCTTCCGGACCCAAAAACAGTGGATTGCTATATCCACCCGCAAGTGGGCGATTTCTCACAGTGGAGTTTTGGGAATGCGGCGGACCTGGAAAAAAGAGGGGAGGAGGCAGCAACCGCAGCGCTGCCGCAGCTGCTGAGAGAGTTGCGCGTGAAATCGTGAAGCTGCTGTTATCTGCTGTTAAATGTGATGGAAATTCTTACCCCCGAGGTGCGATCGATTTGCACGGTACCATTTAGCTGTTTTGCCAATATCTGCACCAATTGAAACCCCAGTTTCCTGCTGCTTTCTTCTTGCTGCTTCCCAGAATCCGTGAACCCGATTCCATTATCTTCCACTTCCAGAGTGTATTGATTGCTTCTTCTAAGGCTTTTGTCATGGAAAAACCGCACAGCGATCGTCCCCGCGCGTTTGTCTGGAAAGGCATATTTTAAAGAATTCGATACAAGCTCATTGACGATTAAACCGCAGGGGATGGCTGTATCCAAGCCAATATGACTCGAGTCGATTTGATAACTGGTGGTAACCTGTTTCCCCATGGAATACAGGTCCAGCAGGTTTTGCACGAGTTTCCGCATGTACAGGTTGAGGTCAACATAGGCCAGGTGCGATGTCTGGTACAGATCCTCGTGGATGTACGCCATGGAACGTATACGGCTTTGAGCATTTTTGAGCGCATTCTTGGCGCTCAAATCCTCAATTTTTTCTTCCTGGATGCTTAGCAGGCTGGACATGATTTGAAGGTTATTCTTCACCCTGTGATGGACTTCCTTCAGCAGGATTTCCTTTTCCTGCAGCGCTTCTTTCAACTGGTCTTCTGCTTTCTTTCGCTCAGTAATATCGCGCATCACGGTGACCAGACCGGTCACCTTTCCTTCAGAATCTGTTAACAATCCCGTGTTGCATTCTCCGATTAATTTACCACCTTCCGCGTCCATAAACTGAAATGAAACATTTCTGACGGGTTTGTTCCTGATCACCTTGGAAAACTGCCGTCTGATAACCGACTGATCTGCGTGAACCACCCAGTCATAAAAACTGGTTCCGATGACCTGGTCCTCGGATTTGAGGTGGAAAATATCCTTTGCCTGAGGAGAAACATACCGGATGATCCCCTCACGATCCATTTCGATGATCACGTCTGGAGAAGCCCCGACAAGTGTGCGGTACATCTGTTCTGATTCAAGGAGCTTATCTTCGATTCTTTTGCGGTAAATCACCATGGCGACTGTCGATGAGACCGCGTTGAGCACATCCAGGTCGATCTGTGAGAATCGGATACCCTCTTTGTACGTCTGCACAGCCATGACGCCTATGGTCTTCCCCTCAACGATCAACGGTACGCCCAGCCAGTCCAATGACGGGGAGCCCACTCTCTCGACCTCGCCAAGTTCAACCAGATGCTGCAGTTCGTCCGGGGAGGCCAGCAGCGGCTTTTTGGTCCTCATGACATACTCTGTCAGACCTTTACCCGGGGGATAAGGCTCGCTGTATTGATCCACCTGATCAACGAAATACGGAAAATAGAGCAGATTCTCGTCAGGCTCGTAGATCGCGAAATAGAAGTTATCAACGGGCATTAATTCACCCATGGACTGATGGATAAATTGAAATAGATCATCCAGGTCTTTCGAGGAAGATACCGCCTCAGATATCTTCAAGATCACGGATTGCACCTTCTCACTCTTCTTGCGGTCCGTGACCTCTGTGATCAAGCCCTGCTGGCTGACCACCTTACCATTTTCGATCTGGCTGACAGCATAATCACTGACCCAGATCAGTTTTCCACTTTTTGTATAAATCCGATATTCTTCTTTAAACTGGGTCCGACCTGTGAGGGCAAGCCTGTTGGATTCATTAACCCTCTCAACATCATCTGGATACAATCTGTCGCGCCGAATTTCCGGGTTGGACAGCCATTCCTGTGGTGTGATCCCTAGCAGGCTTTCGATCTGTGGGCTGACATACGTGAAGTGAGGCGCTGGATACAATTCCTTGATATAAATAACCCCTGGTGTTTGGTCAATCAGCGTCTTGTATGTTTTAGAGAGTGCCTGGACATTCGTGTGCGTGATTTCAATGCTGCGCGAGACATACCATCCTATGAATGCCGGAAAAACGACAATGATGAAAACAAAAAAATCATAAGGTGTCTCTCCCCTCAGGACAGTGAAATACTCTAATGAATATGCCAGCAGCGCCAGCATTCCGGTGAAGATTGAATGAACGGGTGTTACCAGAAAACCGGCGATAAGGATCGGCACCGCGTACAGACCGATAAAAGCCTGGTAATGCTGTCTGCCAAGGATGAGGGATATTCCAGCAATGACAAGGGTGAGAGTGATATAAGCAAGAACGCGCGAGGATCGCCGTTGAGCCACCATCCATGTGACCAGGAACAGAATTCCCAGCAAAGCGGTGATCAGGATTGGAAAGAGCGCGCTTTGATTGGAGGTTGATAAAAGATCAAGCAGAAATAAAACGAGGATCAGGCCTGTTGTTGCGATGGAGATGACAAGAAATGCACCCAGGAATTTTCCGCGCAAAGTCGTGTGATATGCTTCGCGGCCTGGTTCATAAAAATCCTTGATAAATTCCTGAATTTTTTTCATGCAACACTACAGACTGGCAACCTGATTTTTCCCAAGCTGCTTGGCTTTATACATCGCCGTATCCGCCATGGATAATAGTTGAGTGAAGTCTTTGATCCCTGGTTTCAACGCAACCACCCCAATGGAAGTCGTAAGATTCGAAATATCTTCCGCTGAATCTGAGGAGGTTGAAACGACCCTCGACCGTATTCTCTCTGCGGTCAGAACGCCCCCGGCAAGATCTGTCTCCGGCAGGACGATCACAAACTCATCCCCGCCAAGCCTTCCGATCATGTCAATGTCTCTGAGAATTCCTTTCCATTTCTGTACCTGGGTCTGCAGGATCTGATCGCCTCTTTGGTGACCGTAGCGGTCATTCACATCCTTGAAATTATCAAAATCAACCCAGAGAATGGCAAGTGGATGGTTGTAGCGAATCGCCCGGTTCAGTTCCTTTTGCCCGTAATCGATAATTCCCCTCCGGTTCCAGATACCGGTTAATTCATCCGTCACCGCCCAGACCTGCATCTGCTTGTACAGATGGGCATTTTCAATCGCAATAGCTGCCTGATCCGCGACAGCAGCGAGCCTTTGTGCGTCGATCTCGTCAAAAAAATTGGGCAAGTCACTGTCGAGGTTAATGAACCCTACCGCTCTGCCCTTGATCATGATTGGCGCAAGAATTGAGGAACGGATGAATCTGGCCGGGGTAAGTTTCACCCAGGTTTTTGATGCCTCCGTGTTCCCCTCGATGATGACCCTGCCTGTGTTTGCCGCCTCCTTGAAGCTTGGCACGGCATCCAATTTGAATGTTAAGTTTTCAACTTCCCGGGAAGCAGCGAATTTTTCATATCCTCTGTTGCATCGGATAACCACTCGATCCTCAAGGATTTCCATGATGTTGGAACTTTGATGGGGGATTGCTTTCCCGATATTTTCAAGAATCAGTTTAAAAACCTCTTCCAGGTTCAAAGATTTATTAATCGCGCCTGCAATGTCTCTGAGCGCTTCAGCGAGAAATCTCTGCTCTTTCTCTTCTGTTTGAACTTTTTTCGTCTCGGTGATATCGCGGAGAACGAAATATACCCCTCCCGCGTCAGCTCCAGTGGCCTGCCAGGGGCTGACAGAGCACAGAGTCTGCCTTGTACAGGTGTCCGGACGAGTGATTTCCAATTCAAAACTATCTTCCCGTTCATTCTTCACGTGCCTCTGAAAATTATTCCATTCGGACAGCGCCATAAAACTCTTAAGCTGTTTTCCTGTGATCTGCTTTTCTTTCATCCCCAGAATTTCTGCCAGGGCCGGGTTGGAGAAACTGATCGCGTTGCTGATGTTCAGAATGCCGATGCCTTCACTTAGTTTTTCAACAACTGTTCGGAATTTTTTTTCAGAATTTTGAATTTCCTGCTGCAGATGATATTTGCTGATACTCATCTCCATGGTGATCTGCAGAATTCGTTCATCGAAGGGTTTCAGCAGGTATCCATAAGGATCGGTACCTTTGGCACGCTTTAATGTCTCTTCGTCAGCAAAGGCGGTGATGTAAATGATCGGGATCGTGCGCATCGCATGGATCCTGCTGGCTGTTTCAACGCCATCCCATTCTCCTTCAAGATTAATATCCATTAATATCAGGTCAGGATTGAAATGTGCGGCCTCCGCTAATGCTTTTTCCCCGGTGGATAAAGGCCCAAAAGTGAGATACCCTAGACCGACCAGTAATCGCTGGAGATGATTTCCAATGATCGCATCATCTTCCACGATCATGATTTTATATTTCTGACTCATGTCATGATTCCCAGTTAATCTTACTGATATTCTCCCCTTTTTCGCCTAACAGATTAGTAAGGAGGTTTTTAGGCTCGTTCTTAAAACTCTGCATCGAATCATGCTGCTGGAAGATTTTTTTGTAAGTATTTTGTAAAGAAAAATGTGACCTTCCGCTCCAAAATAATCCGATAATAAAATATCACAGGCTGTTATGATGCAAAATACTCTCGGGAAAACTGCTCAGACTTCAATCACTGATCTATATCGGTTGGTGATTGACACGATCTCGGATACCGCCTGGATTTCTGCCATGAATTTCAAGTTGATGTGGGTGAGCCCATCCATATCTCAGCAGCGCGGCTATTCCCCCGAGGAATTGATGAACATCCCGCTGTCCAGGCAGATGACACAGCCATCTTTTGTTGAATTGAGTACTTTTGTCACCAGGCACACCACGAGTGACATCAAACCAGCTTCAGCAACTTTGGAATTAGAACTCTTTCGAAAAGATGGAACGAGATTCTGGAGTGAAGAGAAGATCAACATCCTGTGTAACTCCGACAACAAACCCGTGCATATCATTGGGATTGGCCGCGATATCTCAGGTCGAAAAAAGACAGAAAACGAACTGCAGCGTTCCGAACAGCTGTACCACAACCTTTTTGAGCACTTCCCAACCGGGATGTATCGAACCACACCGGGCGGGAAGATCCTGGAAGTGAATCCTGCGCTGGTGTCCATGCTTAAGGCTGACCAATTATCAGATGTTGTGGGAAAAAACGCCCGTGATTTTTTTGTCAATCCGGATGACAGGCAAAAGCAGCAAAAACGTTTGGAGATCGAGGATAAGTTGCTTCAGTCCGAACTGCAGATGAAGTGTTTTGATGGATCAATCATCACCGTGAGAGATAATGCTCGTGTTGTCAGGGACAGTGCGGGCAAAGTTCAGTTTTATGAAGGAAGCCTGGAGGATATCACCAGCCAGCGCCACGCGGAAAATGCCCTTCGTAAAAGTGAAGAAAGGTACAGAACACTTGTTTCGAACATGAGCGAAGGCCTGACGATCGTGGATACAAATGAAAAAGTGCTGTTCTCAAACCCGACGGCGGATGAAATGTTTGGAGTCAGCACGGGTTCACTGACAGGTCGCAATCTTTCTGAATTCCTGGACCATCAGGAGTATCAAATTGTCAAGCAACAAACTGTTAATCGACTGAAAGGTCAGCGCACAAGTTACGAGATCGCCATCCGAAGGGCGGATGGTCAAACGCGCATACTTCAGGTTACCGCGACGCCTCAACTGGACGATAACGGAGTGATCATCAGTTCATTCGGCGTGTTCCACGACATAACGCAGAGAAAAATGAACCAGCAGGTCATTCAGCAAACACAAGATCAGCTCAGGCAGCAGTTGAAAGAAAATGAACGGCGCAGAGAAGAGCTTGATCTCCTGACAAAACTAGGAAATGAACTGCAGTCCTGCTCCGAGACAGCCGATATCCTGAAAATTCTTGCCCCCTACACGAACAGTTTTTTTCCTGATTGTTCAGGTTCTTTTTACACGCTTGGAGAAAGCGCCAGCAAGATGCAAAAATCACTCTGCTGGGGTTCCGATCCCGGTCCGGTCGATTCCATATCGATTGATTCCTGCTGGTCTTTGCGTTTCTCTCCCCCGCACTCCTACCAGACAAGCGTTGAGCAGCCCAATCCATTCTGCGAGCATGTGCTCCTGAGCAAAACCTGCCCTTCCCACACCCTGTGCGCTCCTGTCCTGTCGGGAGATGGATTGTTTGGAATGCTTCATCTGTGGACAGCAGACAGACACGAAAAGATAACGGATGTGCAGGTAAAACTCTGCGCGGCCATCGCTGAGCAGATTCGCCTGGTATCCTCGAACGTGAAACTTCGGGAAAGTCTGCGCCAACAGGCAATCAGAGATCCTCTGACCGGTGCGTACAATCGGTATTACCTGGAAGAGTCTTTGCAGCATGAATTAGAGCGAGCAGCAAGAGGTCATTACCCGCTGGGCATCATCATGCTTGATTTTGATAATTTCAAGGAACTGAACACCCATTGTGGTCACCCCAAAGTAGATGAAATGCTGAAGCATTTTGGAACTTTAATGAAAAATGAATTCAGAGCCAGCGATCTCTGTTGCCGTTATGGGGGTGACGAGTTCCTGATCATCCTTCCTCAGGCGTCTTTGGATATCACTTTTTCCAGAGCAGAAACACTGCGGGATCTGGTCAAACAAATGAAAATCACGAAAAATGATGAGCATTATTCGGTGACCATTTCCGCAGGTGTGGCAGCCTTCCCGGATCACGGAAAAACCGTGGACAGCCTGATCAATTCAGTTGATGATGCGTTGTTAAAAGCGAAGAAACAACACAACTGCATTGTGAAAGGCGAGTGATCCTCCTGCTGGTTGCTTCCAGGACGCTTGTTCCGCACAGTCATCCCTTCCACCCAATTTTCATTTCGTACTTTTCGCAGCGCCCCAAAAAATCGCCAGATGGATTCCTGTGTCAGACCACCCAGTCTATAGTACACTTTAAAGTAATCCAGTCTCAGGAGCGGTTCATTGGAACAAAAATCAGGCGCAAGCATTAATCGGAAAGCATTTCTTCAATCTTTTTTCATCTTATTGATTCTCATGATCACGGCGGGTGTTTTAACACGCATCATCCCCGCAGGAACGTATCGATACACCGAACAGGAAGGCCTTGATACCATCATCCCTGGTACCTATCAAGCAACAGATCCACCGGATTATCCAATCTGGCGCTGGTTTCTTGCTCCAGTTGAGGTCCTGGGGAGTTCAGATGGCTTGAACGTGATCGTCATCGTCGTGTTCATTCTCCTTGTAGGTGGAGCGTTTGCTATTCTTGATAAGTGTGGTGTGCTGCATGTGATGATCGAAAGGATCATCCACATTTTCAAAGGCCGAAAATATGCTTTGCTGTTGACCATTTCCTTTTTCTTCATGGCCATGGGAGCTTTTTTTGGGATTTTTGAAGAGGTTGTACCGCTCATCCCCTTGATCGTCGCACTATCGATTTCCCTGGGTTGGGATGTTCTGGTTGGTCTCGGGATGAGCATCCTGGCAACCAACATGGGCTTCTCGGCTGCTCTCAGCAATCCGTTCACAATAGGTGTGGCTCAGCAGCTGGCAGGGATCCCTTTGTTCTCCGGGTTTTGGTTCCGGGTGCCCATATTCCTGGTAGTCTTCGCCCTCCTTTCGATTTTCCTTCACCTGTACGCGAAGAGGATCGAAAAAAAGAATCTTGCTTCCCAAGGCGCGGATCAGCAGCGCTACCAGCAAAGAGAAAGCGGCATGAACAAGCCAGCGCATGTCCAAAGGGCAAGCCTGATCTTCCTGATATTTCTCCTGGCTATCATCGCCGTCCTGATCGGAACTCAATTCGTAAGCGTCCTCTCATCCTACTCGCTGCCGATCGTGGGAATTTTATTCTTCCTGGGCGGACTTCTGGCGGGTCTGACAAGCGGCGCGGGTGGCAAGACTGTTGCTAGGGCTTTATGGGAAGGGATATCAGGAATCCTGCCTGGAATTCCTCTGATCTTAATGGCTGCCAGCGTGAAGTTCATTGTCGCCAACGGTGGGATCATGGACACGATCCTGTATCAAGCATCCTCCCTGTTCGCGAATGCTTCTCCATTCAGCGCCGCCCTGGCGATATTTCTCATCGCTTTGCTGATTGAATTCTTTATCAGCTCTGGAAGCGCCAAGGCGTTCCTTCTGATCCCGATCCTTGTTCCCCTCGCATCCATCCTGGGGGTATCGCGCCAGGTGGCTGTTTTAGCGTACTGCTTTGGGGATGGGTTCTCCAACATGGCTTATCCCACCAACGCTGTTTTACTGATCTCGCTGGGATTGGTCAATATCGGGTATGGAAACTGGATCAAATGGACCTGGAAGATTTGGCTCGCCCTCATTCCAGTCATACTGTTCTTCTTGTGGCTCGCCATCACGGTTCAATTGGGTCCTGCCTAAAATTGACCGCTTGTTTTTGTCGGGAGTGATATATCGGAGGTTCCATGGAAATCAAACAGGTAACAACGCAGAAGGATTTGAAGCGCTTCATTGGCTTGCCGTACAAACTCTACCGAAAGGATCGTGATTGGGTCGCCCCTTTGAGATCCGAACAAGAGGCGCAGTTCGACCCCCGCAAAAACCCCATGCTGGATCACTGTGAATACGCTTTATTCATTGCCGTGGAAAATGACACGGTGCTCGGCAGAGTGTCAGCATTTGTCGACCGACTGGCTGTTGATTATTGGAGAGAGCCCGTCGGCCTATTCGGATCGTACGAGTGCGTGGAGGATGTAACTGTAAGTGATCAATTACTGCAAGCGGCCAGCAACTGGTTGAAAAGCCGGGGAATGCAATTCATGCGCGGACCGTGGAGTTTTGCCTCGCAGGAATGGGGGCTGGTTGTGGAAGGGTTCACACCTCCGCCGGTTATCCTGGCTCCTTACAACCCTCCCTGGTATAACGAACACATGAAGAATGCAGACTTTCACAAGGTAAAAGACCTTCTGGTTTACTACATCGACGCACGCGAAGGGTATCAGATTCCTGAGCGCATCCTCCTGCTCACCGAAAAAATCCAAAGGCGTTACGGCGTGCGCGTGCGAGGGGTGAACATGAAGGATCTGGAGAATGATGTCGTTACGATCCTCAAGGTGGCCAACGAGTCGATCGCGGATAACTGGGGTTACTACCCGGTCACGGAGGCGGAGGCAAGAGCCATGGCGCGTGACATGAAAGCGATTGTGAATCCAAAAGCACTTCTCATTGCCGAGGATCCGTCAGGAAAACCCATTGGGTTTGCCATGTCTTTGCCGGACCTCAACCTCCTCACCAAGGGTCTACAAGGCCGTTTGTTTCCCTTGGGATTTCTTCGCATGCTCTTCGGGCTTAAAGGCATTCAGCAGTACCGCATGTGGGCGCTGGGAGTAATCCCGGAGTATCAGGGAAGAGCCATTGACACACTGCTATATCGCGCGACCTATGACGCGTTATTCAGCCCCCAGATCAGGCTGGAGATTAATTATGTGCTTGAAGATAACGATCGAATGAACAATGCCTTGATAAAATTAGGCGTGAAACCATTGCGCAGGTACCGCATCTATCAAAAACCGATCGAATAGAATGATCGCAAAACAAGAAAATGACAGGATACTTACCCGGGCAGTTGTTAGGTCAATACGAAATCATCGAGCGGATCGGCCATGGGGGCATGGCCACTGTCTACAAAGCCCGTCAACCAGAAATGGGCCGCGATGTCGCGATCAAGGTCATCGAAAGTCAATTCCTGGCGGACCCGGAGATTCTGGCGCGTTTTCACCAGGAAGTCAAGGTCATCTCCAGGCTCGAACACCCGCACATCCTTCCGGTTTATGACTTTGGCGAATATGACGGGATGCCATTTTTGGTCATGCGCCTGCTGGAGGGAGGTACTTTATCCGAAAAATTAAAGGACATACACCTGCCGCTCGGTGAAGTGGACAGGATCTTTTCTCACCTGGCTGAAGCATTGTCCTACGCACACGAAAAAGGTGTCATTCACCGG
The DNA here is from genome assembly GCA_964498605.1 of uncultured Anaerolineaceae bacterium. Classification (GTDB taxonomy): domain Bacteria; phylum Chloroflexota; class Anaerolineae; order Anaerolineales; family Anaerolineaceae; genus JBGQAS01. Next base: position 9,634 of record CAZCHK010000005.1, on the reverse strand, counting down.
GACGTGAAAACAAGCAATGTCCTGCTTGACGCAAAAGGAAACGCTTTTCTCACGGATTTTGGAATCGCCAAACTGACCGAGGGGGCTCAGAACCTGACCTCCACCGGAACAATCACCGGAACCCCCTCCTATATGAGTCCCGAGCAGGCAATGGGACGCAAAGTCGGACCCCAGGCGGACATTTTCTCACTCGGTGTTGTGCTCTTCGAAATGCTCACCGGTAAGGTACCGTTCACAGCAGAAACGCCTCTGGCGGTGATGCTGCGCATGGTAAACGAACCCCTTCCCGCGCCAAGAACGATCCGCCAGGACATCCATCCCGTGATTGAAAATGTGGTCATGAAAGCGCTTGCCAAGGAAACCTCCAGGCGATATGTATCCGTACAGCAATTTCTCCGGGATTGGAAAGCGGCCTGCCAGGAAGCTCTGGACCATCCGTACAAGCCGGATCCACGCGCCCCTCTTCCAGCTTCACAATCCGTCACGCAGAAAAAGGTCGCGGCAAAAGATTCCGGAAAAAGAAAAATCCCGAGGGTAGCCTGGTTCCTTTCAATTCTGCTTATCGGGTTGTTCGCTGCGGCCTATTATGTTATCCAGACCATCCTGCTGAATCCCCCAAAGGACGGTTCACCTCCCGGTATGGCGCAGGTCCAGAATGAAAATTTACCGCCCTACATCAAGAACCTCATACCAGGGCAACAAAGCAGCTCTGCCTGGCAAACCTGGGGAGCTGGAAATGACATCAAAGGTCTATCGGTGTTTGGTGATTATTTGTTTGCGCTTGGCCCCGGAGGGATAACCGTGTGGGACACGACCAGTCAAATCTACGGTCGTATCACGACACGCGAAGGTCTACCCGGCCCTTTCGTAAACGCTATCCTGCCAGAAAACGACGGCTCAGTCTGGGCAGCCACTGATCAAGGGGTGGCACGCATACATCAAAATGAGATCCAAAACTACCGCCCTGGCAGTGGAACTGTATCGGCCATTGTCTACTTCCAGGATCAGCTGTTGGCCGGAACAAAATTCACAACCGACCCTGGAAGCGGTTTATACATGTTCGATGGAAGTTCCTGGAATCTGATGAGCGGATTTCCCTCAGGCACAGGCACGAATCCAGGCGTAGTTTCACCGAACATATCAAACCTGTACTCTTCCCCAGACGGAAATCTTTGGGTAGCGACCGATAGAGGCGTCACCCGTTTCGACGGCCTTGACTGGCAGGTATTTTCTTCTCCTGAGGGACTGCTCTCTGAGCGCGTCTATCAAATCTTTGAATCCACCAGCGGTATCATTTACGCGGTTTCGGCTGAGGGCATTTCTTTTTTTGATGGATCCAGGTTCAATCCTTTCGTTGAACCATCCACAATCGCACTGGAGAGGATCCTCTGCATGGGGCAGGACGATCAGGGAGATTTTTGGGTCGGCGGGGAGGGCGGTGTCGCGCGATACGACCTTTCCACGAACACGTGGGAGACCTTTCATGTCTCCAGTGGCATTTTTCCCGCGGAGACCGTCACGAGCATCACCAAGCAAACCAATGGCGGCCTTTTCTTTGGCAGTGATCAGGGGATTATCTCCCTGGGCAGCGATGGCAAATTTCAAACCTGGTCCGTGCTGACGGAGATCTCCAATCCCGCTGTTCAGGAAATCATCACGACCCCGGAGAACAGTATCTGGTTCGTCAATCAGTCAAGCCGCATCGTCGATCAGGTCGACCCGTCCTCGCTCTTGTGGTCCACCATACAGCTGACAGAAACCTGCTGCATGATCCCGATGGTTTTTGACCCGGATGGCACCATTCTTGGCGGCGGACAAACTGGGCTCTGGATCATATCCGGGGATACAACCATTCATCTCACGACAGGAGAAAACCTGCTCTCCAATACCGTCACGGCGGTCCGCCGTTATGGAGAACAGCAGCTGATCATCGGAACGGATGTGGGTGTCATGGATATAGACGGCACCAATATCATCGGTAGTTTTGCCCCCACCCAGCACGGCCTGCCCTCTGATTATGTGACCGATCTCCTTTTGATGCCGGACAGGACAAAATGGGTCGGCCTGAGGCAGGGATTGATCAGAATCAAGACCGATTTTTCCAGAGAACCCTTTTCCTACGACAACCTGTTTTCCTCAACAATGTTAGAGGTGAGCGACCTGGATTACGATTCCAGGGGACGAGTATGGGTGACGACCATCGGTGATGGAATCTACACGATGGAAAATGATGAATGGCGCCATTATGGACTTGAAATTGGCATTCCCTCCAGTGACGTGTTGAGTGTTTTCGTGGACAACAGCGACATGTTGTGGTTCGGTCTGGGAGAATACGGCGCGGCCAGGTTTGATGGTCAAACCTGGCAAATCATCGATCGTAGCAGCGGCCTGCCGCTGTCAACGGTCAGCGCGGTTCTGAAGCATGTAGATGGTTCAATCTGGTTTGCCGGCGAGCAAGGAATCGCGCGCTTTTCTCCCTGAAATGCTGGTTTGGTGAAAACCGTACCTTCTTCCAGCAAAACGGCGCCTGGTTACTTTGCTGCCGGGATGTAACCAGCTTTAACGATGGGCGATTCTTTCACCGGAAACACATCGATCAGCCTGTACTTCCTGCTGCCCATCCCGAGCTTTTCTCCATACTCCACAACCTTGTAAGGATCTTTAAAGGGGCCGTGCAGCTGCGCGTACGGGTGCCCCTGGCGGGTATGCACTTCCAGGCAGGTGGGGATATTCTCTTCGATCAATCTCATTTTGCTTGTCATGTCCAGCACAGCAGTATCCAAAGCCACGATATCATTGGACCCAAAAATTCCCGCATCATTCAAGATCGGCATGCTGGTGAAGCCAAAACAATCACAGACCGGGCTCTGATGTGTGGCCAATCCAAGGTGTACCGTTTTTGCCGGCTCGAACGTGGACAATGTGATGCTCGCGCTGATCGCGCAGGCTTCCTGAAAGGAAAAGAAGTTCACGGAGGAGATCTTCAAGCTGCCCTCCGGAGCGACCTTCATGCAGCGCATGCACTGGTTGCATTGTTCACTGTGAAGGTGAAGCTCTTCCGGTTCATTCTTATCTTCTACCAGCGCATTGAATGGGCATGATTCGATGATCTTTTTTCTCATAACCGGATCCTGGCATTTTTCCTTGAACCAGTATCGATCAAAGTGGACTGTGTCGTGGATCTGACCGCGCGTGGTTCCCGTCATGCAACCCAGGGCAAGGTTTTTAAAAGCGCCTCCAAAGCCACAGCTGGGATGCCCCTTGATGTGCGCGAAATTCACCAGGAAACCAGCCTCCTCGATCAACCCTCCCACGCGCCACTCGGTGATCCCCTTGTACGGCTTTTCGGGGTGGGCATAATAATGCTTGTCCTGCAGACCGGCGATCGGGTATACCGGACAACCCAGCATCTCCGCCGAATAGCCTCTTTTTTCAGAGCCGGCTACGTCCCAATCCACGTCCGCGACGAAAGGTTTTCCTCCCCCGTCTTTGATCGCCTGCACCAGGCGCCGAATGAAGATGGGGTGGATAGTCGAATAAATGATGTTGTTCCCGACATGCATTTTGATGGCTACCAGCTCGTCTTTAACACGGTCCCGGATGTGCAATTGATCGATGATCAGATCCAGCTTGGCCGGCAGCGACTCTTTGGCATCCAGATTTGCCTGGCGCGGGCTTCCCCAGAAAACTTCAGCGGTCATGTAAAGCTCCTTGTCTTTAATTGCCTCGATTATAGCAACACTTTCACCGATATTCGTTTACAATCACAATATTCTACATCGCGAAAAGGAGAGAGTGATGGATCCCAGGACTGAACAGGCTCTTGAAATACTGCGCAAGGGTGATAATTTTCAATGGTACGTGATACCGCTGCTGGCATTTGTGATCTACGTCTATGCTTCCGAGTATAAACAGAATAATTGGAAAGGGATCGCTGCTGGTCTATCCTTGTACGGTGTGCACTGGTTCTTCGAGATCCTCAACGCGCTGATCTGTCGTTTCACTGGCAACGCGCTGTGGACTGTGCCAGCGGGCACCTCCTTCCTTCTGCTCGTCGGGGTCGGCATCGAGTTGAGCCTGATGTTTTCCGTGGCAGGCCTTATCCTGAGCAAGCTCCTTCCGGATGATCCGAAAAAGAAGATTCTGGGCGTGAACAATCGGATCTTCTTTGCCATCGCCAACGCAGCGCTGTTCTCGATCATTGAAATATTCCTTGCGAAAACGCCGGCTTTCGTGTGGGTCTACCCATGGTGGAACGCAGCTACCGTCTTCATCGCCGTGTACATCCCTTTCTTCATCGTGTCCTTCCTATGCTACGACTGGAAGCCCAGGGTGCAGAAGATCGTCATTGGCAGTATTTTCGGGCTGGACGCCATCCTGATGATCATTTTCGCGGGGATCCTGCACATGATTTAAAGCTGAAGAAAGAATCGGGGGGCAGTCCTTTCCTTGGATAAGTATTCCGGGTTCTTAAACGTGTCAAATCGTGGAATTGTTGATACGGAGAAAGCCTGTTATCTGCAGCCGCGGCACGAAAGGTTATAATTCACCAGATTCAACATGGAAATATTTGGAATTGGACCTCTCGAGCTGCTGCTCATCTTCCTGATCATCCTGGTCGTTTTGGGGCCAAAAGAAATGGTCAACGGGTCTCGAAAGCTGGCTGCCTGGATAAGAAAGCTGCGTGAATCCGACCTTTTTAAAACAACCAAAGAGATCGCCCAGATGCCAAAAGAGATCATGAAAGAGACTGGCTTGCAGGACGAAATGAACAAGCTTAAAACGATCAACCAGCAGCAGCTGAGCGAAGTCATCCGTGACACGGTCAAAGAAGTGGATCAGCAGGAAATGGATAGGCAAGAGCATCTTACCCCGGGTATAAGAGAAGAGCATTCCCAAAAACCAGGCACGGATCAACCATGAAAAATGAACCCCCGCTGGACCGGCCTGTCCCCATTCTTGAGCACATTGAGGAATTACGCAAACGCCTGCTCTGGGCGCTGATCTTTTTGCTGGCTGCCATCGTTGGCAGCTTCTTCTTCGCGGAGAAACTGATCACAGTCCTGACCCAGCCCATCGGAGGACTCGAAAGACTGCAGTCCATCGAAGTGACCGAAAGCATTGGCGTGTACATGAAGGTATCCCTGCTATCCGGGTTCGTGATCGCTTTTCCGGTCATCATGTACCAGATACTGCGGTTCATCCTGCCTGGACTGACGCCACGGGAAAAGCGCTCGGTACTGGCATCGATACCGTTTATCACAATCCTCTTTCTTGCGGGAGTGGCATTTACATTCTTCATCATGCTCACTCCATCCCTGGATTTTTTAACCCGGTTCCTGGGAATCGAGACAACGCCAAGATTATCAAGTTACATTAACTTTGTTACCAACTTGATCTTCTGGGTCGGGATCAGCTTTGAAACGCCGCTGTTCATCTTCATCCTGGCCAGGTTTGGGATCGTGACAGCCAGGGGTCTTTTGAAAGGCTGGCGCTACGCGGTTGTTGTCATCGCTGTCATCGCGGCCGTGATCACTCCTACCATCGACCCGGTCAATATGGCGCTGCTGATGGCTCCATTGATCACGCTGTACTTCATCAGTGTCCTGTTTGCAGCCATGGCTCAGAATAGAAAGCAAAAGACCCGGAAAGAGAATGCTGACTGACCAGAACAACTCGTGCGATTTTTCCACTGCCTAGGGCGCGTCATTGATAATCGACCGAAAAACCGCATGTTCCTAATCTCAGCCTATTACTTTGTGTTCTTTGCAGCTTACGCCTGTTTTTTTCCATACCTGGCGTTGTTTTTCCAATCCGTCGGGCTGACTGGCAGCCAGATCGGATTGATCAACGGGGTTACCCCATTGATCTCCATGCTTTTCGCGCCTTTATGGTCGGGAATCGCTGACGCAACACAGCGCCATAAAGCCTTCGCGCTAATGGGCATGCTCGGCATGATCGGGATTTCGGTTTTCTTACCGTTCACCCACACCTTCCAGGTCATATTTCCCATCATGATCGCGTACTATGTTTTCAGCGCCCCGGTCATGCCCATCATGGACAGCAACGCGATCGCCACGCTGGGTGAAAAACGAGACAAGTACGGCCGCATCCGCATGTGGGGCACTATCAGTTTTGCCATTGTGTCACCGCTGATCGGGAGGCTGGTTCAAACTATCAGCATTTCGTGGGCTTTCTGGATCACTGCCTTGTGGTTTTTTCTTGGATTTCTGATCATCATACCCATGCGTATTCATGTCGATCGAACGGCCTATCCGCTCACGCAGGGGATACAGCTGCTGATGCGCAACCGCAAATGGCTTTTCTTTCTCCTGACGGTGGTCATCAGCGGCATTGGCATCGCCATATGCCAGAATTACCTGTTTATCTATCTCAAATCCCTGAACGCGTCCGAATCGATCATGGGATTGTCTCTGACCCTCTCCACGCTGGGAGAGATACCCATCCTCTTTTTTGGCAACAGGCTGCTCAAGGTATTTGGCCCGGGAAAACTCCTGCGTTTTTCAATCCTTTTCACGGGTTTACGCCTCCTGTTCAGCGCGCTGGCACCGTCTCCCTGGCTGGTCATCCTGGTCCAAATACTGCACGGATTCACTTTTCCCATCCTGTTCATCGCCGGGATCGCGTACTGCGCTGAGATCGCTCCCGCTGGGATGCGCGCCACCACCCAGGGCATGTTCAACGCCGTGTACTTCGGAATCGCGTACGCTATCGGCGGCTTTGTGGGTGGTATTCTGCTGGATAACCTGGGCGTGAAAAACACGTTTCTGTGGGGAGGGATCTTCGTTCTGGCCGGCGCCATGGTCGTTGGAGGGATTGTCAAGTTTTCCAAAAGTTTGGGCGATGTCAAGGCGGGAAATCTCCGTTAGCTAATTGTCAATGGAATACACTGAGTGTGTTCTTGCTGATGCTATGCCATCGCGTGACCAATGATCCGGTCAACGATGCTCCCATAAACAGGAAATACTAAGATAAACAAAATGAAAATTGTTTTCGGATTATTCCTGACATCAGCCCTGCTGATTGGTCTTTTTTGATTAACCTTCTCTATGTGGTCAGGGCGCATATCTGATAAAACCCCCAAAAAAACCGGGGAGGGACTGCACATATCCTCTCACGTTCGATTTATCCGAATATTCAGTGCCCCCCAGGGAGTGCTGTATATACGGATAATAGAAAGTTGAGAGGGTACCTGGCGATATTGACCCTTTATGCAAACTGCCATGTGAGCCAGGCAAAGCGACTTTCTCATGAAGGCAAAACCAAGGGACCCTTTCTTGTTCATTGGTTCTGTTAAAAGACATCCACCGCCTTATCCTGTATCCACCGAATGGGACAACGCTCCGGGGTAATTTGTGTGAAAAGTGGGAATTGGTGCGATAATGGTAAGCATGTGAGCCTGATCTTGGTGATGCATTGCGTAGTGATTGGGAGAGAAAAAAAATGAAAGTCGTCCTTCCTTTTAGAAAGAACCATAGACTTTACACTTTTGCATTCCAGTGCCTGCTTGCCCTGCTGCTGACTGCCTGTTCATCATCATCGGTCCCGTCCTTCCAAATCACAGAGGTAATGCCTGAGGCTGCACTTCAGCCGAATCCGGGCAGCCATCCGCCGGTCATTCTGCGGGTGGATCAAAGCGAGCAAGTGGTCAACGGTTCGGTCATTTATTACAAGGGGATCTTTTTCACGGATGCGGATGGTGATGCCAGCGCGGTGACCTATGCCGTGACATCATCCTCACTGAGTTATCCGCTTGTTCTCACCGATGCTGCCATCGAAGCCTCTGCGGATGAGCAAAAAAGACAGGCTCTGTTCACTGAAACCACGGCATGCTGGCAGAAGATGGAATTGACCTACGAGGTTCGCATCCGCGATCTGTCGGGCAACCTGAGCGAGCCGGTTCGGGTGGATCTATACTGCACGACACCTCCGGTGGCGGACACCCAGGCGCTCCTGGTGTCTGGGCTGGGCGTGCTGCTGGTGGTCGGTGTCTTGCTGCTGCTGGTGTTCATTTTCCTGTTCCGTAAACATCCCGAACAACGGCTGCCAACGCTGCGCTCCACGGTGCTGCTCATCCTGCTCCTGATGACGGTGTATTTCCTTCAAGGTGTGCTGCATGAAGGCGGTCACTCGCTGTATCTCCTGGCAAGGGGCATCCCCGGCACACTGTATGTCCACACATTCTTCTTTTCAGGATTTTCCAGACCTCTCATCCCCAATGCCGATGTCTCATACGATATCCTGGGCTCCGCCGCGGCGTTACTAGTGAGCGCCTTGGTCACCTTCCCCTTCTGGAAACGCCGTTCCATTGCCCTTATGCCGCTGGTGTTGCTCTTCCCGTATAGCGCCATGGCGGATGGCTTCAATGTGATGGGGTTCATGGGCGATTTCCAGAATGTGGTCCAAAAGACCGGGCTGCCTGCCGTACTATTCATCATCCCCGGCGCGGTTATCTTTTGCATCGGGGTGCTCTCTTTCTTCTCGCTGCTGCCGCTCGTGGGGCTTGACCCACGCGAGAAGAAAGCCCTGTTCGTCCTTCCGGCAGCCATGTGGTTGATCAGCGCCATTTCCATGCTGGTGGCGCATCTGTTCGTGCCGGGTTCGCCGATCAATCTGGAGTATTTTGCCGGGAGGGAGATCCTGCTGTCTGTCAACAACTTCATTTTTTTGTATCTTGGGATCGTCCTGGCGGTGCTCTATATCACCTTATTCCGCTGGCTTTACCCCCATCTGCCTGCCTGGCTGCGCACCGAGGTGGTCCAACCGGCACGGAAAGACCTTTTCCTTCCCGCGACTCTGTGGGCTGTCTGTGTAACCATCGGTCTGATTATCGTCATATGAGGATTGAATTGATCTGCTGGATAACTTCCATCACTGTTGTCACAGACGCTCGTTCTGCTCAAGCGGCCGAGCCTAAGACATGGTCTACCGTTGATGCAAATGCTAAAATCAAAAATCCGTCTTTCACGGCGGATTTTTTGTGCCCCAAGGATAATTAATCTACTGGTAAGCATATCAACTCACGAGAGGGTGTGGCGTTATTTTCCAGTCGCTGTTCAGATGTTCCACACCCTGACCTCCGATTAATCATACATCTTTGCCAACTCCCATATGGTTTTCTTCTCGACCGTGAACAATCGGTAAATTTCCAGGTCCCTCGGATTGACCGGCTGTGGTTTTCTTTGCAACAGTGGTTTCTCCGCCAGATGGGGAACAAGTTCATAAATTGACTGGAAGCTTTTCAGATCCATATCATGGAGCGAGCGCTCGATCGGCTCCGCTTCCAATATTTCTTTTTCATTTCCCAAATCGGCACTTTTCACGGTTTGGTGCCGATTTGCGAAATTACCGGGCTCGGTTCAAACTGATAGAAAAGCCGAAAGATTGATTTAGAATAATTGTCACACTAGTGGTCTTTCACAATTCAACGGATTCGTTCCATGCTGGTCAGCGAGAATGGACGCATTACCCAAAAATTTTCTCGTCTATCGCCAAGCATTGGAGAAAATTGACGTGGGGTGGTTGACTCTGCTTGCAATACAGGGGTGTGATACCAGTAATCAAAAAGACCACATGGAATCTATGTTCCACATGGTCCATCTGGTGCCCCCAA
>CAZCHK010000004.1:10180-68244 GCA_964498605.1 uncultured Anaerolineaceae bacterium | reverse complement strand
GTCAATGAAAATCTTAAATATTTCGACACTTTTGGTTTGAGATAATGATAATTAGATTCTAATATTGTCGGTAAAGAATACAAACTTATATACAAAACAGGGAAAAAGGGCATCATATACTGGTGCGACTTCAAGGCGGAGAAAAAGATTAAAAACACTATTCCGGGTACGCACCAGGCGAAAATCAACCGATTTAAGTATTTAGAGGAACCAATCAGCGATCCCAATACGAGTGTAAAAATGCAGATGATGAAAGTTATCTGGTTCATGTAATAGAGATCCACAAAGTACAACCAATTTGATAAACCGGTTTGATATTCCTCAGGTTCATTTTTTCCTTCAAAACCGTGAAAAATTTTAACCTGTTGATCGACGATGCTCTCAATATTACGCTGCGCAATCCAAGGCACAAGCCAGTCTGGATTAAACATGATAAACACTAATGCCATTAGCAATAGGAAATACAGGCCTGCAATCAAAATTTTTCTCAGAGGCAGTACTTTTCGTACAAATCCAACAATAAGATAGCCGCCAATCATAAAAACGAAGAATAGGCCAAATAATTTAATGGATGCAGATAACGAAATTGTAATTGCTGCGTAATAGAAATTCTTACCGTATTTGAAATTATCTTCCTTAACAAAGAATATTGTTAGTAAAGTGAATAATAGTATGAGAGCATCAGGATGCCAAAAACGAATATTGTTGTAAACAATTCCGGGAATGCTTAGCATAAATAGAAATAGTGGTATTGAAAAATAGGGTTGGTTAAATTTTGTTACTTGATATACAAAGATCACAAGCGCAATCAACATTGGCAGAACACTAACAAATTGCCTGAGTAAGAACAAATTAAGTGAAATTCTTTCTGAGAAGTTATTCCCCAAGATTAAACGCGGAATAATCAAAGGGATTGCGGAAATTGTGTGAAAAGGATACCCGTACCACCAGTACGGACCAGTAATGATATTTCGAGCGGTATCACCGAACGTATCTCCTGTTGTTAATATTTTCACTGCAGAGTCCGGATAAATTATTTGTTCATCAGGATGAATACCTCTCTGCAATAGATTATCTTCTTTTGGAAGGTTTATCGGAATGAAAATACAAAAAGCAATGAATGCAATAATCAATAATGAGAAAAATGATATACGTTGGTTCCTATTCCAATTCTTGTATCCGCGTAAAATTCTTTTAGAAAATTTTTCTTGAAGCTTTATTTTTTCTCGGTAGACGAATCGGAGGATGATCCAAATAATCAGGCAATTTAACCCGGAAACCAGTAACACTGGTCGCAAAGGAACAGGAAAAGACACATAGGATAACAAGAAAAATTCAAAAAAAAGGTAGCTGACAACAAAGAAAACACGGAGGTACTTCCGATAATGAATATCTACTGTTTGAATGATACGATTAATGATTGATGATCGTAAACCCGATTTGACTTGGATAGACAACAACAACCACACTAGTAAGGCTATAAATAAAAAAATAATGATACTAATTATTATTGATAGCGTTTGGTAGTTGAATGTTTTGCCACGCCCGATTTCGATCGGTAAAAAAAACTGGCCAACCAGTGCTGATATGTACGCAAAAAGACTGATAACTGCAATGATGCTTAGGATTTTTCTACTCATGACGGATGATTATACTTGAGATAGATTAGCATAACTGTTTTATTCGTAAGATAGTAATAATCTCGAAAGATAAGAGGCACCTTTAGTATTGTTTAACAAAGTGGATTAAGATAAGCAAACAATATTGATAAGAGATACTGATACTTAGGAGATGTATTAAGGCATATGGATAACGAGAAGAAAGGAAATAAAAAATTATCGAATAGCATTATTTTTGGTGCTGCGTATTCCTATCCTAATAAGTGCTTGCTGTATAAAAGTGGTAGCCTGTGGTCAAAATTTCTGAAGAAGTTAAGATTTGTTCGTCTGGAATATGATACCACCCCCCAATACTTTTCCCAATTGATCAAAAACAATTGACTGCCCCGGGGTTGCGGAGAAATGTGGTTTATCGAATTCAACACAAATTTTGGTTGCAGATAATGGTTTGATCAGGCAGGCAACTCCCTCCTGACTTGAGCGGCAGCGAGCGGTTCTCTCAAGCGGGACGGTCAGCTCCTCGAACGCGATCCAGTTCAACATTCCGGCGGTCAAGCTTTTCACTGCCAGGTGTGTTTTCGGACCGACAGTCACGTCTCCGCTGATCGGATCAATAGCGACCACATAGAGTGGTTCCTTCAAGCCGCCGATGCGCAGTCCTTTACGCTGACCGAGCGTGAACATTCCGATGTCACTGTGCTCGCCCAGCAACCTCCCGTGTTCGTCAATAATCCTTCCCGGCAGGCGTTCCTCTGCGGGAAGCGAGAACTGGCGGGCAGCAGCACCGGCAAAATCCTGGCTTTCTGGCTTCTCGGCAATGATTTCCAGACCGGCTTCCCGGACGATCTGCTGCGTCTGGTTTTTACTCATGCCCCCCAGAGGAAAAAGCGTACGTGCCAGCTGCGACTGCGTCAGGCGGTACAAAAAGTAGGATTGATCCTTGGAGTGATCTGAAGCACGCAACAGCTCATAGCGTCCACTTGAGGGATTGAGGGCAGCGCGCGCGTAGTGACCCGTGGCGAACAGGTCAAAATGAATACCTGAATCGCGAGCCTGTTCCCACAGAGCGCCGAACTTGATCAATGGGTTGCACAGGACGCAGGGATTTGGAGTGCGACCGGCGCGGTATTCGGACCGGAAGTTGACTATCACGCTGTCCGCAAACTGGCTGGAGACATCGCAGACATGGTGGGGGATTCCAAGATGTTCGCACACGCGCTGCGCGTCCAGCAGGTCAGAAGCCTTTTCAGGACTGGAACAGGCACTGGTGGTTTTCAAGCCATCCTGCCAGAGTCTCATGCTGATGCCGATCACCTCGCAGCCCTGCTTCTGCAGCAGATAGGCAGCCGCGGACGAATCCACCCCCCCGCTCATCCCGACCGCGACGACGATTCGTTTGCTCATAAAGTCAATGATCACGATACCATTCTTTTTGTGGAAAATCAACCGCGCTGGAACATTAAAACCTTTTTAGACAAATCTCATAATTCATTAATTTTCCCGAAATACTATTGACCAAATACCAAAATAATAAAAATATTGACAGGATTTACAGCCGTCCAATAATTAAATGGCGTCATCATCAGAGGAGGTGGTCCCAATCAAAGTATATTCACATTTAATCGAGCAACAAAAATTTTAAGGAGGAGTAGATTTATGAGATCGAAATTGTATTTTATCGTAGCGATAGCCATGACACTGGTTCTGGTACTGGGCGCCTGCACGACCGTGGCGAACGAACCTATCAAGTACTGGACCAAAGAACTGCGCCAGGCCATCGCTGCCACCATCGACCGCGAAGCGATCGTTGACCGCGTCTTCGAAGGACGCAACATCCCCGCATATTCATCCATCCCTGAAGGTTTTGCTTCCTTCAAACCAAGCTTCCTGGATAAATATGGAAATCAGAACCTGGACATGGCCCGCGAGTTGCTAACCCAGGCAGGCTATTCCAAGACCAACAAGATGGTTATGGACCTGTGGTACCCGCCTGATCACTACGGCGTGGAGACCGTGGATGTCATGCAGGTCGTCAAAGAACAGATCGAGTCCACCGACATGGTGAAAGTCAACTTCCAGTCGCAAAACTGGGCTGAGTATGTGGATTCCTTCGTTGCCGGCGAGCTGCCCTTCTTCATCTTGGGCTGGTTCCCGGATTACGTGCACGAAGACACCTGGACTTCCCCGTGGGCAGACTGCGAGCAGTCCAAGGGCAACGGCGTGTTCTACTGCAACGAAGAAATGCAGGGACTGCTTGAAGCTGCCCGTGAATCCACCGACGCTGAGGAACAAATCGACCTCTACGGTCAGATCCAGGACCTGTTTGCTGAAGAAGTTCCCATCATCCCCCTGTTCTGGGAACCCGAATTTATCACCTACCGCGATGGCGTTGAGGGCGTTACTATCGGCGCACCGTTTGAGTTCAACTACAACGTGTTGAGCTTCGCGGATGGTTACACGCCAGCTTCCGGCGATATGGACACCATCATCATCGGCACCACCGATGAGGTCAACAGCCTCGATCCGCAGGATGCCTATTCCACCCACGACTGGGAGATACTCAAGAACACAGGGCGCCCGCTGCTGGGCTACACTCCCGGTACCGCTGAGTTGATCCCTGGCACGGCCGAAAGCTACGAGGTCAGCGATGACGGTTTGACATATACCTTCCACCTGTTTGAGGGCATCAAGTACGCGGACGGCACACCCTTCACCGCGAGCGAGTACGTGGACATGTACGACCGCTGGGGTCTCGGTGGACAGGTTGGTTTCCTGCCTCTCACCTACATCAACAGTGTGGAAGCTCCGGATGACCTGACCGTCGTCTTCAAACTGAGCGGCGCTTACGGCTTCTTCCCCGCCATCGTTGCCATCCCGCCCTTCATCCCGCCAACCGATGAGATCCCGCAGGATACCATCACCCAGTACGTGAACGAGATCAACGGCACGGGTCCCTACAAGATGACCTCCTTTGATGTCGGTCAGCAGATGGTGCTGGAAGCCAACGAGAACTACTTTGGCGAAGACAAAGCCATGATCAAGAAAGTGATCATCAAGTACTTTGCTGATCCCACCACGATGAGCTCCGCGATCGAGAGTGGCCAGATCGATATCGCCTGGCGCATTCTTGGACCGGTGGAAGCCACCCGCCTGAGCGACGTGGAAGGCTTGACTGTTGTCACCGTGAACGCCCCCGCTCTGCGCTACATCGTTTTCAACTGCATGGAGCCGGCTGAGTAAGCAGTTCGTTGACAAGCAACAAAAAAATTTGTCCCAACTGGAGGGCGAGGTACGTCCCCGCCCTCCCTTTTATCCTCGCTTGGAGTGAAATTCATGTCATCTTCTTTACGAAGATTCCTCATCACAAGGATCCTGCTCACCATCCCGATGGTCTGGCTGCTCATCACCATGGTCTTTGTCATCATGCGCATCCTGCCCGGGGACCCGATCGCCTCGCAGCTGGGTCCAAAGGGCACCGAGGAGCAGAAGGACGCCATTCGTGAGCGGCTGGGGCTGAAACGCCCGTTGATCGTACAGTATGGAGACTTCCTGCTGGATATGATCACCTTCAACTTTGGCACCGCCCTTACCCAGGGCGAACGTCCCATTGCCGACGAGCTGGGCGAGCGCCTGCCCGCCACCATGGAGCTGGCCATCCCCGCCATGGCGATCACTGCCACGATCGGCATTCTGCTGGGTGCGCTGGCTGCAAAGAACCGCAAAAAAGCGGTTGATTACATTATTCGTGTATTCAGCATCGTGATCTATTCCATCCCGGTGTTCTTCCTGGGGTTGATCTTTCAGATCATCTTCAGCGTGAAGTTACCCATACTGCCATTATCGGGCAGGATGGATACCCTGATGCTGGTAAATTTTCAAGCACACACGAATTTCTACGTCATCGATTCCATCATCAACGCTGATTGGGCGGCCCTGGGATCAGCCCTCTCGCACCTGGTGCTGCCATCCCTGACGCTGGGCCTGGCTCTGACCGGCATCTACATCCGTCTGACGCGGGTCAACATGATCGAGATCCTGCAGTCCGACTTCATCACTGCCGGACGAGCTCGCGGGATCGACGAGCGCAGGCTGACCTTCAAGCACGCCCTGCGCAACACTTTCATCCCGATCCTCACCATGATCGGTTTGGAGTTCGCCATCCTGCTCGCGGGTGCCGTGCTCACGGAAACGACGTTTTCCTGGCCGGGCATGGGGCTCTACCTGGTCAAGCGCATCGAGCTGCGCGATTACACCGCCGTGCAGGCGACCATCGGTGTGTTCGCCTTCTTTGTAGCCATCATCAGCCTGGTGATGGATATCCTGTACGCGTTTGTGGATCCCCGCATTCGCTATTAGTCATGGATGTGATATGCCTGAAGAAAAAAATCCAAAAGCATTGAAAGCGGAAGACTGGCAGCTGGAGCTGGACAAGGTAGGGTTTGTGCGCAAGCTGTTCATGGCGCGCAAGTGGTATGGGGGGGACTGGTGGTTCATCCTCGTCAGCGCCGTCATCCTGATATTCTTCATTATTCTGGGACTTTTCCCGCAGTGGTTCGCTCCGTACGACCCGGTTGTGGAGGTAGCCCCTTCCTTCCTGGCCCCGGGTGAACCACCGGCTGGCTACCAGCTGTGGGTCCTTGAAGGTAGCCCCTTCACTTCTTTCCGCGATATCACCAGCAAGCAGTCCGCCCAGGCAAAGACCAACACGATCGGTTACCTGATGGCCAGCCAGTCCAACAAGGTTGTGCGCGATGCTCTCAACGATCTGAACGATGAGAGCGGGTCCTCCAATACCTACCAGGTACGCAACCTGCGCTATGAAACTGTCGAGGAGGGCATCACTGCCCTGCAGTCCGGGGCGATCACGGGTTTCGTGGCCTCTCCAGACGAGCTGGGGGATATTCTGGACGATTACCCGCAGGTCGTATCGATGGGCAACGTCAGCGAAGAGGGCGGAAGGGGTTTCATCATGGGGACCAACCAGCTTGGGCAGGATGTGCTCAGCCGCATCATTTGGGGCACGCGCATCGCTCTCATTGTTGGGCTTTCATCAGCGCTGATCTCCTTCATCATCGGTGTGCCGCTCGGGCTGATCAGCGGCTTCGTAGGCGGCTGGATCGACCGCATCATGACGCTGGTCATGGATTCGCTGTACACCTTCCCCGGCCTGATCCTGGCCATCGCCATCGCGGCGGTGCTTGGGGCGGGCATTGGCAACATCATCGTGGCAATCGCCATTCTGTACATCCCGACCTACTTCCGCATCGTTCGCGGACAGACGCTGTCGGTGAAAAATGAGCTTTACGTGGAGTCCGCCCGCAGTCTGGGGGCGTCGCCCTTCAAGATCCTGTGGAAGTACATCTTTCCAAATGTTTTCCCTTCGGTCACGATCATCTTTTCGGTGAACGTGGCGGACGCCATTTTGACCGAAGCCGGTTTGAGCTTTCTGGGGCTGGGGCTTCCGCCGGATATCCCCGACTGGGGCATCGACATCGCGCGAGGCAAGAACTACCTGCGCAGCGCGCCCTGGCTGATCGCGTTCCCAGGCATGATGGTCTCGCTGGTGACGCTGTCCTTCAGCATGCTGGGGGAGAGCCTGTCCGAGATTCTCAACCCAAGACTGGCGGAGCTCTAAGATGAACAAACAAGAGATCCTCATGTCCGTACGCGATTTCACGGTTACGTACCGCACCCGCCTGGGCAGGGTGAGCGCGGTGGATCATGTCTCGTTCGATATCTACAAAAGCGAGATCCTGGGGCTGGTCGGTGAGTCGGGCTGCGGCAAGAGCACCATGGGCAAAGCGCTCATGCGCATGCTGCCGCCACCAACGAAGATCGAAGCGGCCAGCTACATCTTCGACGGCGTGGACGTGATGCAGCTTAACGACAGGCAGCTGCGCTCTTTCCGCGGGCGCAAGGTGAGCATGATCTTCCAGGATCCCATGACCTCGCTCAATCCTGTACAGCGCGTGGATGAGCACCTGGTGGAAGCCATCCAGGTGCACGAAGCAAGAACAAGCAAAAAGCAGGCCTACCCGCGCATCGCAGCCATGATTGAGCGCCTGGGCATCCGCCAGAACCGCCTGGCATCCTACCCGCACCAGCTTTCGGGGGGCATGCGCCAACGCGTGATGGTGGGCATCGGGCTGATCCTGAACGCCAACCTGATCGTGGCGGACGAAGCCACCACCTCGCTGGATGTGATCGTTGAAGCCAAGCTGGCGGACCAGCTGCGCGAGATCCGTGATACATACGGGGTTGCCATCCTGGCCATCAGCCACAACATCGCCCTGATCGCCGAGATCGCCGACCGCATCGCTGTCATGTACGCCGGGCACATCGTCGAGATTGGAGACATCGTGGAGGTGTTCAAGAAACCCCTTCACCCCTACACTCAGGGTTTACTGGCTGCGGTTCCTTCAATCAAGTTATCTGATCATGAAGATTTATACAAAATGAGTGGAGAGCCGCCCAACCTGTCCCACCCGCCTTCCGGATGCCGCTTCCACCCGCGCTGCCCAAAGGCCATGGAGATCTGCAAGCGTGAGATCCCGAAATTGCAGGTGTACAGGAACGGTCAGCAGGTGATGTGCTGGCTCTACCAGCAGCAACAAGACAAGGTGAAGAAATGAGCCCGAGAGCAGCCGATCTACTCAATCAGGATATTCTCGTCGACCTGCGCGGGGTGAAGATGTGGTACCCGGTGCAGAAAACTTTTCTGGATACACTCCTGGCGGGAAAGAAGGAATATGTGCGCGCCGTGGACGGCGTGGACATCCAGATCCGCTGCGGTGAAGCTTACGGACTGGCAGGTGAATCCGGCAGCGGCAAGACCACCATCGGGCGCCTCGCCATCGGGCTTGAAATGCCCACCGAAGGCACGGTCAAATTCCGCGGGATCGATCTGGGCGGGCTTCCAGCCAGCGAGCTGCGTTCGATGCGCCGCGCCATGCAGGTCATCTTCCAGGACCCCATGGCTTCGCTCAACCCGCGCCTTTCGCTGGGGGACGCCGTGCGGGAGGGATTGCAGATCCACTTCCCGGCGTTGAAAGAACAGCACCGCGACATGGTGCTGAGGATGTTCGAGAAGGTCGGACTGGTGCCCGCCACGTATTTCTACAGCAAATTTCCCCACCAGATCTCAGGCGGCCAGAGGCAGCGCGTGGTCATCGCGCGCGCGCTGGTGACCAAACCCGATCTCGTGCTGGCTGACGAGCCCATCGCCATGGCGGACGTGAGCGTGCGCGCGCTGCTACTGGACCTGATGGTGCACCTCAAAAACGAGTTCAACCTGACCTATCTTTTCATCACCCACGACCTGGCCACCGCCAAGTACATCTGCGACCGCATCGGCATTCTCTACCTGGGACGCCTGTGCGAGCAAGGCGACCTGCGCGAGGTATATGCCCATCCGCTGCACCCCTACACGCGCGCCTTGATGGAGGCGGTCCCCGTGCCCGACCCGACCGCGCGGCGCACCAAACAAATGCCCGAAGGAGAGATCCCCAACCCGATCAATCCGCCTGCCGGCTGCCGTTTCCACCCCAGGTGTCCCATCGCCAAGGAGATCTGCTCCAAGGAGGAGCCTCAGCTGCGCGAGCTGCGGTCAGGTCACACGGTGGCGTGTCACTTCGCGGAAAAGTATGTATGAGAAAATCAGCAGACAGGGTTCAATTGATAAACCGCCGGTAGAAATCGGCGGTTTATCACGATTATTAATTGAGCGTTGGTAATGAACCTTATCCATTGAGATGAATTCGTAGTGTACAATTGGGCGGTTCAATTTTCTGAACCGCTGCAATTTCATGATTCTGACCGCCATTAGTTTACGATCCAACCGGCAGCAGAAGACGATTCGAACACTGGAGCGTGCATCATACCTGACCTGATAACCCTCACCTGTCCATCCTGCGGAGCAAAACTGCAGATTGGAGAAAAAGTCAACAAGTTCGCCTGCGCTCACTGCGGGAACGAGCATGTCATCAACCGCAGCGGGGGCATCATCTCCCTGGATCCGGTTTTCGAGGAACTGCAAGGGGTCCGCGCCGGGATCGATAAGACGGCATCCGAGCTCGCGATCGTACGGCTGAAAGAGGAAATTGAAGATATCCACCGCAGCATGCCTTCACCCAACGAAAAAGGCTGCCTGGAAAAACTCTCTTATGCTCTGTTTGCTATTGGAACGATGGCGTGTTTATTGGGCGGTTTTGGCGCGTTATCCGGAGAATCCGGATGGATCATTGCAGGCTTTATCACCGGTTCGATCGTTTTTGGGCTGGGCGTTTGGGTGCTCATTTCATCTCTCGACAAGCAAAGAAAAAGGATGAAGCCTTACCGCGATTTAATCGAGCAAAAGGTGAAAGAGATCGAACACCACAAGCAAGTTGTTGATGGCAAGTAAGTCAAACAAAAAAAATGATCTTGAGTGTGACACGTGGGCTCCCGCCATTCCACATCGTAGTAGAGGGAAACACTTCCCAAAGGCGCGCTTGAACCCCAATAAACAGCTCTGCTGCTGGCATGAGAAAAAGCGCTTTGCGAAGTCTGTCCTGAAATTGATGATTGGTAAGAATCCCTGGTCTCCTCGTGATTTTCCAGTTATTTGGTTACACTATCTTTTGACCGAATGGCTGGCCTGCGCTACGCGAGTCATTTGACCCGATGTGAGGCCGAGAAGATAGAACACAGTCTGCCAAGAAAAAGTCCCCGACATCTCGTGTTCGGGGACTTACAGTCAGAAAAGAGAAGATTAGGGCATCCAGGCCGGGTAAGCCTCGCCGCTCCAGGCGTTGGGAACTGCCGTGGTTCCAATATAGACCTCAACAGCACCTGTCGCATCGGACAGGTAGATAACCGTCGTACCGTCGCGCGAAAATGCGGGCTGCGTTTGGTTGAAGGTGTTGTTGAGACCAGTCATTGCTGCAATGCTTCCACCGCTGCTGTCCGCGGTGTAAATGTCCCACAGGTTGCCATCCACTGCATCGCGGGCGAAGATGATGGCAGTACCGGCCGTGTTGCCGTGCGGGGACGCGCTGGACCCTCCGGTGAGATCCACCAGGATTGTCGGTGTGCCTACGGGAGAGACGGTCAGCTTGTATATATCGGGATCACCGGAATAAACAAAGTAGATCTCCGTGCTGCCTGCCACCCAGGAGGGATCGGTTTCAACCGCGGCGTCATTTGTCAGCCGGGTGAGATTGGATCCATCCGGCTGGATCATGTACAGGTCAGTCTGGCTTGCGTTAACATTGACAAATACGATCCAGTTGTTGTTGGGTGACCATTCCGCCTGCATATTGCTGCCGGAAGGCTGGTTGGGAATCAGGGTCAGCTCGGTGCCATCCGGCCGTATGCGGTAAAGTGTGCCTGTATCTGTGGAAAAGACCATCCAGTCACGGGAAGCTGCCCAATCACCGAAATGCATATCCAGGACATTGTTGATTGTCTGCACGGCTGACCCGTCGGTTGCCATGCTGACAATCTCCCGCTGGCCGTCCGAATCCACGTCAACCGTGAAGGCGACGCGGTCAGGCACGGGGCTGGCCAGAACCGTGATGAAATCGCTGTCCGTCAGGGTGGCGCCTTTGGGCGTGGTTGCTGTGGCTTCCGCGGTGTTGTAGATCGCGCCGTACGCCAGGTCGTCGGCTGTGACCAGGTGATCCGCGGTGCATATCATGGACTCTCCCGAGAGCAGCGTTGCGGGCTGGGTCGGGGTACAGTCTAGCGTGCCCAGCTTTGGATCCGAGATGGACACATTGGTCAGCGTGACATTGCCTTGATTGGCTGCCGTGAGCGTGTAGGTGAGCGTCTCGCCTGTGCTGTAGGTGACATCCGAGACGGATTTTATCAATGAAAGAACCGGGTTGTACAAAACGACAACATTCGCGGTGGCCGTGTCAGTTACCGCGGAACCGGTGGCCGGAGTGGCAGACACCGTGGCGGAGTTGGTGAAGTCAGCCGTGACGTTCGCTGCCGAACAAGAATAGCTCGCGGACGCACCGGGAGCCAGTGATCCAAGAGCGGCACGGACGCAGTCCGGGGAAAGGGCGTCACTGACAGAGACGGCGGATAAGGTGATGGGGCCGTCATTGGTGACGGTGATGGTGAACGAAGCCGCGCTGCCGTAGTCAAAACTCGGTGAATCGGGTGACTTGGAGATGGCCACCGAGGCGACAGCAGAGCTTGAGAGGGTGTGGGTGGCGGTCGCCGTCACAACCATGCTGGATGGAGATGTGCCGGATACGGACGCCGTGTTGGCGAAGGTCCCCGCATCCAGATCCGCTTGAGTAGTAGCGTGCGTGCCTGTGCAGACCAGAGTCCCCGATGGCGCCAGGGTGATCGGCTGTATACAGGTTAATGTGCCCAGGATGGGATCCGAGATGGTGACGTTGGTCAGATCCACGTTTCCGTCGTTGATGGCCGTGATGGTGTAGGTGATGGTCTGGCCTGTGGAATTGAATGACGGGACATTGGCGATTTTGGTAAGCGTGATATGCGGTGTTGCTACTGTGACCACCACGGCAGCAGTTGTGTTCGTCCACACATCCCTCCAGGCAGGGTCACGTCCCATGGCGGAAATGAAATTTGTGAAGGATGCCGTCACGCCAGTTTTTGTGCAGGAATACGTCGTGGACGCGCCGGGAGCAAGCGTTCCCAGGCTTTTACTGCAGTTCGGGGCAAGCGTGTCATCCGTGATGATATCCGTGACAGTCACCGCGCCAATGTTGGTGACGGTCACTGTAAATGTGGCGGTGCCTCCTGTGAGGAAAGTCTGCGACGCTGGCAGCATGCTGATACTCAATTTTCCTGCCACCGTAGGGGTCCTGGTGGGAGTCTTGGTTTTGATTGGTGTTGCAGTTTTAAAGGTATAGGCGACGGTCTTTGTGCGCGTGGGAGTCCTGGTGAGGGTGCGGGTCGCTGTCAGAGTGACAGCGCCTGTGTTTGTTATGGTCGGAGTCAATGTTGAGGTCGCGGCAGGCGGGGCAGTGTTCGTTGCGGTTACCGTCCAGGTCGCTGGGAAGATATTTCGCGAGGCTTCAGCGGTGGCGGTGAGGATGCTCTCGACGGTTGCATTCTGCCCGGCGGTGACGACAGCCACCGTGGGTGGCAGCGCGGGGGCTTTGACTGCATTGAACACTGAAAACATGATCACGATGAATGTCAGCAAAAGGATGGCGATGATCGTCCACTGCACACTGGGTTTGCTGAACGTTTCTTTTAAGTTTACTTTTCCTGCCATATTCTCCTCCGCGCCATTAAATGATTATAACAAATAAGACAAGGGTTCTGCATGGTATACTTGCCACGCGAAACGGGGCAAACATGTCCTTGATCACAGTCAATAACCTGTCCAAATCATTTGGTGCCAACGATATTTTCGCCGGCATCAGCTTTGCTGTTCCCCGCATGTCCAGGATCGGTCTTCTGGGCGTCAACGGGATCGGAAAAACGACCTTGCTGCGCATCCTGGTCGGGCTGGAAGAGGCATCCGGGGGAAAGGTCCAGAAAGCCAAGGGGATCCGCGTCGGATACCTGCCCCAGGAAGCCCAGTTTGAGAGCAGGAACACCCTGTGGGACGAATGCCTGCTGGTCTTTAAGAACCTGATCGCGAAGCAGGATACCCTGCACAGGATGGAGGAACGCCTTCAGCAGGGAGAAGATCTGGATGACTACGGCACCCTGCAGCGTGAGTTTGAACACCAGGGTGGCTACACTTATGAACTGACCATCCGCCAGACGCTCAGCGGTTTGGGATTTACTCGTGAGGATGAGCAGCGGCCGCTGGCGCAGCTGTCCGGCGGGCAGCGCACCCGCGCGCTGCTGGCGAAGCTCCTGCTGGACAGTCCGGACCTGCTGCTGATGGACGAGCCGACCAATCACTTGGACATCGCTGCTGTGGAGTGGTTGGAAGATTACTTCAGCAGGTGGCAGGGCGCCATGCTGACTGTCTCGCATGACCGATACTTCCTGGACCGGGCGGTCAGTACCATCTGGGAGATGACACCAGAACTGGAAATCTACCGCGGCAACTATTCTGCTTACCTGCTGCAGCGGGCTGAGCGATACGAGCGGCGCATGCAGGAATACGAAAAACAGAATGAGCATATCGAGAAGGAAGAGGACTACATCCGCAGGAACATTGCCGGGCAGAACACCAACCAGGCGAAAGGGCGGCTGCGCAGGCTGTCCCGCCTGCTTGTTGAAAGCCGCCTCTCCGCGCCTAGGAAAAAACGCAGCCTGCACCTGAAGTTGGAATCAGGTGGAAGATCGGGGGATCTTGTCCTGCGCACATATGATCTGCAGGTTGGATATGCTGATGAGGGGCACGCGCTGTTCAGTGTCCCGGACCTGATATTGAAGCGCGGAGAATGCGCTGCGATTTTGGGACCGAATGGCGCCGGAAAAACCACCTTCCTGAAAACGATCCTTGAGAAGATGCCACCATACGCTGGCGAAGCGCAGCTGGGAGCAAGTTTGAATGTGGGTTACTTCGCGCAGGCCCACGAGGGACTACACGCTGATTGGACGCTGATGGAGGAGATTGAGGCGCTGGAACCCAAGTGGCTGCCCGGACAGGTACGCGATTACCTGGCCAGTTTTTTGTTTACCGGGGAGGATGTTTTCATGACCGTGGACACCCTTTCGGGCGGAGAACGCGGACGGCTGGCGCTGGCCTGCCTGGCGCTGCGGGGAGCGAATCTGCTGCTGCTGGATGAACCGACCAATCACCTTGATCTGCCGTCCCAGGATATCCTGCAGGGCATTCTGGGTGACTACAAAGGAACCATCCTGCTGGTCTCGCATGACCGCTACCTGATCGATGCGCTGGCGACGCAGATCTGGGAGGTGGATCCGGATGAGCGCTCCATGACGGTTTTCAAAGGCACATACAGCGAGTATCGCTCATCGCGGCAGGCAGGCGCGTCTGAAAAACAACCCAGCAAAGGAAATGCGCGTGAGCAGGCAACACGTGCAAGCCTCAGCAAGGATCAGCTGCGGAAAAAGCGGGAGCAGGTAAGCAGCCTTGAGGAAGAAATCGCCCAGCTGGAACGCGATCTCGAGAGCCTGAGCGTCCAAATGCAGGCTCTTCCGAAGGAATCTCGGCGCATCTATACGCTTGGACAGGAGATTGTCAGCCTGCAGAGGCTGCTGGATGAGCGCTTGAACGAATGGGAAAAGATGAGCATGGAAATGCCGGGGGAATAAAGAAGCCGGTCTTTTGATCACCCCAGATTAATACACTGTTAATAGCAAATTCTCATCCCTTATGTTAACCTATCAATAGAGAGGTGTGACATGACGATTGCTGAAAACCTAACAGCTCCAGATTTTGAATTGTTGGATGAGAAGAACACGAAACACAGGTTGTCTGATTACCGGGGAAAGTCGGTTGTGCTGTACTTTTACCCCAAAGATGACACGCCCGGTTGTACGGCTGAAGCCTGTAGTTTCAGGGATGATTACTCGGCATACGAGAAGGCGGGCGTGGTGATCCTGGGCGTGAGTGCGGATTCCACCAAAGCACATGCCAGGTTCAAGGAAAAGTATCATTTACCTTTCACGCTGCTGGCCGATGAGGATCATAAAGTGTGCGAGTTGTACGGGGTGTGGGGCAGAAA
Source organism: uncultured Anaerolineaceae bacterium (assembly GCA_964498605.1). Taxonomy (GTDB): domain Bacteria; phylum Chloroflexota; class Anaerolineae; order Anaerolineales; family Anaerolineaceae; genus JBGQAS01. Next base: position 53,006 of record CAZCHK010000004.1, on the reverse strand, counting down.
AAAAATGATGGGGCGTGAGTACGACGGCATCTTCCGCACAACTTTCCTGATCGACCCGGAGGGAAAGGTGAAGCGCATCTTCAAGGATGTCAAACCAGCTGAGCACAGCGCCGAAGTTCTGGAGGCTTTTCAGTAAACAGGTTCAGCCACCGTTTTGAGCAGGAAAGTTCGGATCAGGGGAAGTCAATCATCGCAATGTTATAATCTTTCCAGATTGCATTCAATTTGGAGAGGTCCATGTCCCCTGTGCTAGATTTCCAAAACATTATTTTAAAGCTGCAGCAGTACTGGGCTGAGCAGGGCTGCCTGATCGGGCAGCCATATTACACGCAGGTCGGCGCCGGTACCAATAACCCGGCTACCATGCTTCGCGTACTGGGACCGGAGCCCTGGCGGGTGGCGTACGTGGAACCCTCCGTGCGCCCGGATGACGCGCGTTACGGGGACAACCCGAACAGGCTGCAGATGCATTATCAATTCCAGGTGATCCTCAAACCCGACCCGGGAAACCCGCAGGAACTGTACCTGAGATCACTGGAGGCGATCGGCATTGATCCGCGCAGACACGACATCCGTTTCGTGGAGGATAACTGGCAGTCCCCCGCGCTGGGCATGTGGGGACTGGGTTGGGAAGTCTGGTGCGACGGTCAGGAGATCACGCAGTTCACCTACTTCCAGCAGGTGGGCGGTGTACCGGCCGAACCTGTGTCCGTTGAATTAACATACGGGCTGGAGCGCATCAGTATGGCGCTGCAGGGCGTGCGGCACTTTAAAGATATTCGATGGAACCAGCAAATCACGTATGGTGATTTAAACATGCAGGGAGAGCAGGAACACAGTCGTTATTATTTTGAAATCGCGGATGTCGATCGATTATGGACACTGTTCAAGCTGAATGAGGCGGAAGCCAACGCCGCACTGGACCAGGACCTGGTGCTGCCGGCGTACGATCACGTGCTGAAATGCTCCCACCTTTTCAACGTGCTGGACACGCGCGGCGCGGTGGGAGTCACCGAGCGGCAGGTGATGTTTGGCAAAATGCGGGACCTTTCGCGCAGGATCGCCGACCGGTACGTAAGAGTCCGCGAGAGTTTGGGGTTCCCGCTGGGCAGAGCGACAGCGCGCACTGAGAAAAAGATCAAGGCAGTCTGTCCCGGCCAGGGTATGCCTGCTGCCAGACATGCGCACGATCTTCTGTTGGAGATCGGCAGCGAAGAACTGCCGGCAGGGGATTTGAACTCCGCTGTGGATCAGCTGAAAGAGCGCCTGCCGGGATGGCTGGATGAGCTGCGGCTGACGCACGGAGAGATGCATGTCGCGGGTACCCCACGCCGGCTGGTGGTGATGGTGAAAGATCTGGCCCCGTACCAGCCCGATCGAACCCTTGAATTGAAGGGACCTCCCGCCTCGCGGGCCTTCAACGAGGATGGCACGGCAACACCCGCGGGTGAAGGATTCGCCCGCGGAAAAGGTCTGACGGCCAAGGATCTGGTCAGGAAAGAGATCGACGGCGGCACCTACGCGGTGGCCATCGTGCAGGAGACGGGACGGGACGCTTTGAGCGTGCTGGCCGAGGCGCTGCCAGGGTGGATCGGGTCGATAAAATTTGACAAATCCATGCGCTGGGACAGCGATGGCACAGCCTTTTCTCGCCCGGTGCGCTGGCTGCTGGCGTTATATGGCGATCAGGTCATCCCGTTCAATTTCGCGGGACTGTCATCAGGCTGTTCGACACGGGGACTGCGCTTCATAGAACCGGCCGAAAAACAGGTCTTCAGTGTAGGCGAGTATCATGATTATCTTGAAAAACAGGGCATCATCCTGGATCCGCTGTTGAGAAAAGAAGCCATCCGCAAGCAGGTCGCGGCGAAGATCAAAGAGCTGGGCGGGACCTGGGTGGATCGCCCTGATCTTGAGGAGGAAGTGAGCAACCTGGTCGAAGCGCCGACGGCGTTCATCGGGAAATTCGATGAGAGCCATCTGCAGCTGCCCGGGGAAGTGCTGATTTCCGTGATGCTGCACCACCAGAAATACTTCCCGGTGCAGCAGGAGAATGGCACAATGATGCCGTATTTCATCGGCGTGCGCAATGGAGACGCCCGGCACCTGGAGGTCGTCGCGGACGGGAACGCGCAGGTGATCGAAGCGCGTTTCGCGGACGCGGCGTTTTTCATAAAACAGGACGAACAGCATAAACTGGAGGAGTTCCTGCCGCGCCTGGATACGCTCACTTTTCAAAAGCAGCTCGGCAGCATGGGGGATAAGAGCAGGCGGATCGAAAAGCTCGCCCAGGAATTGGCGGGAAAGTTCGAACTCGATCAAAAAGAGCAGGAAGCCCTGCACCGGGCAGCAAAACTATGCAAGGCTGACCTGGTCACGCACATGGTGATCGAAATGACATCCCTGCAGGGTGTGATAGGCAGGCATTACGCGGAGCACAGCGGCGAGTCGCGTGAAACAGCGCAGGCCATTGCGGAGCACTACCTGCCGCGTTATGCCGGGGACCGCTTGCCAGAAGGAAAATCCGGTTTGGTGTTATCGATCGCGGACAGGCTGGACAGCCTGATCGGATTGTTTGCATCCGGCATGGCGCCCACCGGCACAAAAGATCCTTTCGCGCTCAGGCGAGCGGCGCTTGGATTGGTGCAGGTCCTGATCGGGTGGGATAAAGCCTTCGACATCCGCGCGGGACTCGAACTGGCTGCTGCGCAGCTGCCCATAGATGCAGATGGACAGGTCATCGACGAATGCTTGCAGTTCGTTGTGGGAAGACTGCAAAGCCACCTGCAGGACAGGGGATACCGTTATGACGCGGTCGCGGCGGTGCTGGCAGAGCAGGGCGGCAATCCGGCCGGGGCGCGTAAGGCGATCGAACAGCTGCAGAAGTGGATCAGCCGCGCGGACTGGAACAAGATCCTGCCGGCGTACGCACGCTGTGTGCGCATCACGCGTGACCAGAAACAGGTTTTCAAATTGAAAGCGGAGCGGCTGGTTGAAGAGCAGGAAAAAGCTCTGTACAACGAGCTGCTCAGGCTGGAAGCAAGCCCGCGCGGCCCGGGATCGATCGACGACCTGCTGAATGCCTTCATTCCCGCCATCCCCGGCATCGATGAGTTTTTCGACGCGGTGATGGTCATGGCTGAGGATGCCTCGCTGCGGGAAAACCGCCTGGCGCTGTTGCAGCGTGTCGCGGGGTTGACCGCCGGCGTGGTGGACCTGAGCCAGCTGGAGGGATTCTAGGAATTCAATATATTTCAGAGTTTACCTTTTACCAGGACCGGGTGAAGAGCCCCGGTCCTCTTTTGATTGTTTTTTCCACATCATCGTTTGTATAATGATCTTGATGATGAGGAGGTGAGATGAAATTCAAGCAGGTCACGCTATTGGCCGCCATTGTCTTGATCGTATTCACGGCAGGCTGCGAGCTTTCGCTGGCGGATCTATTCAATAAGGATGACACCTACGACATTGACATCGAAGGGACCGGACCAGTCACCTACACCGATCAGGGCACTTTTTGGGTCCAGATCGTGTACGGGGTGGATCAGGAGTTCTTTGTCGTCAGCTGTGACACCGTGCATACGATCGTTGTTCCTCTTTCCAAGAACAAGCCTCTTCAGAGCGTGAAAACAACGCAGGAGAAAGAGATCCTGTGCGACGTGGAGGCAATTCGCAGCATGATAGTAGGCGGCTCAGGGGGAAGCGCTGCCACAACCGGGCAGGTGCCGGCAACCTATACATACAACGTTGAATTTCGGCCTTACCCGGATTGTGAAATCGTCCTCCAGGTGGATGCCCTGTTCGAATTCTCACAGGTGACCGTGCTGCATGACACCCAGCTGGGGGACCTTGAACTCGAGGGAGGGTTGGGAGAGGATTATTTCTACAGCATACCCGCCTACACCCATACGTTCCCCGGCACGACCCAGACCATCAGCGATGGCATGGTTCAGCTAGCGATCACACCGGACGTGTTCATCTTTCCGAGTTTTACGCGCTGTTTTATAGACGACACCCTGGATTGATGCTTGTTGGTTGGATAAAAACCCATTCCAGGAGTGCAGACCTGCCGTATCTGATTCAAACCTGTCAGAAGACTGTTATTTCAAGGGATTTCGGGCGTAATCGTCCTTTCTGGCAGCCGGAAGCGCGATGACTGGAAAGGAGAGCTCCCGTGGTGTTTTTGATTTCTTTTCAACCACCCTGGGCTTGACCGCCTGGCTGAGCTTGCGGAAGTGGTGACCGTAGATCGCCATGGTGATGGCGGTTTGGAACTTCCGTGGAGATCGAAACAGGGTGCGCCAGAACAAGTGCCAGTATTGCCTGCGTTCGCGTCCCAGTACGCCGAGCAGGAAGATGCTGCGGAAAAACGCGCCGATCTCCTCTAGACGCAAACCACCCGGGATGGGCAGGATCGTGAAATGATCCAGGAAGGTTTGCACGCGATTATAGAAGTTTTCAGCCGAGTAAAGGCGCTGGATCAGGCGCTGGAAACCGTCCTCGATCATGCGGTTGCCCTGTTTGAAGATCACGTTGGTGCTGATGTCCGTGTTGTTGCCGCTGATATCCGGTGTCAGTCGGCCTTCTGTTTCAAGACGCCTGTACAGGGCCGTGCCCGGAAACGCCTGCAGCAGGCCCATCATGGCGGTGAGGATGCCGCTTTGCTGGATGAAGTCGAACTGGGTTTGAAAGATATCCTGCGTGTCACTGTCAAATCCAACGATGAAGCCGCCCATCACCTGCAGCCCCGCGCGCTGTAGTTTATGCACGGAATCCAGCAGATTACGGCGGCAGTTTTGGGACTTGTGACATTCCAGCAGGCCAGCCTCGGAGGGTGTCTCGATGCCGATGAACACGGAGCGGAATCCGGCCTGGACCATCAGGTCGAGCAATTCGTCGTCGTCGGCGAGGTTGATGGAGCACTCCGTGATGAATCCGCAGCCCTGCTTGTCCCTGCGCCATTCGATGAGAGCCGGCAGCACTTCGTCCTTTAAAATCCGTTTGTTTCCGATGAAGTTGTCATCCACGATAAAGATGTTGCGCCGCCAGCCCAGCTGATACAGGCTCTCCAGTTCGGAGACCAGCTGGGAGGTGGTTTTCACGCGCGGGACATGCCCGAGCATGGCCGTGACGCCGCAAAAATCGCAGTTGAAGGGGCAGCCGCGGCTGAACTGGACGCTCATCGCGTCGTATTTGGCCATGTCCAGCAGATGCCAGAGAGGGTTTGGGCTGACGGTGATGTCCGGAAAAGCTGCCGTACTGTAGACGCGCCTGGGGTTCCCCGCCGCCAGGTCGGCCAGGAACAGCGGCAGCGTGATCTCGGCCTCGTTGAACACAAAATGATCGACGAGAGGAAACTTCTCCGATTCGTACTGAAAGAGCGGTCCCCCGGCAACGACAACCCGGCCAAGCTTTTTGCAGCGCGCGATGATCTCACCCGCGGATGGTTTCTGAACGCTCATGCCGCTGATGAAGACCAGGTCCGCCCACAGGATGTCCCGATCGGACAGCTTCGAGACATTGGTATCGACCAGCTTCTTTTGCCAGTCCGGGGGCAGCATGGCCGCGACTGTGATCAACCCGAGAGGGGGATTGGTGGCTTTCTTTCCGATGAACTTCAGCGCGTGGGTGAAGCTCCAGAAGGTCCGGGGAAACTTGGGATATATGAAAAGGATTTTCATGGATAAACTCCTGACGCACTGAGTGTAGCCAATCGCGAGCCGAAACTGATGTCACGCAGGGCATAACCGCGCGGGAGGTTTGTGTGTGACCCCGGTCATATTCCCAATGAGGGTCATGTGCCTTAAAATGGTGAATGTTATAATTTTTAAGAATGCAAAAATCCAACCGGCTCCCAATTAAAAGCAGCGAGATCATCAGTTTTTCATACGCACTGGTGGTGTTGACCTCATTCTTTTCCGGTTTCGCGGGGGGATTCAATGCCCGCCCCATGACGATCAGCGGCATCATCCTGCTGGGGATCGCCTACATTGCTCTCGGATCGTATGGGTACAACAAGCTCGTGCATGAAGCTCCGCGCCTGGTGCGGGTGATCTACTTCATCACGCAGCTCCTTCTGGCAAGCGCCATCAGCGCCATCCTGCCGCCCATGACGACCGTCTGGCTGGTGTTCCTGCCGCTGATCGCCCAGAGCATCCTGCTCTTCAGCGCGGGGTGGATGGTGCTGGCGAATATCTTCATCCTTCTGACACAGACCGGCGTGACCATCTGGATCAGCCAGGCCGGGCAGGCGGCGAGCTGGAGCAATTCCATTCTCAACTTCCTGGCCGGTCAATTGTTCGTGCTCATCTTCATTCAAACAATGGTGGATGAGGAAAACCTGCGCCGCCGCACCGAGCAGATCGCCTCTGAGCTGGCGAGTGCCAACGAGCAACTGCAAAAGTACGCCAATGAGATCGAGGAGATGACCCTGACCAAGGAGCGCAACAGGTTGGCACGCGAAATTCATGACGGGCTGGGCCATGCGCTGACCACGATTCACATGCAGATCCAGGCTGCTGACGCACTGCTGGATAAGAACCCGGCCAAAGCGCGAGAGTCGCTTGACTCCGCGCGGGTACTGGTGAAGGACACGCTGGATGACATCAGGAATTCGGTCTTCGCGTTGAAAAGCGCCACCGAGCTGTCCTTTTACGACCAGATTAAGAAGCTGGTGGATTACGCCCGCAGCGGGAAGATGAAAGCGAGCATGAAGAAGGCCGGAGCGGTTCGGGAGCTGGGCCCCAAGGTTGAGTACATCCTGTACCGCATCGCCCAGGAGGGGATCAATAACGTGCTCAAGCACGCGCAGGCCACCCGGATGCTGGTGGAATTTGATTATTCGGATCCCAAGAAATTCTTTATGAAGATCAGCGACAACGGCGTGGGGGTTGCGCACATGAAAGAAGGTTTTGGCATGAAATCGATGAAGGAACGAGCGCAGATGATCCATGGAAAAGTGAGCATTGGATCCGAAAAAGACAGCGGTACCCTGCTCACGATCGAGGTTCCCTTATGAAGCCGATCAGGATCCTGCTGGTGGACGACCAGGTGCTGTTTCGTAAAGCACTCAGGACGCTTTTATCCGCTGAGAGTGAATTCGAGGTGGTCGGGGACGCCGAGAACGGCGAAGAAGGACTGCGCATGGCTCGAAACACGCAGCCTGATGTCATCCTGATGGATCTGCGCATGCCGGTCATGGACGGGGTGACGGCCACCAAGCGCATCAAGGCTGCCTTGAGCAAACCGCAGATCATCGTGCTGACCACCTTTGATGACGACCAGGCAGTCTACGATGGACTCAAAGCTGGCGCGATCGGTTATTTACTCAAGGACGCATCCACAGAAACGCTTTTCAACGCGATCCGCTCTGCGGCCAGCGGGGAGTATTTTCTGACACCCGCCATTACCGCGAAAGTGGTGGCGGAGTTCACGCGCACGCCGCAGAAAAAGCTTGAACCAACAGCGCAGCTTGCCGAGGCGCTGACAGCGCGGGAGATGGAAATCCTGAACCTGCTGGCAACTGGCATCAGCAACCAGGAGATCGCGGAGCACCTGGTCATTTCGGAGGGAACCGTCAAGAACCACATGTCGCGCATCCTGGCAAAACTGGGTGTGAAGGATCGCCTGCAGGTCGTGCTGAAGGCCAAAGAACTCGGGTTGATCTCTTAATCCGGAATCATCGGACAGAACCATGGAAAAAAAGGAAATTAAACTCAAAAACTTTCATCACGGCGGGTTTGTGTCGATCGTCGGCTTAATCTTCGTTGCGATCGGCATACTGAGCATATTCCAGCTGTACCCGGCCGCCTTTGTGCTATTCGTGCTGCTGTGCGTCGGATCCCTGGTGCAGGGATTCTATTCCAAGAACCTGGCCATTGTCATCAGCTCTGCCGTACTGCTGGTGGCAGCACTGGTCGGGGTGATTCTCTACCTGGCATCACAGGAGCTGGAAACGCTGCAAATTGTCGGGATCATCGTTGGAGCCTGCGGGCTTATATGGATGATCATCTTTGTCATCACCCGCATCGTGACAAGCCGCACATTGTGGTGGGCGCTTATCCCGGCAGGACTGTTCATCGCGACAGCGTTGTGTTTTTTCTTCAAAAACACGGGCGTGCTGGATTTTATTTTTGCCAATTCGATCGGACTGGGTATTGCCCTTCTGACCTGGGGACTTTGCAGGAGGCTGTTGGGTCTGGTCATCGCCGGCCTGATCGTAGCGAGCACAGGATCGGGACTGTTCCTGGCCTGGGGAAGGAACAGCAATCAGGCATTGAGCGGGCTGGCGCGCAGCGGTTTGATGCTGGTAGTATTTTCGATGGGCTGGTTCCTGATCGTGCTTTTTGACCGGCTGCTCAGGCACCGCTTCCTATGGTGGCCGCTGATCCCTGGAGGCGTGATCGGAGTGGTCGGGCTGGGTCTGTACATCGGCGGGCAACCCGCTCAGGCTCTGACCTTCCTGGGCAACACAGGGTCGATCGTTTTGATCTTCATCGGGATTTACCTGCTTTTGGTGCGCTGGAGAAAAATCTCCTAGTACAGGCGCGCCCTTCCCAGGAAAGTGGAGTATGGTATAATCCATGTTCGCGCCCGGCACCAGCCGAGGCCAGTATTTTATGCAAGGTGAGAAAAAATGGACGACAAGTTAAAAGCATTTGAAGCCCCGGTCAATCCCAATATCCCTGAGTTGGCCACTGGAGATACCGTCAGCGTGCATGTCAAGATCAAAGAAGGCAACCGCGAGCGCATCCAGGAATTCAAGGGAACCTTGATCTTTCAGAATAAAAAAGGCCCCACGGCCACATTCACCGTACGGCGTGTCGCATCCAACGGCATTGGCGTGGAGCGCACTTTCCTGACCCGCTCTCCCCGCATCGACAAGGTGGTGGTCGAGCGTCACAACAGGGTTCGCCGGTCACGCCTTTTCTTCCTGCGCGAACGCACTGGCAAGAGCGCGCGGCTCAAACAGAAATTCAATTAAACGACACGAACCGATCATTGGGTGCATCCTTACGCCGAGGTTGCACCCTTTTTTGTTTTCATTTACAATTTCATGACCAGGTGGAAGGCTTATGAACAGGCAAAGAATCGGGATCACGACATGCAACACGATGGGAACACGGCATGGAAGCCCGAACGCGAGGGAGTATCTGACCTACCGCCGGGCGATCGAAGGCTGCGGGGCGGAAGCGATCCTGATCCGCATGGACACCACCGCCCAGGAACTGGAGCAGTTTTTTGATCAATGTGACGGGTTCCTGTTGAGCGGCGGGGATGATGTGGATCCGGCTCTGTACAACCAGGAAAGGTCTTCGCGGACAAAGGGGATTCGTCGCCGCCAGGATGAACTGGAGATACGCATCGCCCGATGGGCGGCGGAAAATCAAAGGCCGCTGCTGGGAATCTGCCGGGGCTGCCAGGTGATCAATGTCGCTTTTGGCGGAACGCTCTTCCAGCACATTGCGGATGAACTGCCGGGAGCCCTTAACCACGATCAGCACAGGGATTTTTTTGGGGAGAAAAAGAGCCGCACGGTGTTGTTCCACAAAGTCGACGTGATCCCAGGTTCCCTGCTGGAACGGATCGTGATGAGCGCGCAGATGGAAACCAACAGCCTGCACCACCAGGGACTGAATCAAATCGGAGCGGGACTATCCATCAGCGCTGTCGTGCCCGATGATGGACTGGTCGAAGCGGTGGAGATCAGCGGGCATCCATTTTTTCTGGGCGTGCAGTGGCATCCGGAGGAACTGACCGCGCTGGGTGAACACCGGCGCATCTTTGAAGCCTTCGCCGAGGCGTGTAAACGATGAACCCCACTTCAGCAGGTCGCGGCAGGCATACCATCGGGGTGTTCGATTCAGGCGTCGGGGGGTTATCGGTGCTGCGAGCCATCCTGGAGATCCTGCCGGATGAAAACCTGCTCTACCTGGCTGACCAGGCCCACGTTCCGTACGGCTCCAGACCGCTTGAGGAAGTGCGGACTTTCTCGGAAGGCATCACGCGCTTCCTGCTGGAGCATGGCGCGGATGTCGTCGTGGTCGCCTGCAACACGGCCTCGGCCGCGGCGCTGCACCACCTGCGGCAGACTTTCCCCGCTGTTCCCTTCGTGGGGATGGAACCTGCGGTCAAACCAGCTGCTGAACAGACGCAAACAGGTGTTGTGGGGGTGCTGGCAACCCCGGCGACTTTCCAGGGGGAACTGTACGCCTCTGTCGTGGAGCGCTTCGGCGGAAATGTGCGCCTGCTGCAGGATACGTGCCCCGGATTGGTGGCCGAGATCGAACGGGGCAACCTGCACGGTCGGGAGACGAAGGAAATCCTGAAAAAGGCCATCGAACCCATGCTGGCAAGCCAAATCGACACGATCGTGCTGGGCTGTACGCATTACCCGTTCATCATCCCCCTGATCGAGGACCTGGCGGGTGAGTCGGTGCGGGTGATCGATCCGGCACCCGCGGTAGCCCGGCAAACGGCCCGATTGCTCGACGCGATCGACGCTTGCCAAACCCTGACCCGAAAGCCAGACCGGAAGATGTACACAACGGGAGATAAACGGGTTTTCCAGCAGCAGCTGCAGGCTTTGATCGGGCGGTCATGGGAAACCAGCCGAGCCAGTTGGGATGAAACACACCACGCCTTGACGGTGAGAGAGTGAAAACCAGCAGCGGCGAAGCAGCTGACGGGCCGGAAGCGGATCAGCCCGGGGGGGTGGAATTTGACCTTTACGTGGGATAAAAAAGGCGGTTACAATTCAGAAATGCAGCACACTGCCTACTTGGCGCTGGGAACGAATATGGGTGACAGGATGAGAAACCTGGCCATCGCCATTGAGTCCCTGCTGCCACCGGTTGATCCCCTTCTGGCCTCGTCCATCTACGCGACGACACCGTGGGGATTTTCGGATCAGCCGGATTTTCTCAACATGGTCTTGAAAGTCGGGACGGACCTGACTCCGCATCAGCTGCTGTATCACGCCAAGGGCATTGAAAAGAAGCTGGACCGGCAGCCCACCTTTCGCTACGGCCCGCGCCCGATCGACATCGACATCATCTTCTACGACAATGTCATTCTGAAGACGGAGAAATTAACCATCCCGCACGCGCGGCTGCAGGAACGCGCGTTTGTGCTGGTGCCGTTGTGCGAAATCGCACCCAATCTCAAACATCCCGGCTTGAAGCTGTCCGTCCGCGACATGCTGCAGGGACTGAACCAGGAGGGTATCTCGGTGGTCGCGCTGCCCCCGGCTGTCGATCAAATACCCCGCTAGGAATATGATGAAAAATCCAAAAACCCTTTATCCGCTGCCGTTTGGCACAAGAACCTTCCTGATGGGAATCATTAACATCACGCCGGACAGTTTTTCCGGGGATGGCCTGATGACCGAAGGCATGGTCCTGCAGTCCGCGCTGGAACAGGCCCACAGGTTTATCAAGGAGGGAGCTGATATTCTCGATCTTGGCGGAGAAAGCTCGCGCCCGGGCTCCAGGCCGCTCAGCGCGGACGAGGAGCTGGAGCGTATCCTGCCGGTGGTCAAAGCTTTCAGAAGCTCGGATCTTGACACGATCATATCCATCGACACGTACAAAGCCAGGACCGCGGACGCGGTGATCTGCGCCGGCGCGGATTGGATCAATGATGTGTGGGCGTTGAAGGGGGATCCCGAACTGGCGGACGTGGTAGCTTTGCACGGCGTGCCCATCATCCTGATGCACAACCGCAGCCAGGGTGAAGCGATCAGCACGAACGGCGCCCTGGGCAGCCAGTACAACGCACCAACCTACGTTAATTTAATTGAGGATGTGAAAAGTGATCTGCAGGAAAGCATCCGCATTGCCAGGAAGGCGAAAATCGAGTCTGACCGCATCATCATCGACCCGGGTCTGGGCTTTGGAAAAACGGTGGCGCAGAACCTGGAGCTGATCAACCATTTGGATGAGATCAAGGCACTTGGCTACCCCATCTGCCTGGGGCCATCCCGCAAATCCTTTATCGGGCACACCCTCGACCTGCCGCCCAATCAGCGCGTGGAAGGCACGGCTGCCACCGTCTCGGTGGGCATCGTGAAAGGAGCGGATGTCGTGCGCGTGCACGACGTGGAAGCCATGGCGCGGGTGACCCGCATGACGGATGCCATCGTCAGGAAAGCCCCTCCCAACCCGCTGCGCGTCCTGGGGATGCAGAACAAGATCCATACGTGATCCATTGTGGTAGAATCGCCAGTTCTGAGAGGTAACAATGCCAGATTATGATGTGATCGTCATTGGGTCGGGTCCAGGGGGATACGTGTGCGCGATCCGCGCAGCCCAGCTGGGAAAGAAAACAGCCATCATTGAAAAATCGCACATTGGGGGGGTTTGTGTCAACATTGGCTGCATCCCGACCAAGGCACTGCTGCGGAACGCGGAGATCGCCCACATCGTGCGTGAAAAAGCATCCGATTTTGGCATTCTATTTGATAACCTTACCCTGGATTACGCCGCGGCAGTCAAGAGGAGCCGCAGTGTGGCTGAGCGCATGTCGAAAAGCGTGTCCTACCTGATGAAGAAAAATGCTGTCACGGTCATCAACGGCAGTGCAGCTTTCATTGACAGGCACACCCTGAAGATTACGGACAGCGCAGGTGCGCTCACCCAGATCACGGGCGAGCATATCGTCATCGCTGCCGGGGCGTATTCGAGCACGATCCCGGGCGTTGCGGTGGACGGCAGGGCCGTGCTGTCTTACAAGGAAGCCATCCTGCAGACGACGCTGCCCGAATCGGTCATCATCATCGGCGCAGGCGCGATCGGCGCGGAATTCAGCACGCTGTGGAGCGCCTACGGCACCAGGGTGACCCTGGTGGAAATGCTGCCCCGGGTCCTTCCGCTGGAGGATGAGGAGATCAGCCTGGAGCTGCAAAAGCATTTCCAGAAGCGCGGTATCGACATCCTCACCGGTGCCAGGGTGCAGTCCGTGGCGACGAGCGATGAGGGGGTCACGGTGGAAGTGAGCCAGGGGGATACGTTGCAAATTTTGCGGGCGCAGCAAGTCCTGGTCGCGATCGGCTTCAAACCAAACACGCAGGAGCTCAACCTGGAAGGGGCGGGGGTGGAAACAACCTCGCGGGGGTTTATCAAGATCGATAAAAAAATGCAGACCAATGTGCCGGGGATCTGGGCGGTCGGCGACATCAGCGGAGAGCTGCTGCTGGCCCACGCGGCTTCAGCCCAGGGGGTGATCTGCGCGGAGGCGATCAGCGGCATGGAAGTGGAGATGCTGGATTACACTGCCATCCCGAGGGCCACCTACACGTCACCTCAGGTGGCATCGTTCGGCATGACGGAAGCCCAGTTGAAGGAAAAAGCCGTAGCGTACCAAACAGGCCGCTTCAATTTCATCGCCAATGGAAAAGCCATCGGGTTGGGGGAGGGACACGGTTTCTGCAAGGTGATGATCGATCCTGACAGCAAAAAAGTGCTGGGGGCAAGCCTGATCGGTCCGGAAGTGTCCGAACTGCTGCCGGAACTCACCCTGGCGCACCAGGCCGGCATCCCGGCGCACCAAATCGCCCACAGCGTACACGCGCATCCCACCCTCAGCGAGGTGGTCATGGAGGCCGCCCACGCCGCGACGGGCACCCCCATTCACGGATGAATCATGCGTAAACCAGGTTTTGTTTTCCTTACCGCGATCATCATGGCAGTGATGCTGTTCTCTTCCGTGCACACGGTCAGGGCGGAAGTCCACATCACTGCGCAGGACATCATCAATTTGATGAATGAATGGCGCAACTCTTTTGGATACGGGGATCTTGTTACGGATCCGATCCTGATGTACACAGCCCAGACGACAGCAGAATACATGGCGCAGAACAAGCTCACCTGGCATATCGGTGACGCGATTGCACGCATCAAGGCTGCCGGATACGGTGATGGGGCGACCGTTTTCGCGACCGAAAGCTTTTATATGGGCAGCAGCAGCACGACATTAGCATCGATCAAATCAGGATGGACTGACATTTCTCACATGTATGCTGTCAACGGCACATACGCGGGAAATTACCGCAATATCGGTGCCGGAGTGGCAGAGTTCGACGGTGTGATCTATTGGGTGATGCACGCCGCGTACATCGCGGGGGGCCTGGCCAATCCCACCTGGGATCCGAGCGTTTCCCGGACGCCAACCACGGAGGAGTACATCCAGCCGATGATCGTCTCCACGCCCAACGCGGATGGTTCAGTCACGCACGTCGTGCAGAGCGGCCAGGCGCTGTGGAGCATCGCCATTGCCTATGATACGCGCATCGATGATATCAAGGCACTGAACAAACTGACCAGCGACACGGTGTACGTCGGACAGACCCTGGTTATCAGGCTGGCGCCGAGCGCGACGACCACGCCGACGATCACCACGACACCAACCCGCCCCACGCGCACCCCGACAGCGCTGAAATCCCCTGCCACCCCGGCACCGAGCAAAACACCCGGGTCGACGCCCACGCCGACACCCATCATCGCCGCCATGCCAAACCTCAGCCGGCAGAACCTGGGCATCATCATCATCGGCATATGCGGGGTGGGCCTGGCAGCCGTATTTCTTGTTTCCTTCGTTAAGAATAAACCCAAACCCAAAAAGAAATAATCCCCCAGAACGAATTAGGTATTTGGTGCAACCAAATGCCAAATTTTTCGTTAGATAGTATGTAGAAATCATCCTGGAGGAAAAATGGAAACGAAAAAACGTTCCAGCATTGTGGTTGGGATCATTCTGATCCTGTTGGGGGTCTTTCTGATCGGCGGACAGGTATTGAAGCTTTTGACTTTTGAATTTCAAACCTGGCCTTTTTACATCATCGGAAGCGGGTTGTTCCTGCTTGTGCTTGGTGCCATCACCAGCACACCTGACCTGGCGGTTCCGGCGTGCATCGTTGGCGGAATCGGCGGCATCCTGTTCTGGCAGGCGAACACAAGCATGCCGAATCCCTGGGCTTCATGGACATACGCATGGGCGTTGATCCCCGGTTTTGTCGCCGTGGGTATGCTGCTGGCGCGCCTGATGGGCGAAAAGAAGCGCTACAGCTGGAAGGAGATCATCGACACCCTGCTTGTCTCCTTGATCATGTTCACGGTTTTTTATGCCATCTTCGGATCGATGTTCCAGCACATACCGGATGTCCTGAAAAAATACTGGCCGCTGCTGCTGGTGATCGCCGGCATCGTCATCTTCATCCGCGGTTTTATCAAACCCCGCAAGGCAGCCGTGGCTGCCCCGCCTGAAATGCCAGCAGTTCCCGCCGCGCCGGTGACCGAAGCTGAACCGGTCGCAAAAGTTGCGAGCGTGGAAGCAGTGGATGAGCAGGCCAAGACGGCTGAGATCATTGCCGAGATCGCCGAGGAAAAGGCGAAAAAGAACAAAGTGCGCAAACCTGCCAAGGGTGAATAGGATGAAGAACCCAAGAATTTTCTGGGGGATCCTGGTCATCGCGGCCGGGTTGATCTTCCTTGCCAGCTCGTTCGGATTGTTCTCGGCGAAACTTGCCTGGAACCTGGTCTGGCCGATCAGCCTGGTGATGGTTGGATTCTGGATCATCCTGAACGCGACCGTGTGGCGCAAAAAAGCGATCGCGGTAGAGCACTTTACCATTGAAAAGCAAGACATTCGCAGCGCGATGATCGAGATCCATCACGGCGCGGGAAGCCTGGAAGTGGCGCCGTGTCAGGACGATGCCCTCCTGGTCGAAGGTGCCTGCAGCGGTGGCGTGGATCAGCGCTCTGCCGTTGCCGGGGAACACGCGCACATTGAACTGCATCCGCGCAATGTCGATTCCTGGGACGGTGGATGGGCCTTCGGGACACGCGGGCTGGAGTGGAAGATCGGGTTGAACCCGCGCGTTCCCACGGACCTGACGGTCAAGTATGGCGCGAACCATGCCAGACTGGACCTGAGCAAGCTGAACATCCAGAAGTTGAAGATCGAAGCGGGGGCCACGGACACGCACATCAAGCTACCCGAACAGGGCGGCATGATGAAAGTGAAGATCGCAGCCGGGGCAGCCTCGATCGTTCTGCAGGTTCCGGAAAGCCTGGAAGCCCAGCTGCATTTCAACAGCGGTGTATCCACGCGCAGGCTGGATGAAAAAAGGTTCATCCCCAATGGCTCGGTGTTCGAGACGGCCGGGTATGCGACCGGCAAACATAAAGCTGAAATCTACTTCGAAACCGGATTGACTTCCGTGCAGATACTCTAGAAAGGGAACAAACAATGAAACCTATCAGTTGGAGAATCATCGTTGGAATTGTCGTGATCATCATCGGGGGGCTGGCCCTCCTGCAGAGCACAGATTTATTAAAGATTGGCGACAGCGTGTGGGACATCATCGTCCCGGCCGGCTTTCTGGCGGGGGGGGCGGCTTTCCTGTACGTGCTGATCGCCGATAAGCGCAGCTGGTGGGCCGGGATTCCCGGGTTCACCCTGGTTGGATTGAGCATCTTGATCGCCTTGAGCACCTTCTTTCCCGACTTCGGGACGACAGGCCTGCCGGCAGCCATTTTCCTGGCGTTCATCGGCGTCAGTTTCTGGGTCATCTACCTGATCAACCGCGAGCACTGGTGGGCGATCATTCCGGGAGGCGTGCTGTTCTCCGTGGCGGCCCTGGTGGCGCTTTCCGGTGCAGTGAAGAACCCGGTCTTCGCCCTGTTCGTGGGATTGGGGATCACCTTTGGCCTGGTGGCGTTGCTGCCTGGCGGAGTCGGTGACCGCAAGTGGGCCTGGATCCCGGCCGCGGTGCTTTTCATCCTGGGACTGCTGTTCATGTTCACCTCGGAAGGGATCATGAAGTACATTCCGGCAGCCCTGATGGTCGTGGCGGGTATCGTGCTGATCGTGCTTTCACTGGTCAAGCGCAAAAAGAGTGGAGAGTGACCATGGGAAAAAGACTGACTCGCGATCGCAACGGCGCCATCCTGGGCGGCGTGTGCGTGGGGCTTGGCAAATACCTGAACATCGATCCGATCATCATCCGCATCTTTTTCGTCCTGCTGACCCTGACCAGCGGGTTCGGCGTGCTGCTGTATCTTATCCTGTGGATCGTGATGCCTCGTGAAGATAAGGTTTTGATGGAAAATATCGAGCCGTTGAAGCCGGAAGACATTGGCGAGAGGGCGAAGTTGATGGGCTCCGAGATTAAAGAAGTGACCAGCTCGTCCAATCCTAACCTTCCGATCTATATCGGGGTCGGCCTGGTCATCCTGGGCGGATTCGCGGCGCTGAAGGTGTTGGACATCGAGTGGGTCCAGATCATCAACAATATGCTCTGGCCGGCTTTGCTGGTGCTGGCGGGGATCGTGCTTCTGGTAAGAGGAAGGAAAGGTGAATGAACATGGAACATAAATCGCGCAGGCGTATTCACATATTTTGGCCGTTGCTGCTCATCACGGTCGGTGTGTTCCTTTTTTTGAACAATTTTTCCAGCAGGATGGACAACACGACGCTGGACGCGCTGGTGAAATTGTGGCCTTTGCTGCTGGTCATCGGAGGGATCGAGAGTTTCATCAACCGGGATGGTTTCCTGTGGCCCACGGTGATCTCCGGACTTGGGATCATCTTCCTGCTGTCCAATTTCGGCGTCCTGGACATGCCGGTGTGGACGGTTTTCCTGAAGCTGTGGCCGATCCTGCTGGTGGCGCTGGGACTCAACCTGATCATCGGGCGCGCCCGGGGGATCATCGCCCCGATTCTGGGCATCCTGGTCGGACTGCTGCTGTTGGGCGCGGTCTACTTCATCGCCATCCAGTCGCCCATTTCACCGGAACTGCAAACGATCCAGCTTCCCGCGGACGGCATCACGAATGTCGAGGGAGAAATCGAACTGACGACCGGCCGGTTGATCCTGACCGGTGGAGCGGGTGAGGCTTACCTGGTGGAAGGAACAGCTCCGAAATCCAGCGAGGAGATCGTCGAGACGGAGGTCACAACTGAAGAAAAAACCACGCCTTCCTTCCGCATCTACAGCAGCCGCGGCAGCTACGTCTACTCGACGGACGCCGGGAAATACGCCTGGAACCTGGCGTTGAATTCAGACATCATTGTCGAAGAGCTCGTCTTGAAGACCGCCGCGGGAGAGATCTACGCGGACCTGAGCCAGACCAGGGTCATCGACCTGACCACCAATTTGGCGGCAGGAAAAACCACGCTGGCGCTGCCGGCGGAGGGCTTCCTGGAAGGAACCCTGGAGGGAGCCGTCGGGGAATTGATCCTGTGCGTTCCAGAAGGACTGCCCATTCGGATCGAACTGGAAACAGCCGTAACGACGCTCAGCATGGATGAAAACTTTGTCAAGGTGGACAACGTGGTCACCAACAGCGATTCGGACGATCCGGCCACGCTGGCCATAAAATTACCTGTGGGAATCATCGCGATTCGCAATTACGATAACTGCGATTTTACTCCCTAGAGAATGGACCTGGACAATCATCAGACGGCGGTACGCCGTCTGATGATTGCTTTTTTCTGGCACATCCACGACGCCGGGGGAGGAGGAAGGTGGGCGGGAGGACACCAGGAGGCTGGCGATGAAGGGTGGAATCTCATGGAAGCAGGCGGGAACTTTTTTGGCGTTTCATCGTCTATAATTTCAGATAGAAAAACAAGGAGTACTTATGAAAACAAAGATTTTCCTCATCATTTTCAGTGCCGTGGCGCTGATCGGTATGGCCGCGTGCACCGGCACAAGCAGCCCGTCCACCCAGGCCGTCCGGCAGGTGTCGGTGACCGGACACGGCGAGGTCTATATCGTTCCGGATGTGGCGTATATCAACATCGGGGTGCAGAATACCGCGGACACTGTCACGCAGGTCCTGAACCAGAACAGCGCGCAGGCGGTCGGAATCCGGACAGCGTTGGGCCTGCTGGGTGTGGAAGAGCTGGATATCCAGACCTCCAACTTCAGCGTGTATCCCATGACGCAGTACGACATGGAAGGCCAGATCACCGGAACGCTCTACCAGGCGAATAACACGGTGTTCGTGACCGTGCGTGATCTGAGTAAACTGGGCGAGATACTGGACGCGGTCGTCCGCAGTGGAGCCAACACGATCAACGGCATCACCTTCGATGTGATCGACCCCTCACCCTACCTGGAAGAGGCACGGGCTAAGGCAGTGGAAGATGCCAAGGCCCAGGCACAGCAGCTGGCAGAGTCCTCGGACAGCGCCTTGGGAGTCGTGCAGTACATCAACTCGTATTCCTCATACAGCGCGTACCCGATCTATGAAGGCAAGGGCGGGGGTGCGATGATGGAATCATCCGTGCCGGTGGCGACAGGCCAGATGATCATCTCCGTCGACGTGAGCATGGCCTGGGAATTGAAGTAAGCGTGTAAACGCGGAGAGAGCGAAGCGGTCTGGCTTCGCTCTCATCTTTTTAAAATTGGATCAGTATTGAATAGAGCTGAACTTTTCCAGCTTATCCAGTTTATGCTTGGAGATGATATGGCGGACCGTGCCGGTGAGGCCGCGCATGACCAGGCTGTCCGTCTCCGCGCCTGAAGCGTAGTAATCCACGCCGCGCAGCAGGTCCCCGTTGGTGACCCCGGTGGCGGCAAAGAAGATGTCTTCCGATTTCACCAGGTCGTTGATCGTCAGGGCGGCGTCCAGGTCGTAGCCCTGGTCCAGCGCTTTGCGCTTTTCCTCTTCGTTGCGCGGATAGAGCTTTCCCTGGATGTTGCCTCCCATGCAGCGCAAGGCCGTGGCAGCCAGCACGCCTTCAGGCGTACCGCCGATGCCCATCAGCACGTCGATGCGCGAACCCGGCCAGGCGGTCATGACCGCGCCGGCGACATCGCCATCCGGGATGAGGCGGATGCAGGCGTTGCATTCGCGGACCTGCGTGATCAGTTCGGCGTGCCTGGGACGGTCGAGGATCACGACCACCAGGTCCTCCATTTTTTCATTCAACGCCCTGGCGATCATGGCCAGATTGTGTTTGACTGGGGCGTTGATATCGATGGCGTCCCTGGCTTCCGGTCCGACCGCGATCTTCTGCATGTAGACGATGGGTCCGGGGTTGAACATCGCGCCGCGCGGGGCGAGCGCGACGGTGGAGATGCAGTTCCAGATGCCAAGGGCCAGCGGCCGGGTTCCCTCAATGGGATCAACGGCAATATCCACCGCGGGGAGCCCCCCGGTGCCGAGGCGCTCGCCGTTGTAGAGCATGGGCGCTTCGTCCTTCTCGCCTTCGCCGATGACAACAACCCCGTCCATCTCGATCGTGTTCAAAACGACGCGCATGGCGTCCACGGCAGCCTTGTCGGCGGATTCTTTCTGCCCGCGGCCCATCCACCTGCCGGCAGCCAGCGCGGCAGCTTCGGTGACGCGGACAAGCTCCAGGGCGAGGTTGCGCGTTGGTTTTGTCTTATCCATATTCCCTCCAGGTGTTTAAAAAATGATGATTGTGACAACAAAATAGGCTATGAAGCCCATCCAGAAGATCGAGTCAAGACGATCCAGGATTCCGCCGTGACCCGGTATGATGTTGCTGGAATCCTTTTGACCAAACTGGCGCTTGAGCATGCTTTCGCCGAAATCACCCATGGGGGCGATGACGGCGAGGATGGACGCGAGAAGGGCGCCATGCCACCACTGCACAACAGTCCCCGGAGACCAGGCTTGGATTCCCCAGGCAATGAGGGTCGTCAGAAGGGTGGAAATGAAAATGCCGCCGAGGTAGCCTTCCCAGCTTTTCTTTGGGCTGACCCTGCTCATCAGCTTGTGCCTGCCAAAAGCGATCCCGAAAAAGTATGCACCGCCATCGGCCAGGGCGATTCCAAGCAGGCCCAGCAGCAGCCACATGGAACCACCGGGATCGATTTGACGCAGGGCGACCAGGTAGCTGCCCATGAACCCCAGGTAAAAAATTCCGCCTGTGGTGATGCAGAAATCAACCGCCGATGTTTCAATTCCCCGCTGGTAGCTGATCGTGTGCCAGAAAAGCGCCAGCAGCAGCAGGAACCCACCCCAGGGAACCATCCAGACTGTCAAGGCGAATCCTTGCAGCAGGATGAACCCGACGACTCCCAGCAGCATGGGGATCAGCGCGGGGGAATTGCCTCCGACGCGGAACAGGCGCCAGAATTCCCAGGCGCCTACAGCGCAGAAAACCACCGCGATGACCGTGATTGCCCAGGGGCTAAAAAAGACCGCCGCACCGACCACGGGAACGAGCGCGGCGATGCTGACCAGGCGGATGCCCAGGGAGCTTTTGCCCTCACTGCTCAACGTTTACTCCTCCGAAACGGCGCTCCCGCTGAGCGTACGCCTGGATGGCCTTACGCAGTTCGTCTTTGTCGAAGTCAGGCCAGAGGATATCCGTGATGTACCATTCCGAATAGGCGGACTGCCAGGGGAGGAAGTTGCTGGTGCGGAACTCTCCCGATGTGCGGATCACCAGGTCCGGATGGGGAATGCCCGCCGTGTATAGATATGATTCGAACAGCTCCTCGGTGATCTCCCTGGCGGGGATCTGATCTTCAACGATTCTCTGCACGGCGTGAACGATCTCGGCCCGGCCGCCGTAATTCCAGGCGATGCACAGGGTCAGGCGCTGGTTGTCTCGCGTCAGCTCAATGGAATGGGTGACATTCCTTTGCAGTTCAGGAGACAGCGCCTGCAGGTTGCCGATGTGTCGGATCTGAACACCTTCCGCGTGCAGCTCCTCCAGCTCGTTGGTGATGACCTGGTCGAGCAGCTTGAGCAGGCCTTCAACCTCATCGTGTGGACGGGACCAGTTCTCGGTGGAAAAAGCGTACACGGTGAGGATGCGCACGCCATAATCCACGCAGGCGCGGATGATGCGGCGCAGGTTCTCCGTTCCCTGTTGATGACCGGCAAAGCGTGGTAATCCGCGTTTTTTCGCCCAGCGGCCATTGCCGTCCATGATCACGGCGATGTGGTGCGGCACGTCTGGATGAAGATCCGGTTTTGATTTCCCCATCAGGAATTAAACCTCAAGGATTTCCTTTTCCTTTTTCACCCCGGTGATATCGATCTCTTCGATGATCCTGTCGGTCAGCTTCTGCAGCTCTTCCTCACCCTGTTTGAGGTCATCTTCCGAGATCAACTTTTCATGCTCAAAATCACGCAGGTCCTTCATCAGGTCGCGGCGGACATTACGCACAGAAACACGGCTTTCTTCCAGGCGGTTGTGGACGACTTTCACCAGTTCATGGCGTCGCTCCTCTGTCAGTGGTGGAAGATTCAGGCGGATCACCTTTCCGTCATTGTTCGGGGCGAGGCTGAGATCGGAATTCTGAATGGCCTTTTCGATGGCTTTCAAGGTGGTCACATCAAAGGGACGGATGAGAAGCTGACGGGGTTCAGGCACGGAGATGGTGGCGAGCTGGATCAGCGGCGTGGGCGTGCCGTAGTATTCGATCGCGAGACGCTCCACCAGGGCAGGCGAGGCGCGTCCGGTGCGGATCCCGGCCAGGTCATTCTCCAATGCCTGGATGGCGGATCTCATGCGGGTTTCGGCTTCTTTCAAGGCGTCTTTAATCACAGCAACCTCCTCGGTAAAAATGAGTATCTGATAATAAGCATACACTAATTCTAATATAATGATAACCCCAAACGCGCTCACCGGGATACTGGACTGAAATCAAATGAGCATCAGGAAAACACGTCAAGTAATCAGCTTAAATTCCCTGCTGCTTGCCATCTCTCTGAAAGGCAGTTATAATCTACCAATCTTAATATCGGAGTAATAACGTATGTTATCAGAAGATGCCCGGCTGGAAGCCACACAGCCAGAAAACAACAACTCAGACGCCAACATGGCTTCACTGTTGGAACAGGAAGGCGCGGGCAGTATTAGTTTACCCAAGGCGGGTGAGACCCGCACGGGCGTCATCGCCAGCATATCTGCCACGCAGATCCTGGTTAGCGTAGGCAGCAAATCCGAAGGCGTGATCAGCGGACGCGAGTTCGAGGCAATACCAGCTGACGTGCTGGCAGAGCTCCAGGTGGGTCAGGAGATCCCGGTTTACGTGATCAGCGAAGATTCCAGCGGGATGATCTCTCTTTCCTTTATGCGCGCGCGCGACGAAACCGATTGGATCCAGGCAGACGAGCTGCTGAAAAGCAAGCAGGCCTATCGCAGCAAGATCATCGGTTACAACAAGGGTGGATTGATCGTACCCCTGGGGAATATCCGTGGTTTCATCCCCGCCTCGCAGTTCAGTCTGTCGAGGAGAGCCGCGCTGGCCGGTGATGTCGCGGATCAAAAATTCAGCAAGATGGTTGGCGAGGATGTCGATGTATGCGTCCTGGAGATCAACCGTGAAAAGAACCGCCTGATCCTATCCGAAAGAGCGGCCAGCACTGAGACCCGTGAAATGGTGCGGGAAAAGCTGCTGGAGGATCTCAAAGAAGGCGACATCAGGACCGGCCGCGTCACGAGCGTGGCGGAATTCGGCGTGTTCGTGAACATTGGCGGAGCAGATGGCCTGGTGCACGTTTCCGAAGTATCCTGGAGTAAGCTTGCCCACCCGGGCGAAATCCTCAAGGTAGGCGATGAGGTCAAGGTGAAAGTCATTACCATTGACCAGGAGAAGAAGCGCATCGGTCTTTCGCTGCGGCAGCTGCAGGCGGACCCGTGGGATGACAAGGTTGCCAAGTACAAGGTGGGTCAGCTGGTGGAAGCTACGATCACGCGCCTGACCAAATTTGGTGCCTTCGCCAAACTGGAAGAGGACATGGAAGGTTTGATCCACATCTCTGAAATGAGCGACCGCCGCATCGAGCATCCCAAGGAAGTCCTGCGCGAAGGCGAAACGCTGACGCTGCGCGTGATCAAAATCGACCTCGACAATCACCGCATCGGTTTGAGCGTTC
Source organism: uncultured Anaerolineaceae bacterium (assembly GCA_964498605.1). Classification (GTDB taxonomy): domain Bacteria; phylum Chloroflexota; class Anaerolineae; order Anaerolineales; family Anaerolineaceae; genus JBGQAS01. The sequence goes on along the minus strand of CAZCHK010000004.1, from coordinate 29,136 downwards.
GCAAAGTGGAATCGATGCAGTACGCCGATATGGACTGGCAGCTGCTGGAAGACAGCCTGACGGGCGAATCCGCTGCAGAGGATACAAAAAAGGATGGCGCGCCGCAGTCCGTGGAGGAAGCACATGCGGAAGAAAAACCAGAAGCCGTTGAAGCAGAAGGAAATCTGGCCGAGGCAGCTCAACCGGCAGAAGAGTCTCCCGCGGCAGAAGCAGCTCCCGCAGCAACAGAACCTGAACCAACCGAAGAGAGCTCCACTGCGGATGAACCTCAGCCTGATCAGCCGGGGGAAGAGGATAAAACAGAGTAAAACCTGAGCGCACCGCAAGGTGCGCTTTTCGTATACAATAGGGGGGTGAATCCCATCATAGACGCTCACGAAGACCTGGCCGCCAACATGCTTGGATGCGGACGCAATTACCTGCTTTCCGCCATGCAGACCCGTGCCCTGGAAAAGGAATCTCCTCATATTATTGAGGCAACCGGGCAGTCGCTGCTTGGCTGGGAGGACTACCAGAAAGGGCAGATCGCCATCGTGTTTTCGACCCTGTACCTGACCCCGCGCCAGTGGCATAAACACGATTGGGATTCCCAGTTCTTTTCAACACCGGATGAGGCTAACTACCTGCATCATCAGCAGATCGATGCGTACGAAAAGCTGGCTGACGAGAACCCGCAGCATTTCACGCTGCTGCGTCGTTACAGCCAGGTTGAGAACCTGCTGGCTGGATGGAAGGATTCCCCCGCGGTGTATCCTGAAAACATGCATACCGTGGGATTGGTCATGCTCATGGAAGGGGCGGACAGCATTCGCACCGAGGAGGACCTGGAAAGATTCATCGACCGCGGCGTGCGAATATTCGGTGTGGTCTGGGGCGGAAACCGTTTTTGTGGAGGGCACAGGGCGCCGGGACCTTTCAGCGACGAAGGCAGGCAGCTGTTGAAAATCCTGGCAAAAAACAATGCCGCGCTGGATGTGTCCCATATGTCGGACCAGTCCATTGTGGAAGCGCTGGAAACCTACGCCGGTGTGATCCTCGCCTCGCACGCCAACGCCAGGGCATTACTGGGTGACACGCCCAGCCAGCGCAATTTCACCGACGACAGCATCAAAAGGCTGGCAGACAGAGGGGGCGTGATGGGGATCGTGCCTTCCAATCCATTCCTGAGCGCTGGCTGGCACAAAGGAACAGATCGAAGCAGCGTGACACTGGACAGTGTGACAGCCCAGATCGATCATGTCTGCCAGGTGACCGGATCTGACAAGCACGTGGCGCTGGGGACCGACTATGACGGGGGCATCGGCTGGCCGGATGTGCCCATGGAGATCGACAGCATCGCGGACCTTCAGAAACTGGAATCAAACCTCGCATCAAGAGGGTATAATCCACTGCAAATCGCCAATATCTTTTACCAGAACTGGCAAAGAATTTTGGAAAGAACATTACCGGAATGAAACTGGCTCCAAGAAAAACATCCATTGTCCTCAAGGTGAAAACCAGGAGAATTAAAAAAGAAGTCTCTTACTCGCGCCGGCACGTCCGCTGGGGCCTGATCCTGACGCTTGTCGGGATCGTCCTGTTCGTGGTCGGGGCGCGGCCGGAGGTCATCCAGATGAACCGCTCGAAGGTGCTGGGATTTATTCAGCTCGCGGTCATCGAAGTCGGGCTGGGCATCATCTGTCTTGGCGGATACATCGCCATGATGGGATTCTGGAAGAGCACGCGTATGACGATCGCGGCGGATTTTGGCCTGCGCTTCGTGGCGACCGGCTACCTGATCGCCGTCGTCGGTGGCATGGCGGATATTTTCGGTCTTGGCAGCCACCCCCTGCCGGGCATCCCGTATTTTGGGGAGCTGCAAAGCGCTGGACTGATGGTCGGTCAGGCCATCATCGCGCTGGGCCTGCTGCTCATGCTGCCGCAGAGAGGCAGAGCTGTGGACGAGGTGACTTCAGAGGTCACAACCCCATCCGCCTGAGCATCTCAGCATTGTTGGTAAATTTAAATTCCTCAACGCCAAGGTCCCGGGCCTGTGAGCGTTCCGCTTCCTCCAGCTTGAGCAGATCAGGATAACGCACGACGGGTTTTTTCACCGCAGCAAGAAGCTTTTCCATCCCGGCGCCAGACCCGGATGAGTCATCCGGGAGGGAATCGAGGTAGGCGTGAAGGGCTCGGGCGGCATTCACACCGTCCTTGTGGGCGATCCCGACCTGACCCCGGCTGACCTGGCGTGCCCACCCTGCCACGAAGACGTCCGGCAGGATGCCGCCCGTGGCGGGATCCATCACTTCGAAGGATGTTTCATCAACAGGGAAACGCGGGTGGGCGTTCTTGCTGAATTCGAAACCGGTCACCGGCAGGCCGAATAAAGGTTCGACCATGTCGCCGATGGCATAGATGATCGTATCCGCCTGAACGATTTCCGTTTCAGCGCCGTGCCTGGCAAGAACCAGAGCCCCTTCCCTGACCAGGGTATTTCTGACCAGCACCACCTGGCTGACCCTCCCATTCTGACCCTGGATGCGCGTGGGGGAAAGCAGAAAGCGCATGCGCAGGCAGGGTCGCTGCGAGCCGGTTCCCGGCAGGCCTGCGAGCATGGCGCGCATCGAGGCGAGATCACCTCCCAGATCCCGAACAAGAGGTTCCGCTTTTGCCAGTTCGGATTCGATCGCGGGGAGATCGAGAAACTGAGCCACCGATCCGATCTCGCGCCTGTCGAATTTGGCTTCCAGCGGACCGCGGCGGCCGATTGCCGTGACAGAATCCACGCGCCGGTTTTCAAGCAGCCAGCGGGCGATATCGACCATGACATTGCCGATGCCGATGATGACCACGTTCCTGCCGATGGGGGGATCTGTTTCACTGAAAGGGGGGAGGTGGTTGTAGTGGTAGACCAGCTCCTTGGCGTGGATGACACCCCGCAGATCCTCACCGGGGATGCCCAGATACTTGGTGCCCTGCGCACCGGTGCAGACGAGGATGGCCTGTGCGCCTGCCCGGCGCAGATCAGCGAGCGTGAGATCACCGTCCTGCGCGACCCGGATGTTGCCGATGTACTCGATCCCGCGCATGGTCAGGATCTGGCGGAACTGCGAGCGCAAGCCGCCCCGCAGGCGGTACTTGGTCGGGTATATGCCGTATTCTGCCAGACCGCCGGGCTTGATGTCGCGGTTCAGCAGCACGACATCGATCCCCTGGCTGGCCAGCTCAAACGAGCCGAACATGCCTGCCGGACCAGCCCCGACCACAGCCACCCAGGGATTGTTTTCAGTATTCAATGGTCAAAATCCTGTCCTTATGCTATATTCATTTTACTGGAATTATTATCGTATGGAAAACACCGCGACTCACACCGAAATCCTGGAAAACGGATTAACCGTTTTCCTGAAAGAGATGCATTCCGCCCCGCTGATCAGTCACTGGGTGTGGTACAGGGCGGGTTCACGCCTGGAACGGGCTGGGCAGCGCGGCATATCCCACTGGGTGGAGCACATGCAGTTCAAGGGGACGCCAAAACATGCCCCGGGTTCCATGGACAAGGCCATCAGCCGCGTGGGGGGCGTGTGGAATGCCTTCACGTTCATCGATTGGACGACCTACTTTGAAACGCTTCCCGCGAGTCAGATCAGGCTGGCACTGGAGGTCGAGTCGGACCGCATGCGGAACAGCTCTTTCAAGCCGGAAGACGTGGAGGCGGAGCGGACGGTCATCATCTCGGAGCTGGAAGGCAGCGAGAACGAACCGACCTACCGACTTGGAAAAGCCGTGCAGTCAGCGGCGTTCCAGGTGCATCCTTACGGGAATCAGACCATCGGCACGCTGGAGGATCTGCGCAGCATCACGCGCAATGACCTGTACGGCTATTACCAGTCGCACTACCTGCCCAATAATGCCGTTGTGTCCCTGGCGGGGGATTTTGACACCAGGTCCATGCTCGCGCTGGTAAAAAAATACTACTCGTCCATTCAGCCTGGCGCCATTCCGGATCATGTCATCCCTGCTGAGCCTCCTGCGGACCGGGATCAATACCTGGAGGTGAAAGGGCCGGGTGAGGCCACGTTCATTGAGGTAATGTACAAAGCGCCGCAGGTCAGCCAGGATGATTTCTACAGCTTGATGGTGCTGGATTCGCTGCTGACCGGTCCGTCAAGCCTGAACATGTTCGGTGGAGGGGGAACATCGAACAAGACCAGCCGGCTCTACAAACGTTTGGTGGAACGCTCCCGCGCCGTTGTCGTGGGAGGGGGGTTGCAGGTCACCATTGATCCGCACGCTTACGAGATTTCCATGACCATGCACCCGCGCGCCAGCTTCAAACAGGTCATCCGGACGCTGGACCAGGAAATTGACCGGTTTCAGCAGCGGGCCGTCAAACAGGAGGAGATCGACCGGGCAGTCAAGCAGGCCAGGGCCATCTTCACCTACGGGAGCGAAAACATCACCAACCAGGCTTTCTGGATGGGCTTTTCCGAGATGTTTGCCAGTTACGACTGGTTCCTGACCTATCTTGAACGCCTCAGCGCGGTGACTCCGCAGCAACTCCAGGGGGTCGCGCAGAAGTATCTGCGACCGGACAAGCGCGTGACGGGTGTGTACATCCCGACAGGCAGGGAGGACGCGCAATGAAGCTGGAGCATCAAAAATCGCACCCAATCCCGGGTCCTGAGGATATTCTGCGCCAGGAGCTTCCCAACGGGATGATCGTTCTGGCGCGTGAAAACTTCGACAGCTCTTCGGTCGTGCTGAAGGGCTACGTGGAATGCGGCAGCCTGCACGACCCGGATCAAAAGCTTGGCCTGGCGTACATGACTGCCAGCGGTTTGATGCGCGGCACACGGGGGAGTTCCATGCACGCGATCTACGACCGGTTGGAGACCATTGCGGCAAGCCTGGGGTTTAACGCCGCTGTGCATTCGACTTCGTTTGGGGGCAGAGCGATGGCAGAAGATCTGCCCGTACTGCTGGACACCCTGCGAGACTGCCTGGTCGAGCCGCGCTTTCCCGCGCTCCCCATGGAAAAGCTGCGCATGCAGTTGATCACCGGGCTGATGATGCGTGACCAGGACACGGAAGAGATGGCCGGGATGGCTTTTGATGAGCTGCTCTTCAACGGGCATCCATATGCGCGGCCTGAAGAAGGGCACATCGAGACGGTCAAGCGCGTCCGCAGAAGAGATTTTTCCGACTTTCACCAGGACCATTACACGCCGCGCGGGCTGCGCGTCGTCATCGTTGGGGCCATCGAACGCTCCAGGGCCGTGGAGATGGTGCTGGAGAGGTTCGGGGACTGGAAGGGCAAGGCTCTCAGCGGCGGAACGGAGCTGCCTTCAATCGAAGAGCCCGCGCAGCAGATCCGCAGGCACGTGCCCATTCCGGGCAAAGTGCAAACGAGCATCATCATGGGAGGGCTTGGCCCGAGCCGCTGCGGCGACGATTACATGCCGGCTTCCCTGGGCAACAACATCCTCGGGCAGTTCGGGATGATGGGCAGGATCGGCCAGGCGGTGCGTGAAAGAGCCGGGCTGGCTTACAGCGCCTCGACCAGCATCAACGCCTGGCACACCACCGGCACATGGGAAATGAGCGCCGGGGTGAACCCGGTCAACGTGGACAAGGCCATCGAACTGATCCGGAGGGAGATCATGCGCTTCACGAGCGAGATCGTTACCAGAAAGGAATTGGAGGACAGCCAGGCCAATTACATCGGCCGCATGCCGCTTTCCCTGGAATCCAATTCGGGGGTGGCGTCCTCGATCACCAACATCGAACGGTACAACCTGGGATTGGATTTCATGCAGCGCTATCCGCAGCTGGTCAGGCAGGTGACGGCTGAGGATGTTCTGCGCGTGGCGCAGAAATACCTCCACCCGGAGCGCATGGTAATTGTCAGCGCGGGACCTGCATTGGACGGACATGAGAATTCTTAGCGGGATCGATTTGGTCGAGATCGAGCGCTTCACCCGGCTGGACAGGCGCATTGCTGACCGTTTTATCCAGCGAGTATACACGCCGGGGGAGATCTCGGAGGGAAAGGGCTCGTTTGAGTACTACGCGGGTCGCTTCGCGGCAAAAGAAGCTGTCGTAAAAGCGCTGGGGAAGGGAATTGGCGCGATCCACTGGCAGGACGTGGAAATTCTGACCGGAGGTGAGGGCGAGCCCATTCTTCAGCTGCACGAGGAAGCCGCCAGCGCAGCCAGGCAGCTTGGGATCATCTCGTGGGGTCTTTCCATCAGCCACACGCGCACGCTGGCCATCGCCCAGGCGGTTGCGCTGTCGGAACTGGCATGACCATCCTGGCTGTCAGTGACATCGAATCGGCTTACCTGGGCAGTTCTCGGCTCAAAGAAAGATTTCCGCGTGTCAACCTGATTATCAGCTGCGGCGACCTGCCCTTTGATTACCTGGAATCCATCGCGGACAGGCTGAACGCGCCGCTTTACTACGTCAGCGGGAACCACCAGACCTCCCTGATGTCCGGACGGGGCAGGAGGAATGCTCCCACCGGCGGGATCAACCTGCACGACCGCGCATACAGCGACCCGGGAGGGATTCTCCTGGCGGGATTCCAGGGCAGCCTGCGCTACAACTACGGTCCCAACCAGTACTCGCAGTTCGAGATGTGGCTGCAGGTGATGCAGGTCATCCCTCACCTGTGGATGAACCGCGTTCGCTGTGGCAGGTATCTTGACGTTCTGGTCACGCACGCGCCAGGATGGCAGATCCAGGATCGCGAGGACCTGCCGCACCAAGGTTTCAAGGCGTTCCGCTGGCTGCTCAAGACCTTCAAGCCCCGCCTTCACCTCCACGGGCACGTGCACATAGTTCGAAGCAGCGAACCGGTCCAGACGGTGTTCCAGCAGACGCTGGTGGTGAACACCTGCGGCTGGCGCGAACTGGAATTGAGGAACGATGTGGAAATCCCACGCAAACGGGAGCAGCCTGCCGTGATCCGGAAGGGTTTTTTATGATGGATAAGCACATGCTTGACTCATTTAATGTGTTTCAGGAAGCTCAGCGCGACTTCAACCTGGCGTACCGCAAAGGCTTCTGGAACGCCATCAAGACCTGGCTGGGCCGCCATTCCAACGAGCTTCTGCCGCTGGATGAGGTGCTGAAGCGCCTGCCCATCCGCGGTCAGTATTACAAGGGGATGATGCAGATCCCCATCGATCACATCATCGGATCGGTCAGCCGCTATCACGATTTTGACCGGGCTTTTCTGCCCCGCCAGACGCACACCAGGGACCGCTGGGAAAATGTCGACCGGGCGCACCTGCGGGACGTCATCCTGCCGCCCATTGAAGTGTACAAGGTTGGCGAAACCTTTTTCGTCAAGGACGGCAACCACCGCGTTTCCGTGGCGCGGGAGAGGGGACAGGCTTTCATCGATGCCAATGTCATCGAGATTACCACGAACGTGAATATCATTCCCGGGCTGCAGCTGGAGGACATGATCCTTAAGGAGGAGCAGTCCATCTTTCTTGCCAGCACCGGGATCAAAGACATCGTGCCAGGCGCGAATATCGAGTTCAGCATTCCAGGGCAGTATTTAAAACTGGAAGAGCACATCCGCGTGCATCAATGGTACATGGGAGAGCGCCTGCTGCGGGAGGTGTTTAGGCAGGAAGCCATCCGGGGGTGGTTTGAGGACGTGTACGAGCCGCTGCTCAAAGTGATCCGGAGGCTGAGGGTGCTGCGCGAATTCCCGGACAGGACGGAGACCGATCTCTACCTGTGGATCATTGAGCACCGCTGGTACCTGATGGAGGAGTATCACCGCAAGGTCAGCCTGGAGCGGGCGGCCAGCGATTTCACCGAGCGCTTCTCCAGGCGGCCTTTCAGGCACCTGAGGAACTGGTTGCGCTACGTTTGGAAAAGAACCTTCGGCCATCGCGCCAGGAAAATGAAGCGGAAATAAAATCAGGACCAGCCAGGTCCTGATTTTTTCAATTAATGGCGATGCCGCTTGCGCTTCTTTTCGCCTGTATTGGTCGAAGGCGGCGGCTCCCGCAGCGGGGCGGCGGTCTTTTGCTGCGGAGCGTCTGTTCTGGCTGCCTGGCCGGCGTTCTCGCTGGGCCGCTGCAGACGCGGCTTGAAGATGCGCGAGATGACGGTCAGACGTATGTCGCTGAGAAGCGTGCCGAACAGTTCGGTGGCCCTGCTTTTGTACATGACCAGCGGATCGCGCTGGGCGTAGGACTCGAGGGTGATCGAGACGCGCAGGGCTTCCATGCGGGTGAGGTAGTCAATCCAGAGCTCGGATATGCCGGAGAGGAGGATATGCCGAAAGAGCTCGTTCTGGATGCGCTCTCCGAGCAGCGGGGCGACGATCTCGCGCAAGTCAGCCGGGATGTCACTCAGGGCGGAGCTGAGGATACCCTCATGCTGATCGGACGGCACCTGGTCCAGGATAGCCTGGCGCAGGTTCTCGTCAAACTGGCGCACGGAGACCTGGTTTGTGATCAGGCGCTGCAGTTCGATCTGCCCCCAAAGGTTTTTCTGCTGTTCAAGACTCGTCCTGAGGTGATTTTCGATCTCAGCCGCGGCGTCTGCTTCCGATTTTTGCTGCAGCAGCTGTGATCCCAGGAAGATGTAGTTCAGCAGGGTGACGCGCTTCAGGCTGCGCTGGTGGGTGCGGCTGTCGATCTCCATGCGGGCTCCCTGCGACATGAGCATCAGCAGCAGGAGCAGGTCCTCCTTGGCAGCATACGGCAACCGGCTGAGCAGGTTATCGATGTTCTGACCGACGAGCGAGGATTGGGAATCTCCAACCAGCCGATCGACACGCTTGTCCACCACCATTTCGACCGCGCTCTGGATCCTGGACGCAGCCTCCGCCCAGTCCAGGTCTTTCAGATCATCCAGCTTCAGGGGGAGTGATTCGGACAGGCGTCTTTCGAACGCTCCCATGACGCGGATGAGGTTCATCTGCAGCAGCGACTGCTCGATCTGGTCCTGCAGGGCTTTCTTGACCACGTGCGCTGCGGTGGGGAGTTCCTGGAGAAGTTCCGCCGGAAGGCGCAGGCTTGCCCGCACCATTTGGGACAGCTCATCCAGCAGCTCCTGCGGACGCTTCGAAGCGCTGTCCGATTCCGCGTCGCGCAGACCTTCAAAAAAAGCGTCCAGCGTGTCCATGCGGTCGGCTGCCTGGCTGGAATAGGCTTCGCGGCTGGATTCCAGCAGACGCCCGGTCGAGAACAGGAGATGCGCTTTTTCCGCGAAGAGGGCTTCGCGGGCGATGTCCAGCATGGCGGAGCGGATCTTCTCCCTGTCGCCAAGAGCCGAGCCGGTCTTTTCCAGGAGAAGGTCAAGCAGCATCACAAGCGTGTAAGAGGGAATCAGCGTTTTTTCACTTTCATAATACACGCCTGGCTGGATCTCCTCCAGGAACGCCAGCAGCTTCCAGGGATTCTCCCGGTCCTGCAGGCCCAAAGAGACCCGGTTGGCCAGCTCCGTCTTGAGCATCCCCAGGACATCCTGGCGCAGATCGGTTTTCGTGAAGACCATGTCGCGTTCGCCGTAGATGCGCTTGCGCTGCTCGTTCAGCACATCGTCATATTCCAGCAGGTGCTTGCGGACATCAAAATTGTTGCCCTCCACCCGCTCCTGGGACTGTTCGACGATGCGGCCCAGCATTCTGGACTCGATGGGAACGGATGGATCGATGTTGAACGCGCTCATGAGCATTTCCGCACGCGCCCCCCCGAAAAGGCGCATGAGGTCGTCCTCCAGCGACAGGTAGAAGCGCGAGGAGCCGGGATCGCCCTGGCGGGCGGCGCGGCCGCGCAACTGGTTGTCGATGCGGCGGGCTTCGTGGCGCTCGGAACCGATGACATGCAGGCCGCCCAGTTCGCGCACGCGCTTCATATCATCGAGGTACTGGCAAAAAGCCAGTACGGAGGGCTCCTGCACGCCCCATTCTTCGCGCGGGACAGCGTCCAGAAGTTCACGCAGCCTGGCGTGCGGCTGGTTGTACGGGTCGTGACCGGTGCGGGTCAGGACGTGGATCACATCGGCAAGGATCTCGTCTGGCAGTTCCCCGCCCAGCTTGATGTCCACGCCGCGCCCGGCCATGTTGGTGGCGATCGTCACAGCGGCGAACGCGCCTGCTTTGGCGATGATCTGAGATTCCTCGTCGTGCTTGCGGGCGTTCAGCACCCTGTGGGGTATGCCGCCCTGAAGCGCGGCAAGGAGGCGGGGACCGTCGGATTCACTCAGGTGCAGCGTCTCGCGCAGCAGGGTAAGGGAGCTGGCATCCTCGGGATTCAGGTTCACCAATCCCAGGGATTTTCCCATCTGGCGCATCTCGCCGATGTTCAGCTGGTCAATGGGTTTATTGAGGTAGCGCAGCTCCTTGATATCGGTCATCTCGCCGGCCCCGGAATTGCTTTTCAGCCAGGCATCGCGAACGATCAGTGTCTGCGCCAGGCGGCGCAGAGGTTCAGCGCTGAGGCGGTCAGACAGGCGCTCCGAATGTTCAACGGAGGTCGTCCCGACCAGCTGCGGACGCCCCACGACGAAATAGCGCAGGATCTCCAGCGTGATGGCCCGGAGCTTGCCTTCGGCGGTTCGATACACCACATCGGGATAATCCTTGCGCCGCCAGAAAGCCGGGCCGAGATCGGGGTCGGAGCGGCGGGCGTAGTATTGGAACTTGTAGCCGTCCTCGTCGCGGGATTCGACCACGGACAGCTCGGATTCCCTGCGCAGGGCGACATACTCCAGATTTGTGGGGATGGGCAGGACCTCCAGCTTGTAGATCTTGCTGAACTCTTCGGCTTCCGTCTCGGCGGTGCCGGTCATGCCGGACAGCTTGGCATACATGCGGAAGTAGTTCTGCAGGGTGATGGTCGCGTAGGTGATGTTTTCCGGTTCGACCTTGACGCCCTCCTTGGCTTCCACGGCCTGGTGCAGGCCTTCCGACCAGCGCCGTCCGGGCATGAGCCGCCCGGTGAACTCGTCGACGATGACGACCTTGCCCCCCTGCACCAGGTAGTCCTTGTTGCGGTGAAAGAGGTGCTGGGCTTTCAAAGCCTGGGCGATGTAGCCGAGCGTGCGCGCCTGTTCAGGGGTGAGGTCTTCGGGGCGCTCGGGGTCCTGCAGCGCCATGCCCAAGATCTCTTCGACATGGGCTTCCCCGACCTCGGTCAGGGCCACGCTGCGATTTTTCTCGTTGACCTCGTAATCCTCCGGGCGCAAACTGCGCACGACCTGGGCGATGCGGTTGTAGTTCTCGGCCTCGTCCTGGGCGGGACCGGAGATGATCAGCGGTGTGCGCGCCTCATCGATGAGGATGTTGTCCACCTCGTCGACGATGGCGTAGGCGTGGCCGCGCTGGACGCGGTCGGACAGGCGCATGGTCAGGTTGTCGCGCAGGTAATCGAACCCGAATTCGGAATTCGTGCCGTAGGTGACATCCGCCTGGTAGGCCTCGACGCGCTCGACAAGCTTCAGCTGGTGCTGGTCTTCGTGGGCGGCGTGCCTGTCCAGGTCGACCAGGAATGCCTTTTTGCCATTTTCGGTGCGGTTGGCCATTTGCAGCACGCCGATGCTCAGGCCCAGCAGGTGGAAGATGGGAGCCATCCAGCGGGCATCGCGGCGGGCCAGGTAATCATTCACCGTCACGAGGTGAACGCCTTTTCCGCTGAGCGCGTTGAGGTAGATCGGCAGTGTCGCGACGAGCGTTTTGCCCTCGCCGGTCTTCATTTCAGCGATCTGGCCCTTATGCAGGGTGATGCCGCCGATCAGCTGAACGTCAAAATGGCGCAGCCCGATGGTGCGTTTGGAGGCTTCCCTCACGGCGGCAAAAGCCTCGGGAAGCAGCTGGTCGAGGCTTTCGCCCTGCGCCAGGCGTGTCTTGAATTCACCCGTTTTGGCCTTCAGCGCGTCCAGTGACAGGGCTTCGTACTCTCCTTCCAGGGCGTTGATCTGCTCCACCAGGACGGCATTCTTTTGGATCTCCTTGCGGTGGACTCCGCCGCCGAAATACTTGTTTATTTTCTGGAACATAACACGCACCTTTCCGGGGTTAAAAGCCCGATATATCTCGCAGGCAGGGAGGCTGACCTGGTCATACTTCGAACCGCCAGGTTTTTAGCTTTTCCATCTCCGCGAACGCGGTCAAATCAAGGTCCACGGGGGTGATGGAAACAAAGCCGGCTTTCAGCGCGCCGTAATCCGAATCGGGCTCCTCGACGCCGGTGGGCGCATCGCCCCCGATCCAGTAATACGGCCTGCCGCGCGGATCCGTCCGGCGGATCAGCTCGTCATTGTAAATGCGCAGCCCCTGGCGGGTGATGGCGAAACCCTTCAGCTGGTCGAAAGGCAGGTAGGGCACGTTCACGTTGATCAGCGTGTTGGGTTTGATGCCGTTTTGCATGACTTTCTCCAGGACCAGGCGCGCCACGGAGGCGGACGAGGAGAAATCGATCGGCCCGGTGAAGAACTCGGGGCTGTCCTGGGAAACAGCGACCGAAGGGAGCCCCCAGATGGCGCCTTCCATGGCGGCGGTCACCGTACCCGAATAGGTCAGATCATGGCCAACATTGGCATTCGGATTGATGCCGGAGACGACCAGGTCGACCTTTTCCGGCAGCAGCCCGAGCAGCGCCAGGGCGACGCAGTCGGACGGAGCCCCGTCCGAGGCGTAGGCGCTGGAACCATCGGAAAGCGTGACCTCCTTCACCCTGAGCGGGCGGTGCATTGTTTTGACGTGCCCGGAGGCGGACCAGTTGTGGTCAGGGGCGACCACGGTGACCCTGCCTACCTGACGCAGCGCCTGGGCGAGGGCCAGCAGGCCGGGGGCGGACACGCCGTCATCGTTGGTGACGAGAATGTGCTTTTGATTCATCAGAAGGGTTCCTGTAAATTAGAGTATGAGCCAAATTATAACGTAGTGGGCCGCGCCTTTCCCGTTCCCGGAACCGTGCATTTCCCGGTAAGTACGTGCGGTACAATTTATCAAAAGATCTCTACAGGTGCAGCCATGAAGCCAATTTACCTCGACTACAACGCGACGACGCCCATCGCCCCAGAAGCCGCGGACGCGATGATGCCTTTCCTGCGGGAGGATTTCGGCAACCCTTCCAGCAGCCACTCCTTCGGGGTGCGCGCCAAGCAGGCCATCGAAAAAGCCCGCCAGCAGGTGGCCGGCCTGATCGCCTGTCAGGCTGTCGAGGTCATTTTCACCAGCGGCGGAACCGAAAGCAACAACCACGCCATCCGGGGTGCCGCCCTGGCGCGGAAAGAGCAGGGCAGCCACATCATCACCAGCGCTGTCGAGCATCCGGCGGTTATGGAGGTGTGTCGATTTCTGGAGAAGCAGGGGTACCGCCTGTCCATCCTGCCGGTGGACGGGCGCGGATTGGTTGACCCGGATGATCTGCAAGGCGCGATCGATGATGAAACGATCCTGGTTTCGGTCATGCACGCGAACAACGAGGTCGGGACGATCCAGCCGATCCGCGAGCTGGCGGCGATCGCGCATCAGCACGGAGCGCTCTTTCACACCGACGCGGCGCAGTCGGTTGGAAAGATCGCCGTGGATGTGAACGAGCTGGGGGTGGACCTTCTCTCCATCGCGGGGCACAAGCTGTACGCGCCGAAAGGGATCGGGGCTTTGTTCGTCCGATCGGGGGTGAAGCTGGAAAAACTGATGCAGGGGGCTGATCACGAGCTGAACCGCAGGCCGGGGACTGAAAACGTCCTGGAGATCGTCGGGCTTGGCGCGGCGGCAGAACTGGCCAGGAGAAATCTAGATACCTACCAGCAGCATACCAGGGACATGCGCGACCATTTGCACGCAGGGCTCAAGGCGGTCCTGGATGGGGAGCGCATGCGCCTCAACGGCGACCTGGAAAAAGCTCTGCCCAACACACTTTCGGTGAGCTTCAGGGGCGTTGAGGCCAGCACCCTGCTGGCGGAGATCGGAGAGCGGGTGGCTGCTTCCGCCGGGGCAGCCTGCCACGCCGACAAGGTGGAGGTTTCGTCTGTCCTCGAGGCCATGCATGTCCCGGTCGAGTGGGCCATGGGGACGGTTCGGTTTTCAGTCGGGCGCGGGACGACCCGGCAGCAGGTCGACGAGGCCGTGGAGATCGTCAAAGATGCTGTCCAGCGTCTGCTTCCCGCTGAAACGGCACGCGTTGCGGAAACAGACGAGATGGAAGAGATCAAGCTGACCCGCTTCACGCACGGGCTGGGCTGCGCCTGCAAGCTGCGCCCTCAGGCGCTGGAAGAGGTGCTGCAAAAACTGCCGGCTGTGAAAGATGAAGCGGTGCTGGTGGGCACCGAAACGGCCGACGACGCGAGCGTCTACCGCATCGACGCTGATACCGCCGTCGTTCAAACGGTGGACTTCTTCACACCCATCGTGGATGACCCGTACTGGTTCGGGGCGATCTCCGCCGCCAACTCGATCAGCGACATCTACGCCATGGGTGGCAGGCCGCTCTTCGCGCTGAACATCGTGGGATTTCCGACCTCGCGGCTGCCGCTGCGGGTGCTCGAGACGATCCTGCGGGGAGCGCAGGAGAAAGCGGCCGAGGCCGGCGTGGTGATCATCGGGGGGCACACGGTGGATGACACAGAGCCCAAGTTCGGCCTGGCGGTGACAGGCATCATCGACCCGGACCGCGTCGTGCGCAACAGCACGGCAGGGGAAGGGGACGTGCTGGTCCTGACCAAGCCGATCGGGTACGGCATCGTCTCAACGGCGGCCAAAAGAGGCCTGGCTGAGCCGGAGGAGATCGCGGAAGCCACAGGGTGGATGGCGACGTTGAACCGGGGGGCTTGCGAGGCGATGCAGAAGATAGGCGCGCACGCCTGCACGGACATCACCGGATTTGGGCTGCTCGGGCACCTGCACGAGATGATGGCTGGCAGCGGGATGGACGCACAGATCCACGCTTCCCGGGTGGGCATTTTAAAATCGGCCAGGCGGCTTGCCGCGGCGGGGGTCATTCCGGGGGGCACGCGCGATAACCTGGCTTACGTCAGGCCGAACCTATCCGTGGAAGACGGCGTCAGCGAGACAGATATGCTGCTGCTGGCCGACGCCCAGACTTCCGGCGGCTTGTTGATCTGCCTCCCGCCCACGCGCCTGGAGCTGCTGCTGAAAGAGCTGGAGCAGGCGGGTGTCACGCACGCGGCTGTGATCGGGAGCGTCAGCGGCAGGGGGAGCGGACACATCCGCGTTATGCCTTAGCCGGATACAGGGAGGCTTGAGGCGCCCGGACGGGAGTAGATTGCAGATCTGATAAGCGGGAGAATGGAAACGCTGCTTTTGACAGCGTATAATAAGCCCAACGAAGGTCGATCGATCGGCCTGAACATTGCGCGCTGGAGAATCATTTTTGTCGGCTTACACTGGAAAAGTACTATGGGTCGATCTGACCACGGGGTCTTTGGCTGAGGAAAGCATCCCTGAGGCGATCTACAAAAAATACCTGGGCGGGGTCGGACTGGGGGCGTACCTCCTGCATCGGGAAATGGCGCCAGGCGCGGACGCGCTGGGGGAGGAGAACATCCTCGGGTTCATGTCCGGGCTGCTCACGGGCACGGGCAGCCTGTTTACCGGGCGCTGGATGGTGGTTGGAAAATCACCCCTGACGGGAACCTGGGGCGACAGCAACTGCGGAGGTAATTTCGCCTTTGCCATCAAGCAGTGCGGCTACGACGGCATTCTGTTCAAAGGCATCAGCAAGAAGCCAGTCTACCTGCACATCGACAATCACGGCGCGAGCCTTATCGACGCCGAAAGTTTGTGGGGCAAGGATACCCAGGAAACAACCGACTTCCTGGTTGAGAAGCACGGCCGGGGCAGGCGCGCCGCGGTGGCGGTCATCGGGCCGGCCGGCGAGAAGCAATCCCTGCTTGCAAGCATCGTCAACGACAAGGGCAGGATGGCGGCGCGCTCGGGCCTTGGCGCGGTGATGGGATCCAAGCGTTTGAAGGCGATCGTACTGGGGGGCAACAAAAAGCTGGTCAAGGCTTACGACATGGTAAAGGTGCGCCAGCTTTCCAGGCAGTGCGGTCGCAGGATCCGGCTTCCGCTCGGGATGGTCAGCTCAAAGCTCCTGACCCTGTTCGGCGAGATCGTGGAAAGGTTGCCCATGGGATTCACCCAGTCCGGGTATCTGCTGGGCGGGGTGCTCTCCAGGTGGGGCACCGTGGGCACTTTCACGGCGTCTGTCGGGATGGGGGACACGCCTTTCAAGAACTGGAAGGGCACGAAGGCGGACATGCCGGATGTAAGTAGAAAAATCGATCCGGACGACATTCGCAGGAGCGAGAAGCGCAAGTATCACTGCAGCGGCTGTCCGCTGGGATGCGGAGGTCTGGTGACCAGGGCAGGGACGGATCACCTGTCTCACAAGCCTGAGTATGAGACGACGGCATCCTTCACCACCATGCTGCTCAATGATGATGCGCAGCTGCTGTTCGAGGTCAACGAGTTGCTTGACCGGGCCGGCATGGACAGCATTTCCTGCGGTGCGGCGGTTGCCTTCGCCATGGAATGCTACGAAAACGGCTGGGTCACGATCGAGGACACGGGCGGGATCGAACTGAGGTGGGGAAACGCCCAGGCGATCAGGACCATCGTGCGCCAGATGACCGACCGGGAAGGCTTCGGAGCGCTGCTGGCCGACGGGACGAAAAAAGCCGCGGCAAGGCTGGGCAAGCGCACAGCCGAGGCAGCCATGCAGGCAGGCGGCCAGGAGATCGCCTACCACGATCCGCGCTTCGACCCGGGCATGGCGCTGCATGCCAGCGTCGACCCCACTCCGGGTCGGCACACGACCGGTTCCCAGCTGTATTACGACATGTTTAAATTGTGGACGAAGATCCCCCGCCTGGAGCCATCCGCGCAGTTTTATGACAAGTCTACGAAATATGACCCCGGCAACGGCAGAACAGCCAATGCCGTGGCGGTCAGCGAATTCACCCAGGTATACGCATGCCTGGGGATGTGCTACTTCGGGATGCTCATTGGTGTGGACCGCGTGCCGATCTTCGAGTGGGCCAACAGCGTCACGGGCTGGGATTACACCCCGGAGGAGTGGCTGCGCATTGGCAGGAGGATCCAGACGCTGAGGCAGATGTTCAACATCCGCGAAGGGATTGATCCCTGGTCGCTCAGGATCCACAAACGCCTAACGGGCGACCCGCCGCAATCCAGCGGGCCGAACAAGGGCGTGCGCTTTGACCTGGACGCGCTGATGCGGGCGTACTGGAAGGAGATCGGCTGGGATGATCACACCGGCATCCCGACCGAAGATACTCTTCGGGAGCTTGAACTGCTGGAAGACCTTGAAATTTTCAAAAAGGGGAAGAAATGACCCACACGATCACGTCCGCCTGCACGGGCTGCGCAGCCTGCAAGACCGTGTGCCCCGTCAATGCCATCCGGGGAGAGAAGAGGGCGCTGCATGTCATCAGCGCGGCGGCTTGCATTGACTGCGGCGCCTGCGGCAGGATCTGCCCGTTCAAGGCGGTCCATGACGCCAGCGGCAAGCTGTGCGACGCAGAAAAGCGAGCCTTGTGGCTGAAGCCTGTCATACAGGTAAAGGCGTGCGTTTCCTGCGGGTTGTGCCTGCAGGTCTGCCCGACAGGTGTGCTCGATTACGCCGAGCTTGTCAATCACAGGGTGCGCTCCGTGGCGCATCTGCGGGATCCCAAAAACTGCATCGGCTGCTCCTTCTGCGCCAGCGTCTGCCCAGTCGAGGCCATCCAGATGCGAACTCCGCGCGCCAAGCACCTAACCTGACCATGACGGATCCGGCCCGCAGCACTGTCGTCATCACGAAAGCCGAACAGATGGATTACCTGCGCGACTGTGTCAGCCTGCCCAGGTCGTACGAAACGCGTGGATACGAGCAGCGCCGGGATGTGCGGGGGATCCGAAAAGCCGTGTTTCAAAATCTGACCGCACTGGATGAGCGCACCCGCTTCACCCAGGCGATCAAAGGAAAGCATGTCATCATCAAACCCAACCTGGTGACCGTGTTTCACCACCTGGGTACGCGGCAGAGCGACCACCCGGAAACGACTGATCCCAGGGTGCTGGATGCAGTCGTGGAATTTCTTCGGAAGCACACCGATGACATCAGCATCGTGGAATCATCCGGCCGGGGAATGCCGACATGGGCTTCTTTCGTGATCTCCGGGCTGACCAGGCTGGCAAAGCACCGCGGTGTAAGGTTGATCGCGCTCGAAGAGCAGCCGGTGGACCGCTACCTGCTGCCGAAAGCAAAAGTAATGCGGGAGATCGTCATCCCGCGCGTTTTCAGTGATGTGGTGCGGGGGAATGCTTTTTATATCTCCGTGCCGAAGATGAAGACCAATCTGTACACCGGGGTGACACTGGGCTTCAAGAACGCCATGGGGACGATCCCGTACAACCTGCGCCAGCGCAACCACACCTTTGACATCGACCAGAAACTGGTCGACATGCTGCACCTCTTTCAACCGGACCTGGTCATCATCGACGGGATTGTTGGCGGGGAAGGCAACTGCCCCGCGCCGGTGGACCCGGTGGCAAGCGGCGTGATCATCAGCGGCAACCACGCGGTGGAGACGGATCGCGTGGCGACGCGCATGATGGGATTTGACCCGGCGTCGATCCGCCTGATGAGTCTGGCCGATGCGGATGGCTTTGGGGACGAGCATATCGAGGTGCTGGGTGAAGAAACAGTGACACCCTTCCGTCCGGCTGATCCGTCTCTGTTGAACGGCTGGCTGAGAGAAAACTTTCCAAATGTCCAGGTGCTGATGGGCGGCGTCAGGAAGAGGTCGGACGCGTTGGAGGTAGCAGCACCCATGAGCGGGGATCAGCTGAAAGACCTGGAACTGGATTGCCGCGGCGGCTGCCTGGCAACGACCCGCTTTGGATTTGAGATGCTGCTGCAGGAAGGTGTCAGGCGCGATTTCCTCCTGACGCTGATCGTGGGGGCCGGGTC
>CAZCHK010000004.1:0-10080 GCA_964498605.1 uncultured Anaerolineaceae bacterium | reverse complement strand
TGCCAGCGCAGAAAGAAGCTCCTGCGCGCATCCGAGAGGCTGGACATGCCTCTGACCCGCGATCATTCCATTTGCCCAATCCGGAAGCTGAGCAACCAGGAGGCGGAAATGACCTACATTCCGGAACCTTTTGAACCCCTGACGCGCTCCGAAATCAGGCAGCTGTGCGCTGAGGAGAACCGCAACGTGTGGGCGACCTTTCGCCCATGAGTGACATGAGATTTGCGGAAGTACGAAAAGCGAGGTGGTTGTGGATCTGCGGCATGGTCTTTGTGCTGATGCTTTACGCGGGCCTGATCATTGGCGTGCTCGCATCCAGAACCCCGCTGTTTTTTACAGCCTGTCTGGTGATGATCCTGGTGTTGCACATTCTGGAGATTGGACCTGCCATGAGCATCGGTAGGAAAGCAGGTTTTTCAGATATTCACATTCTCTTTCTAACTCTGCTTTTTGGTTTTGTGTGGTGGCTGCCCGTAAAATGGGGGGTGTGGGTGGGCAAACGCAGGCATGCAGGGGGACCGTGATCTTTCCTCGCTGGCCTTGACGTTTGGTGAAATTCATTTGTGAAAACCAGCTTGCCCCGAGTCGTATAATAAGATGAGATGATGGGATTCAGATTGCGAGCGGGAGGAAACATGCGGAAAAGTTACCGGATTCTTTCAATGCTCATCTTGTGCCTGCTGGCAAGTGCATGTGGTGAGGGCGCCTTTCTCGGTTCGACTCAACCCACCTCGACCTGGATCGCTTTTCCTGCCGCGGGAGGATCCTCCCCGGGCAGTGCGAATGCTATGACCAACGCCCTGCCTGTGTCACCGGTCAGGGGAATGACGCAGGGAACCAATGGCTACCCCTGGTGGAACGACAGCGTGTTTTATGAGATCTACGTTCGTTCCTTTTATGACACAAACGGGGACGGGATCGGGGATTTGAACGGGGTCATCCAGAAGCTGGATTACCTGAATGACGGAAATCCTGACACCGCAACCGATCTGGGGATCGACTGCATCTGGCTGATGCCGATCTTTCCATCCCCGACCGTTCATGGCTACCATGTGACCGATTATTACGCCGTGGATCCCCTGTTCGGGACGCTGGAGGATCTGGGCAGATTGCTGCAGGAAGCGCATACCAGGGGGATCCGCGTCATCCTGGACATTCCTTTTAATCACACGTCCGTTGAACATCCCTGGTTCATCGCATCACAAGATTCCGCTTCTCCATACCGTGATTGGTATATCTGGAAGGAAAACAACCCCGGATACCCGGGCTACTGGGGGCAGGAGGTGTGGCACGAGTTCAACGGCGATTACTATTACGGCAACATCTCCCGGTGGGGACCCGACCTCAACCTCGAGAACCCGGAAGTCGTGAATGAAATATCCAAAATCACCCGCTTCTGGCTCGAAGAGGTGGGGCTGGATGGCTTCCGCCTGGATTCAGCCAAGCACATGATTGAAGAGGGCACAAAGCAGGCCAACACGGATTCCACCCACGCCTTCTGGAAGAATTATCGCAGCGTATACAAACAGATCAATCCGCAGGCGGTCATGCTCCCGGAGATCTGGGAGGATTCCGACATCACCGCCGCGTATGTGATGGGGGACGAGCTGGATGTGGGCATGGATTTTTACCTGGCAGAGTTCCTCGTTCAATCCGTCGAGGAGGAGAACTCGGATAAGCTGATTGCGCAGATAGAATTCAGCACAAGCATGATGAGCCAGCTGCAGCTGGGTGTATTCCTGACCAACCATGACCAGACCCGCGCGATGACCAGGATCGGCAGCCAGAAGGAAAGGGCAAAAGTCAGCGCATCGATCCTGCTGAGTGCGCCGGGTGTTCCGATCCTGTATTACGGCGAGGAGGTCGGGCTGGAGGGAGTCGTGGAGGGGGATCAAAACCGCCTGCCCATGCAGTGGACGGATGAGCCAAACGCGGGATTTTCCACCACGGCGCCTTGGAGCGCGCCCGGTGCTGGATGGGAGGTTAATAACGTAGCAAACGAAGTTGAGGATCCCGGCTCCATCCTGGCGCATTACCAGGCCTTGATCCAGGCGCGCAGCCAGCACGAAGCGCTGCGGGTGGGGGATTTCCATGTGCTGGAAACGAACAACCCGGGTTTGTACGCGATCCTGCGGGTCAGCGCGAACGAGGCGGTCGTGGTGCTGATCAACATGAGCGGCAGGAGCATTTCAGACTTTGACCTGTCACTGGCTGAGAGCGCTCTTGCGCAAGGTGAATATTCCGCAGCGATGATCCTGGGACAACAGGCCTGGGAAACGCTGGTGGTGAACGGTTCCGGTGGATTCGGGAAATATGCCCCGTTCGGGACGATCGCGCCGTACGCGACCTGGATCGTTCAGCTGAAATGTCAATAATTCGGCTGATTGAGACTGGAATGTTTACGCGATTTTTCGTCCCAAGTTATGTTAGAATGAAAACATAACACACAAGGAGAATGCATTCAATGATTGGAAAAATTCGAAGGTTGGTTCTGGATGTGCTCAAGCCCATGGAACCAACCATCCTGGCGATGGCTAAAACCATGAGCGTGATGGATGGGGTCGAAGCGGTCAACATCAGTATCGTTGAGATCGACCTGAAGGTTGAGAACGCCAAGATCACGCTCGAGGGAAACGACATCGACTACGATAAAGTGAAAGACACTATCATGGACATGGGCGGATCGATTCACTCGATCGATGAGGTCGTGGCGGGGAAGATGATCATCGATGACGCGGCCACGCTGCAGGACTGACCCGCGTAGCGCGCAGCCATGAGTGAAGATTTAGAAGAAGAAGACAAGAGCGGTCGTAGTATAAAACGCCTGTTCGCGAAAGCGAACGAATACGACCAGATCGCCAACATCGGGGATATTGCCAGGCGCTCGTTCGGCAACAATGCTTTTGACGGCATTCTGACCATGACCGGGGTGATGATCGGCTCGTATGCCGCGGATGTGACCGATCCCAAAGTGGTCATTATCACCGGGTTGTCCACCAGTATTGCCATCATGATCTCTGGAGGCTGGGGAGCTTACCTGGTGGAGACTTCGGAACGCAAGAAGGACCTCAAAGAATTGGGCAGCAGCACCCTGACTGACCTGAGCAAGAGCCGGATCGGGCGTGCATCCCGTTTTGCTGTGCTGACGGTCTCCCTGGTAGATGGGTTGTCGCCGTTCATTGGCGCGTTTGTTGTCCTGCTGCCGTTCTTTTTTGCTAAATTTGTTCCAAATATCTACACACTTTACATAATCGGTATGGGCATCGCACTGGCAGCCCTGTTCGCCCTGGGTCTCTGGCTGGGACGGGTTGCCAAGGAGAACCTCATCGTGTATGGAATCAAAACCCTGATGGCGGGGGTCGTATCGATGCTGGTTGGCTTTTTGCTAAACGCGCTGTGATCAACCTCAGATCGACAGATTTACAAATCCGCACAATCACAAATCGGATTGATGAAACCTTGCGCAACGATCAGTGCTGCGTTGCTTCAGCCGTAAATCCATCCATGTACTCCTTGATAGTGGGCAGGGCGGTCAGGCGCTCGTAGAAGAAGTTATTGACCAGGTTGATGACCATGGCTCGGGCTGCCTCGGCTTCAGTGGTAAGGATCTCCCTGGCCTGCGGATCTGCCAGCGCGTCGCGCAGCTTCAGCAGGTGGCTGACGATCTCAGTTTCCTCGGCGCCTTCCAGGGTCTTGATTACCTGGATGATCAGGTTGTCGGTGGACTGCACCAGCTGCTCACGGGTGATGCTGGAATCAGGCGTGCTGGCGTCGTCGATGGTGCGGATGAGCGACCAGGTCTGGTAGAGCATCGTGGTGGGTTCGTCGAACAATTCGCGCAGGAAGCTGGCTTCCTCGTAGCGCCCGGTGAGGCGGAAGATGTTGTACATACGCTTGGCAACCTTGCCGTAGTTGATGTCCTTTGTCAGGTACTTCTTCACCTCGCGCTCCAGCGCTGCCACGTAATCATCCAGGGCGTTGGCAGAGACGTGCTGGGCGAGCTTGGAGAAGATCGGCACCGACGCGGCATCCAGATAGACTTCCTGGAAATACGGGTCGAGGTAGCCGTCCAGGGGGGTGATGCTGCCATCGGGGGCTTCCCAGGTGACATCCAGCATGTTGCTGGCATTGGCCAGCTGCTTGCGGATGGGGTCAGCCACCACCCAGTCCAGCTTGCACCAGCCGGGCTCCTGGCTGGCTGATTCCCAGGTGACCGCTGTGGAGGTGCCGTCGGGGCGAAAGCCTTCGATCTTTCCGGCCTTGATCTGATCCGGGCGCCAGGCGATGGGCGTGCCGGCTTTGTGAGTGGTCCCGCTGACCACCATTTCCTCCGGCCATGAGCCGAATTTCACCTCGATCAGCTGGTAGCTGGGAGCCTGCAGCCTGTCCAGCGCCTTTTCACGCATGACGCGCGCCAGGATGCCGCAGGCCGCCGTGCGATCGGGGGCGATGATGTTGACGCGCTCGAAGTAATCGCAGTCGCCGGGATAGGACTGGATCTTGGACTGGGCCGAGGATCCGGAAAGGGCGAGCGCGGTCTCGACCTGCCCGGGGATGTCGTCGAACTCGACGATCCTGCCGATGCGCTTGAAGTACTCGATCTCTGCATCCGAGAAATCCAGCATGGTGATCTTGTGACCGAATACGCCGGTGCGCGTGCTGACAGTGATGCTGTCGTCTTCCTTGTAGGTGGCCATGCTGGTCAGCCACTGCAGCGCTTCTTCCTCCTGGATTTCCACGCCCAGACGCCTGGCAGATGCCAGGATCTTCTCCAGGTCAGTGTTTTTACCTGATTTTTCCTGCGCCATGATCCACCTCCGGGTGAAAGGATTGGGTAATTGAAATCAGTATATCAAAAAATGAGGGAGCGGGTATTGGTTAAGGCCTGGGTGGCTGCCGCTGTTGGAGGATGCCCTGCGCGATGATCCTGCGGAAGATTTCCGCCTGGTCCTGGGCGTCTTTTAGTGCGTTGTGGGAAAGGTGCCGCTGTTCGAGGAAGCGGCTGGCAAGGAGGGTGAAGGACGTGTCGCCCCAATCCACGCCGGCTTTGCCCATGAAGTAAGCCTTGATGTCCAGTGCGCTGTGTCCGAAGGGATTTTCACCCAGGTAGCGGATGTAATAATCGTGGATGAACATCCAGTCAAAAGGGGCGTTGAAGGCCACAAAAACGGGTCGGCTGCCCGGTGGAGTCACCTCGCGCACCCAATCCGAAAAAGACTGCAGCGCTTCACGTGGAGGAGCGCCGTTTGATTTGAGCGCTTCCATATCCAACCCGTGGATCGCCATGGCTTCAGGCGAGATGTCCGCACGGTCGGGCTGCAGCTCGATGTAAAAGGATGAGGTGGTGTCCTCGACCAGGCAGGCGCCGATCGAGAGCAGGGCGTACTGCCCCGGGATCGGACCGGCGGTTTCGACATCGACACTGATGAGCGTTTCACTTGGCACGGGGGTGATTATAACGCCGGTTGTCAGTCTTGATTGAAGAAAAGAAAAACCACCTGATTCGATCATCTTCCCAATGAATCAGCTCGCCGGAGAACCACCCAAGGGTAGCTAATCGTACCGGGCAAGCACTTCCGCCATGACCTGGGGGAAATCCGTGATGATGCCACTCACTCCCGCGTTGATCAGCGTGAGCATCACCTGCGGGTCGTTGACCGTCCAGACATACACATCGTACCCGGCTTCGCGCAGCTCGCGGATGAGTGCCAGGTTCGTGATGGACTGGTAGTGGGGATTGACCGCATCCGCATCAATTTCCTCAAGGAGCGTGAAAATCCCGTCAAGATCCTTGACGAGGGCTGCCGTGCGCAGGTCAGGAGCAGCCTGTTTGACCCTGACCAGGTAGTCCATGTTGAACGAAGAGATGATCACGCTTTCCTGCATCCCCATTGATTCGATCAGCGCGACGGTTTTTTCCACGACATCCACATCACCCGGGTCGCCGGTCAGGTCTTTGATCTCGACGTTGACCGACCAGCCGCGCTCCTGCGTGAATTGCAGCGCCTGGGCGAGCGTCGGGAAAGTCGCGCCTTTTATTTCATCCTGGGCGCCCGGGGAGATGTTGCCCTCGCGTATCTGGTGGAAAGGATCCGAACGCAGGTACCAGGAGCCAGCGTCCAGCGCCTGGATCTCCTCAATCGTGTAATCCTTCGCCTTCCAGGACAGGAAGCGTGACAGGAACGCGGTTTCAACGTTTGAGGTTCTCGCCAGGCTGTCGTCGTGGATGACGATCAACACGCCATCCTTGCTTTCACGCACGTCCAGCTCCCACTGGTCCGCTCCGAAGGCGTAAGCTCGTTCCGCAGACAGAAGCGTGTTCTCCGGGGCGACCGAGCGCGCGCCGCGATGAGCCACGATCCAGGGGGTCTTGTAAGGCAGCTGGCCGGGCTGGGTATCCAGGGGAAAGGCGATCTTTGATCCAGCGCAGGAACATAGGAGTATTACCAGCAAGAGTGTGAGGTGTATGATGCGTTTCATTAGTGCAACTCCAAAGTAAATTCTTGAAGTAAGTATATCCTTCTATGAGAATATTATCTTTCCCGATATTTTTCAATCTAAAATGCATTGACTCCGACTGGAAATGCACGCACACAGGAAAGGGGAGGTTTCTATTGCGGTTATTATCAGGAAAGAAATCAAGAAGAGCACTTCCAGAACCTAAATTAAAAATTCGAACATGACCTGAGCCTGAAATGTATCTACTTAGTGGCGCAGGTACAGTTTCCTGATTATATCCGCCCCCCTTCGTGAAAAAGTGCTTTTGAGAATTCCCGCGAGTTTCAGAATACCACGGTTATTTTATTCTTGATTGCTCGGGAGCGCCGGGTATCTTCGAATAGATTTGCTGGGAAAGTTGATTATAATCTTTCATATTGGATATTAACAAATGACAGTAACATTATCACGGAGTATCAAGCCAAGAGCTTTTATTGCGCTCGTGCTGTTCGAAAGTATTCTTACTTTTTTATGGTCCTTCCTTATTCCACGAGACCCAAAAAACGCTTTCATTTTTGGCTTTTCTCTCTCAAGATTTATCCTTTTGTGCATATTATCGCTATTAATTGTGTTAATTCTGTATCTGCTGACGAATAAGGCAATGATTGATCGAATGACGAAGGTTCTCATTGCGTCGGATAAAAATTCTGCATTGATCACCTACACTGGGGTTATTGCTGCATTTCTAATCTGGATTGTAATCTGGTTGCCGGCGAATAGATTACTAGATTATCAGGCCGTATATACAAGAATTCGACCACTCATTACTTTTTTGTTACTCTTGACATTTCAAATTTACTATTACCGAAAAATTGTCCGGAAAGAATTACCACCAGTTGTTTTTAGAGGTATATCTTTTAAGAAAATAGCTATCTTTGTCGGTGCAATCATTTTTATCATCTCGACATTTTTAATTCTAAGAAGTTTTCCCAACAAAGTTTTAGAGAACCAGTTAATTTTCCCACCAGGTGCGCCACTGACGGCGTTACAAGTTTTTCTTTCTTGGATTGTTTTTATTGGACTGTATTTAACAGAAGTGAAGAAGAATCATCGTATCCTGGAAAAAAAGCTAACGATTCTCATTTGTGCTGTGTTCATATTTATTGCCGCAATAGTTGTATGGAAATCAACGCCGGTAGATTGTTCTGATGATCTGGTAGGACCATACCCCCCCAATGATCGCTGCTATTCAGATATTAACGATGCTGGTGCTGCGATTGGGTCACACTACATCAGATTGGGAGAAGGTATTTTTAATCACTGGATGACAGATAAACCTCTGTACTATTCATTATTAGCAATTGGCCAATGGGTATTCGGACCAAGTCTGCAAGAATATATCAATATCCAATTCATAGTTACAGCAATAATTCCAGCATTACTCTTCCTAATTAGCAAAAGATACTTAGGGTATTCAGGAGGTTTTTTTGTCGCAGGTTTATTTATTATTCGGTTAAGCAACTCGGTGTTGTTATATAGACAAGCGGGTAGCGTCAACGTGTGGCTGGAAAATAACAGTGAGTTTCTGACAGAGTTGTTTCTAGTTTTGTTCTTTATCTTTCTACATAACTGGATAGAAAATCCACAGAAACAGAAGTGGGCTATTTTGTCGGGGGGAATCATAGGGCTTGCCACATTAGTGCGATTTTATCCGGCAGCAATTTTTATCTGCACATTCGTTTTTGCAATAATATTTTTTCTGCTGAAAAAGAGAAAAATGCTCAAAGCAGTAGTGCTTTACGCTGTTGCGTACGTTTTGGTGATTTCTCCCTGGATATTGACTGCCAGGTATGAGGATGGGCGATCGTTTTATTGGATAAAATTCCAAAATGTGATATCCACCAGATATGAATCCTCATTGGCGGAGGATCAGCCTTTGAGCGTATCTACAGAATCCGAAGTTGACATTTTTGAACCAGTAGAAGAGAGTGATCTCGTAACCACTGCAATACAATCGACGAACAATACCACTATTCAGGGTGATATCAAACGGGAGGATACGAGCAGAGCAAGTATTGTTGAAAATTTCTTCAATAACGAAATCTCACTTTTGGGTATCTTGCCAGTGAACTTCAGATTCATTTCAATGCGCGAAATTATCAATCAACCGATATGGGATTTTTCAACACCACGATTTTTTTGGGATGTAGATTTCTCGCTTGAAAATTACATTTTTTTGATCACAAATTTAGTCATTCTCGTGATGGGTGTAATGTTTGCCGTCAAGAAGTATAAATTAGCCGGGCTTACAGGGTTTCTTCTTCAAGCAGGTTACTTCTTGGGCGCTTCGATTTCCAAAGTTTCAGGTGGGCGTCATCTTGAACCGGTTTTGTTCACATTGTTACTGTATTATGTCAATGGAATTTTCGTGATTTCCAAGTTTGTTCTTTCATGGCTGGGCATATTAAAGGCTGATCGTGCTGAAAAAACACTTAGTCAGGATTTGACCCACGATGTCCGGATAACAAAACCACCGCACAATACAAAATCCAACATTATTCTTCTGGCTGTATTGTTTTCTGCGGGGATGCTGGTTGTCTTATTTAATAATTTGCCGAGCAGATTGTCACTGGAGAGATCACCGGAATTTGAACAGACGGCATATGATGCAATTTCGTCCCGGATAGTATTACCTGAAGAAGATTGGGAAACTTTTATTCAGGATCCCAATGCCTATGTCGTAAAAGGACAAGCTTTTAGTCCTCAATATTATCGAAGCACATATTTTAACGACGGAAATCTTAGTTTTGAACTATTAATCCTTGCCAGGGATCATGTGTATAACAGCTACTTGATTAATGTTGAACCGGAAGAGTATTTTTCTGATGGAAGCAGAGTTATTCTGGTAGGGTGTAAAGTTCGTGCTGATAACAACTGGGCAGCAGAGCGAATTGTCCTGCGCACACTTGCTTTAATCCAACTGGATTATGAAGAGATGGTATATATCGATCCTCAGGCAGAGTGGAGTTGCGATATTGATAGGTAGCGGAAAAAACCCTTAATTCAAGGACTGTTAATCCCCAGACTGATTCATGCTTGAATTTCACGTCAATAAATCCATGCGGAAATAATTCCAACCGGCGCCACATCAACCATTAATTCTCTTGAAAGTTCACCCCTGATATTTTTTCGATTCGATCAGCACGAATAATACACCGTTATCCTTTTACGCAGAGAAAATTCACATAATCGAAACGATTGTTTGCCTGGTTCATTCGGTGGTTCCAGCGTGATTGTTAATGGTAAGTAGGATTTACAAAAAACAAGTCTTTCTAGGCAAACTTTCAACCTATATTGTATTGACTTAAACCGTTTCTACAGATAAAAAGGCTACAGGAGGTTTCTTATGAAGCAAACACGAATAGTCTTAATTTGCCTGATATCGTTACTGATAATTACCACCGCTGCGGCATGTGCTGCGGATGAACCGCAGGCGAGCCAGCTGGGAACCACCTTGAATTATGTGACGACAAACATCAACCTCACCACCGGTGCGACGGAAGTCTACGGAGTCGGGGTGCTGCTTGACAGCGGCGAAGAGATCGAAGCCTATCTCCCGCAGGGGATGATCAATGTGTTCGT
>CAZCHK010000003.1:0-84058 GCA_964498605.1 uncultured Anaerolineaceae bacterium | reverse complement strand
ACCTTTGACATCTGGCAACGCCTCCGCTACAATGATAGAGGAGAACTTCGCTGATGGGTAAATGGCGCGGTAAATATGTCATTGGTCTGACCGGAAATATCGCCACCGGCAAATCGGTCATCCGCAAGATGCTGGAGCACCTGGGGGCGTACGGCATTGACGCGGACGCGCTCTCCCACCGCGCCATCGCCAAGGATGCTCCCGGCTATCAGCCTATCGTGGACACTTTTGGCAAGTGGATCCTGGATGATAACCAGGAGATCGACCGGCGCAAGCTTGGCACGATCGTGTTCCGCGACCCTGAAGCGCTGGCGCGTCTCGAACAGGTCGTGCACCCCATCGTGGAACGGGCTGTCAATCACATCATCGAGCAGTCCAAACAGCAGGTCATCGTCATTGAGGCCATCAAGTTGCTGGAGAGCAACCTGGATGACGGCTGTGACAGCATCTGGGCTGTCTATTCATTCCCGGAGCAGCAGCAGATGCGCCTGCAGCAGAATCGCGGCATGAGCCTGGAAGAGGCCAAGCGCCGCATGAACTCCCAATCGCCGCAGGAAGACAAGATCAGCCAGGCTCACGTGGTGATCAAGAACATCTCCACGTTTGAAGAGACCTGGAAGCAGGTAGTCGCTGCCTGGCGCAAGCATGTTTCTGTCGAAGAAACACAGGCCGAGATCAGGCAGACGCCGCATGTCACGCTGCCGCAGGGCGAGGTCCTCATCAAGCGAGGAGGCCCGCGGGACGCCCAGCAGATCGCCGACCTGATGACGCAGATCAACCAGGATGGACACAAATTCAAACGCGACGAAGTGATGATGCGACTGGGCGAGAAAGCTTACCTGATGCTGTATGTGGGAGAGATGCTGGTGGGCGTGATGGGCTGGCAGGTGGAAAACCTGATCGCGAGGGTAACCGATATCATCATCAACCCGGCTATTCCGCTGGAGAAATCCCTGCCCATCCTGCTGCGCGAGATGGAGCAGGCCAGCAACGACCTGCAGTGTGAGGTTTCGTTGCTGTTTGTTGACCCAGACCTGGCCATGTCTGAAAAGCTGTGGCAGAAAATGGGCTACGAGCACCGCACGCCGAAATCGCTGGGCGTGATGGTATGGCAGGAGGCGGCTCAAGAATCCATGCCGCCGGGAACCGTGCTGCTGTTCAAACAGCTGCGCGAGGAACGCGTACTGCGGCCGATCTAGGCGGTCGTCAGTGAGTGAAACAAGACAAAAATGAACCAGATCCTGAGCGAGATCACATTTCTGTTTCAACGGCTCAACTGGCTGAGCATCGTTGACCTGCTGCTGGTGGCACTGATCATATACGCGATTTTCCTGATGCTGCGGGACACTCAGGCCATGGTGCTGCTGCGGGGTGTCCTTTTGCTGATCATTGTCATCGCGCTGCTGGGCACGTTCGCCGATCTGCCCGCTTTCAACTGGTTGATGAGCAACGCCCTTCCGGCGCTCCTATTCGCCATTCCAGTGGTTTTTGCCCCGGAGATCAGGCGCGGGCTGGAGCGCCTGGGCAGGGCTGGATCGGGCACGGTAGGCCTGCTGAGTCCCTCCGCCAAAGAGGTTTCCCCCGAAACTATCAATGCCATTGTGGCGGCCTGCGGGGGGCTATCTGGCAAACAACACGGAGCGTTGATCGCCATCCAGCGCCAGGAAAGCCTGACCGATTACATAAAAACAGGCGTCAGGATGAATTCAAGTGTGACCGCGGAACTGCTGATGCAGATCTTCTACCCCAACACGCCGCTGCACGACGGTGCGGTGATCATCCGCGGAGATGCCATCCTGGCAGCTTCCTGCGTGATGCCACTCAGCGCCAGCGGTGTACTGCAAAGCTCGCCGGAAAGGCAGATGGGCTTGAGGCACAGGGCGGCTCTCGGCATCAGTGAGGTGAGCGACGCCGTCATCGTGGTCGTGTCGGAACAAACCGGCGGGATCTCGATCGCGCATAACGGGAAGATCATCCGAAAACTGGATGTGGAACGATTAAGGAACATCCTGACCGCGCTGCTGCAGGATATCAATAAGAAACGTCGGAAATTCGATCCTGTGCGTGTGATACGCGACTGGCTGGGACTCAGCGAAAAGGATGAATAGCTGTGATGAAGTTTAAAAATTGGCTTAAAACCCTGCCATCGCTGCTGTTATCCCTGGCAATCGCGATCACGATCTGGATCATCGCCGTGACCTCCGGCGACCCGACTGAAACGCGCACGGTGGCAGATATTCCCCTGCAGTTGATCGGGCAGGATGAAACACTGCTCATCACCAGCAATCTCCAGCCGGTCATCACGCTGCAGATCAGCGCCCCGATCTCGGTGTGGGACGAGGTTCCTGCCAATGACCAGCCAGCGACAGCCGTGATCGACCTCTCTGGCCTGCAAGCCGGTGATCACATCGTTCCCGTGCAGGTAGCGCTGCAAATGACCCCCGCCAGGCTGATCCTGCAGGAACCTGAGAAGATCCTGATCACGCTGGAAGAATTGTTGACCGAATCCAGACCGATCACGATCAACAAAATAGGGGAACCCTCTGTTGGCTTTTCAGATGGCGCGCCGATCCTGGAACAATCCGATGTGGTCATCCGCGGCGCAAAAAGCCTGGTGGAGAAGGTTGCCATGGTACAGGCGGACGCGGATATTCGTGATCTGCGGGAGACACTAAAAGGAAGCCTAATTTTGAGAGCGTTGGATGCTGAAGGCAACGTGATCCAGGGGGTAACGATCACTCCGGCGCAGGTAGCGGTGGAGATACCGATCGAGGCACAAACGGGTTACCGCAACGTGGTGGTCAAAGTGCTGTGGAGCGGGCAGCCTGCCACCGGGTACCGCCTTACCAGCCTTTCGGTCAACCCGCCAGCGGTGACGGTATTCTCCGCCAACCCGCAACAGGTGGAAAACCTGGCCGGCTACGTGGAGACGTTCCCGCTGAACCTCTCAGGCGTGCGTGAGGGATTTGAGACCCAGCTCGTGCTGAACCTGCCGCTGGGCGTCGTGGCTATCGACCAGAACTACGTCAGCGTGCTGGTGGGTATCGCGGCGATCGAATCCAGCGTGGCGTTGAACAACATCCAGGTGGAGGTGATCGGGCTGGGAGAGGGATTGGCGGCCCAGGTCTCGCCGCAGGTTGTCAGCCTGTTGATCAGCGGTCCGGCAACGGTGCTGGAAAAGATCAGCGTGCTTAACGTGAAGGTTAAGGTGGACCTGACCGGCGTGGGAGTGGGGACATGGCAGAAAGCACCCATCGTCGAGATCGGGCAGGAAGGGGCCGCCCTTCAGTCGGTGGTGCCCAACACGCTCGAAGTGATCGTCAGCAGTAAATAGGCAAAGGAAATCCGGCATGAAAAAGAAACCCGTGGTCGCCCTGGTGGGGCGTCCAAATGTTGGCAAAAGCACATTTTTCAACCGGCTGGCGGGAGAGCAGCTGGCGATCGTCAACGATACTCCCGGCACAACGCGTGACCGTCTTTTCGCAGTATCCGAATGGAACGGCATCCCCTTCGACATCATCGACACAGGCGGCATCGACCCCGGTGAAGGGGGCAAAGACGCACTTTCGGTGGATTCGGCTGATTACATCCAGCAGATTCGCGGTCAGGCCTTGCTGGCTGTCCAGGAAGCGGATGCGGTGCTGTTCCTGGTGGATGCGATGAGCGGTGTGACGCCGGCAGACCTGGAGGTTGCGCAGATGCTGCGCCGCAACCAGCGCAAGGAGAACGGGAAGGTGCTCCCCCCCGTGTTCGTGGTTGTCAACAAGGCGGATAACGCGCCAGGTCGTGACGCCGCGGTGTTGTTCTATGAACTGGGCATGGGAGAGCCCTATCCCATCTCCGCAATTCACGGGACGGGAACCGGTGACCTTCTGGACGCGCTGACAGCATCCTTTGGGCCAGGCGAGGAAGAAGAAGAGGACGATTCGGTCAAAATAGCCATCGTCGGCAAGCCGAATGTGGGCAAGTCGAGCCTGTTGAACAGGCTTGTGGGACAGGAGCGATCGATCGTCAGCCCGATTGCCGGCACCACGCGCGATGCAGTCGACACCCGGATTATTTTTGAAGGGCTGCCTGTCACGCTGATTGATACAGCGGGAATCCGCAGACGCGGCAAGATTATCCCCGGAGTGGAACGCTATTCGGTGATCCGCTCCATGCGCGCCATCGAGCGCGCTGAAGTGGCGCTGCTGATGATCGATGCCACTAGTGTGATCAGCGCGCAGGACCTTCATATCGCAGGTTTTGTCTCAGAAGCCTATAAGAGCGTAGTCGTGATCGTCAACAAATGGGACGCGATTGAAAAGGACGACACCACCATGGGGAAATACATGGAGCGTCTGCGGTACGAGCTGAACTTCATGGATTACGTGCCGATTCTTTTCATTTCCGCAAAAACGGGACAGCGGGTGGGGGATGTGCTACCGATGGCCCTGAGCGTGCAGGAGGAGCGGCTGGCAAGGATCCCGACCAGCGCGTTGAATAAAGTCCTGCACGACGCGCAGGACGTGCACATGCCGGTGGGAAAGACAGGCGTGGGCATCAAGCTGTACTACGGCACACAGGTGCGCACCGATCCGCCGACCTTCCTGATCTACGTCAACAAGCCCAAGCTGGCGCATTTCACTTATATTCGATTTCTGGAGAACCAGATCCGCAAGCAGTTCCCCTACACAGGCACGCCGATCAAGCTGGTGCTGAAGGCACGGCACGAAGATTAACCTCCAGGATGGAATAACGACATCGAAGCGGTATTCAACTATTTAGGAAACGCTTTGGGGGACACCCTCTTGCAGATGGGAATCCTGTTCCTGCCCGTGCTTCTGCTTGCGGCGGGGATGCACTTTGTGTCAATGGGCGTGCAGAAGCAGAGTGTGTTCGTGCTGGGGCGGACGATGTGGCTGGTGCTGTTCAAAACAATCGGCACTCCCATCCATGAGCTTGGGCATGCCTTGTTCTGCCTGATCTTTGGACACAGGATCACACGGTTGCAACTCTTTCATCCCGCGCCGGACGGCACGCTGGGCGTGGTGGAACACCGCTACGACCCGAATAATATCTATCACCAGATCGGGAACTTCTTTATCGGCATGGGTCCCATCCTGCTGGGATCAGGCATGATCCTGCTGATGGCGCTGCTGCTGATCGGACCGGCCATGTTCCAGTTCACGCCGGCACAGAACGGGCTGGCAGAAGCCCCCTGGGCGTGGGTTCGGGAAGCGCTGACGCACATGGCGCGGGCGCTGGGCGTGTTGTTCTCAGCGGGAAACCTCAGGCGCTGGCAGTTCTATGTTTTCCTGTACCTGGCTCTGGTGATTGGCAACTCGATCACGCTCAGCCCGTCGGACATCGAAGGCTCGACGCGAGGATTTGGCTGGTTCGTGCTTTTCCTGGCATTGTTGAACATCACGCTCAACTGGGCCGGGGATGTGCTGAACCTGGGCGCGCAGGCGCTCAGTCGAGTGACGCTGTTCATCATCGTGGTGATGCTGGCGGGCCTGGCGCTCAACCTTGGAGCCCTGATCCTTTTCGGAATGCTTGCCTGCATCAAGCGGCTGCTCACGCAGCGGAAGGCGGGTGTATAATGCCATGCGGAATGTTAATGTGACCATGCCAATTCAAGAATCAAGTGATGAACGGATGACAGAAAAAGAAACACACAAAAAAGAGGCGCTTCGGTACGGTGAGGAGCAGGAGGATAAAAAGAAGACCGGCTGGAAGCGCTGGTTGATCGAATTGATCGAGACGATCGTACTGGCAGTCGTGCTCTTCTTCGCGGTGGATGCTGTTTTCGCGCGGGTGAAGGTGCAGAATATCAGCATGGAACCTACGCTCATGCCGGGTGATTTTCTCCTGGTGAGCAAGCTGGCGTACAGGCTTGGCGAGATGAAGACCGGCGATGTGGTGGTCTTTCATTATCCCGGCAACACGGAAGAGGATTATATTAAAAGGCTGATCGGCAAACCGGGTGACACGGTGCGCGTGGATCAGGGCATCGTCTATGTCAATGACCAGGCACTCCTTGAGCCCTACATCATGGCAAGGCCGAACTACGCAGGCGAGTGGACGGTGCCTGCGGAATCGGTCTTTGTGCTGGGTGATAACCGCAACGATTCCTCTGACTCACACGACTGGGGTTATGTACCGGTGAGTTATCTGGTTGGAAAAGCGCTGGTAACCTATTGGCCGTTTTCCGCGATGGGCGTGATGCCGTACCCGACCTTTGTCAGCACCGGTGAGCAGCCATAGCATTTTCGTGAAATTCTGATACAATGGCAATCAAGATGGAAGATATTTCGGACAAGATTATTCCCTGCTTTGAATGTTCAGCAGGAAAGATGAAAAAGAAGCTGGTCACCTACATGACCATGATGGGTGAGGAGCTGATCAGCGTGCCGGATTTTCCCGCCTGGGTGTGCGATATGTGCGGCAGCCAGAGCTATGACACGACCGCCATGCGCCAACTGATGTTCCTGCTCAACCCCAATGCCGGCAAACCGACGCCGAGAAAAGCGCCCATCAATCCTCGCGCGGACATGCCAGGCAGTGAATCACGCCCCAGCGATAGCGGGACATAAATTTCCCAAGGAAAATAAAGAGACTGGCAATGCCCATTGCCAGTCTCTTTATTTTTACTCTCCTCCCCCGCCCCCGGAGGATGGACTGATTGAAAACCAGTACCGACCATAGTACGTGCTATCGTAGTAAACCTCAAGGTAATAATTTCCGGCCGTGAGCGGGGTCTCATTGACATTATAACGAAAGCCAGTGGTAGCCCCATCCTCGGTCATTGTATCTGAAGTGATGTACTCGCCGTTCTCGCTGTACAGTTCTAAGGTTAACACGGTTCCAGGAGTAAAATCAAGCACGTTCCAGATGATGATCACATTTTCACCCTCAACAAAGCTGTCGTCTGCATAACTGCACAACTGAGTTGAAGCGTTAAAGCTGTCATCCCCGCAGATGGTCGGTGTCCCTTCAATTCGTACGGGATAAGTTGGCAGCTCAAAGTTTTCCGTGTTTTGCCCTGACCGGTCAGCAGCAAGTACTGGAAACCAGGCCGGATCTTTATCAATCCACTGGGAGTTGGTCAGGTTGATCTCCTCGCCTGTTCCATCAGCGGACATGAGGTAGAGTTCTTCGTT
Source organism: uncultured Anaerolineaceae bacterium (assembly GCA_964498605.1). GTDB lineage: Bacteria > Chloroflexota > Anaerolineae > Anaerolineales > Anaerolineaceae > JBGQAS01. The sequence goes on along the minus strand of CAZCHK010000003.1, from coordinate 76,913 downwards.
GCCATCTCTCACGGATGTGAAGATGATCCACTGTGAATCTGGTGAAAAAGAAGCGCCCCAATCGCCACCCGAATCGGTCAGCTGCTGGTCGTCATCCCCGCGGGATGTCCAGGTTGTTAAATGAATATACATGGCATAGGTCTCCGGATCAAAGTGCGTGTACGCAATCTTTTCTCCGTCGGGTGCCCACTCGACCTCCACCGCTGATTTCTGACGCAACTGCGGGTCAAAGTACTCGGAGGACAGGTATAAATCGGATCGATCGGCAACCCTGATCACGAAGTTGCCATTGGCTTCATCCGCCACATAGGCCATATGCATGCCATCTGCGGAGAACGAGGGAGAGTATTCACCAAGATTCTGCTGGATGACCTCCACATCGGACATGTTCTCCGAAAAGAATATGACCGATTGTTCGGGAGAAACTGATCCCAGGTTCACCCATGCCAGGTACGTGGCATCCGGAGAAAAAACAGGCTCTGTTTCATCGCCCGGCATGGAGGTGATCTGCTCGATGGTCATGTTTTCAGATGAAAAGTCCAGAACGTAAAGATCTTTCCCTTGTTCTTCAGTCCCGGTGTCGCACACGAAAACAAGATACATGCCTGTTGGATCCCATGCTGGTTGCGATTTATTGCATCCACCCTCGGTCAACTGCACATTATCGAAAACCCGTGGCGCGCCGTATTCGTCCACGCCGATGCGCATCAGCCACAGCTGATCGGAAGTCCCATCCCCTTTATTGCTGATGTAGGCAATCAGTGACTCTGAGGGGAAGCTCGGGGAGGTAGCACCAGGAGCTTCGGTAGGGGCCAGTGTTGGCAGTTCAACGGTAGGTGTGGCCGACTTGGGTGTCACGGTGGGCCAGGTGGATGGATCGCCAGTTGCAGCGCTCATGCCTGACCGAAGCAGATTGCGCACGAGAAAGAACCCACCTGTAAGTGCGCCGATGCCTATGACGACAAGGGCTATGATCAGGGCTGCAGGGAGGCGCTTTTTTGGCGCAGCGGGGGTACCCTGCTGCAAGGAGGTGCGTGGCACAAACACGGCCTGCTGCGGTGAGGGAACCGCGTTCATCCCAGGCGGCACCAGCGGAACAGGCTGAGCAGATTGCGGCACAGGTGCCGGGGGAGAATAAGGGACAGGTTGCGGGGCAGCAGCTTTGCCAGTGGAGAGGAATGCCAGGGAAAAATCCTTGATACTTAAATGGCGGTCCTGGGGGCGCAGCGCCAGGGCTTTTGCCATGACCGGGTGCAGCGAGGATGGGATCTGTGTTTTCAGCGTGTGCAGCGGGGTGATGCCGGCGCCTTCCACCTGGCGTTGATAGGCCGAAGGGGGTGACTGTTTGGTCAGCAGGAAATACAGCGTGGCAGCCAGCGCGTACTGGTCGGCGGAAGGGGTCATCATGTCGGCCTTCTCTTCGCGTTCTGGAGATGTGAAGGCCGCCTGGTCCGCGGGGAGCGGCTCACCGCCCAGCTCCGGCATGCCGTAATTGATCAGGATCAGGTCCGATTCGGGGGTGAGGATGAGGTTCGACGGGCGGATGTCGCCGTGCACGATGGCAGGTTTCCTGGAATGGAGATAGGTTAACGCGTGGCTGAGTTTTTGCACCCAGGGTTCCAGTTCTGGCATGGTCAGCGCGCCGTACTGCTGGATAAATGTGACCAGGTTGTCGCCGGGGATGTACTCCATGACCAGGCCCTGCAGACCAGCTTCAACGAAGCTGTCCACAACGCGGGCGATATTGGGATGCTGGATCTCCATCAACCTGGCAGCCGATTGCATGAACTGCTGGTCGCCAGCCCCTCCGGGTGATTGCCTGAACCTGATCAACACCGCCTGTTCCAGCGACATATCTCTACCGAGATACAAGCCGCCCGGGGGTGTGCCATCCATGGCGCGGACGATCGTGTAGCGCTGTTTATATACGCTGTTGGGTTTGATTTCCATGCGAACTCTCCTCCGGAATTGAGATTGTAATAATGATAGCAGATTACGTGAAAAACTATACCAATTTGGTCTAAGATAACAAAAATGATAACCCTTTCATGGATTGACCCAGAAAGCATGGCGGGGAAAGGAATACCCCTGCAGGATGAGAGGCTCAATCAGCAGGGATGGCTCCGAGGCCAATCTGAGCGTGTCCTTTTCAAAGAATTCCAGCTGGTAGGATGTTCCCTGTCCGGTGCTGGTAAACAGAAGCAGCACGCTGTCACCCTGCGGTGACCATACAGCCAGCGGCATCAGGCTGCCGTAACCGCCGATCATTTTCCCTGCGGCGAGCACCTGGTGCGCGAGCAGGTCTTCCAGGTAGAAGATCAGCGTCATGGAGCGTTCGAAGTAATCGCTGTACTGGTCGTAGAGGATGAAGATGCGGCTGCCGTCCGGCGAGAAGGCGTACGCGGCGACCTGCGGATGGACCATGAATCCCCCGGGGTGGTCAAACTGGAACATGCGCCGCGAGGTGATCCCGGCTAAGGTATCTTCATAAAACAACACCGGGTTATGGAACCCGTTGGCTTCGTGCGTGTAGTGCGGGTCCTGAAAGGCAAGGCCGGTCCCCGCGGGGGAAAAGGCCAGGTTCACTTTATCGTCGATCCTTTCGCTCATACCCGTTGCGGGATCGGTTTTCCATAAATCTTCCGTCTGGCAGAATTCCAGGCCGGAGCAGCTGCCGCTTTGCCAGTAGAAGCTGTCCTGCGGACGGTAGGTGATCAGGCGGATGGCGGAGGGGGCCTCGATCAAAATGGATGGCTGCGACAGGTCCTGGCGGTCAAAACGGGCGATGCGCGCCTGTCCGCCACTGCCAAGCAGGGCGGTGACGAATCTGCCGGAGGTGTCGAAATAGGCTGATGAAGAACCTGGTTCATACAGCTCGTCCGCGATCCAGGACAGGGTGTTGGAATCACGGCTCGCGATGTACAACCCTGAGGATGAGCTGATCAACAGTTGCCGGCCATCTGCTGATGTGTCCTGCAGGATCATGCCCGGGCTGGAGATCAAACGCAGCTGCGAGGTTTCGATATCCAGTTCATAGATCCCCGCCGAACGCACGCCATCGTTCGAAGTTTGGTACAGGTCGAAATACACGCAGTTCCCGCCGCAGTGGAAGGTGAGCGTGGGTGGGTTGGCGCGATCACTGCCGCTTTGCGGCGCCGGGATCAGATCCGTGTTCTCCTGCTGGATCTCCAGCGTGTCCGGACGCACCCGGGTCCACAGGTCGTACAGGATAAGCAGGGCCAGTTTCTGTTTCAGATCGTACCCTGCCTCGGTCAGGTGAAAACCTTCCCGCTGCGGATCGATGCCGCGGTTCTCCAGGAACTGGGCTGATTGCCAGAAGTTGACCAGGGGAACATCGTACTCGTACGCCACGCGCGCCATGGCCGGGTTGATGACCGGGGTTTTGGCTTCCGCCATGTCCGCCTTGGTGATCAGGATGGGCAGCGTGCCGCGGGAAATGCTGAACTCCACGATGCGGCGCAGGTAAGCCTCATAGCGGTCAACCGTGCCATCAATCTGCCAGGTTTCCATGTTGATGAATGCGATGCTGGGATTCTGGATGCGCCATTCGCAGTCCAGCGGTGTCTCACCGGGCATGCAGGCCGCGGGGTCTGCCTGGGCGGGGGAGAAGACCGAAGCCGCGGTGAAGCCACCGCGCACGGCATACCCCTCGCGGGCAAACGAAGGGCGGTAGAACGAGATCATTTCTTCCAGGTAGTATTCAGCATCCAGCGTGTACTGCCGGATGCCGTACTTGCCCAGGAAGACGTATGGGATCGCCTGGCAGTCACCCACCACGGAAATGTTGCGCGGATCGCGTCCCCGGGCAATGCCGGACATGTAGATCTGCACGGCAGTCTGGCTGATCTGGGGCTGGGCGGGCATCTCCTTCCAATTGAAACTTTCCGGAAGAGCGCGCGTCGGAACGATCAGCGCGGTGGGTGTGAGCGTTGGATCCTCTGCCGGGAGGGTCTCCACGGGTCCAGGCGTGCTCAAGCTCAACGTGGCGGTGGGCAGTTCAAAGGCGTACGTGTTGGTCGGGTAGGTGGCCGAAGGCTGCGCCTGGCAACCTGCCAGGCCGGCCATCAGGCAAGGGCAAAGCAGGAGGAACGACAGAAGCCGCAGGATGGATTTTCTATGGGTCATGATGGTCCCTTGTCACTGGTCTGCCTGCAGGAATTCCCACAGCGGGGGAACCATCTCGGTAAAGGCTGCTTCGAGCTGCTCGTAGGTGGGACTGGACTCATTGTACGCGGGTTGGCCGATCATCACCAGCACATAGGCTTTTTCGTTGTAGGTGATGATCGCAGCGTCAGCGACGATCAGCCAGTCAGCGGTCATCGTGCCGCGCTTGTTATACACCAAACCGGTACTGCCCAACATCTTCTGCAGGCTGCCCAGGCGCAAATCGTCGTTGGTGGTGCGTTCCGCCAGCAGGTCCAGGATGATGCCGCGGGCGTCCGGGGTGAGCGCTTCACCCGTGTAGAGCACTTCCAGGAACCTGGCGATCTCCAGGACGGTGCTGCGCCGCGGGGTGAGCATGGTGCGATCGATCCCCCAGGAGTGGAAGACTTTCTCAAAATTCACGTATTTCACGCTCCAGCTCATCAGGATCTGCGTGGCATCCTCTTCTGAGAAGACCAGCATGGAGCGCAGCAGCTCTTCGACGGGACGATTGTCGATGGCGTGCGTGCTGATATACCCCTGCAGATCGGTGACCCCTGACTGCAGCAGCGCCTGGAAGAAAAGCATGGCGATGGGAACTTTAATGGTTGAGGCTGGGTGCAGCGACTCGTTTTCCAACCGCGCGTAATGCGTTTCCCCGCCGATCTCCTTGAAGAGAATGTTCCAGCGACCGCCAGTTGAATCCATGACACTCTGCCAGGAGCTTTGGAGCGCGGACTGCTCTACAGTCGGGTCGCTGATGGGGCGGGAAGGACGCCAGAGATCAAATCCCCCGAAACCGGTCAGACCAAGCCTCCACAGTTCGCGATTGGTCCAATCATAGAAAGCTCCAATTCCGGGTTGAGTTGGATCATACAGCATCAATTCGGAGATGAGGTAGCCATCATTGGTCTGGTGATTGTTCACGGAGAAAGCGCGACCTTCTTCGTCCACGCGGGTGACCACCAGAACGTGCTCGAAGGATCCCGCGTCACCGGCATACAGGTAGAGGAGGTCGCCCGGATAAAGAGGGCTGGCAGCGAAATCAAACTGCTGGATGGGCGCGCGCACGGATATCCACTCGTAGCTGGAGCGGGGAAAGGTCGCCTCCAGCAATGGCAGATCTACATCCGGGCGCGGATTGAGCTTCCAAAAGAGGTGGCGGTCCACGGCCGGATCGAGCAGTCCGGCCCTTTGAAGGATTGCGATCGAGAGTGGTCCGCACATGCTGGCGGGGTGACCTTCATTGACCAGGAATTTCAATGAGCGCGCCACCTGGATGGCGTCGGCTTCAGTCGACGCGGTGAACTCCAGGGAGGTTTGCGCGAGGCGCTGCTTTTGAGCCAATGTCAGCATACCCCCGCCAAAATACGGCAGGGTTGGAGTCGGACTGGGCATCGGGGTGGGAGCTGCTGTTGGCGCGAGTGTTGATGAAGGCGTTTGAGATGATTCCTGTGTGATGGCGGGGGAAGGGGTTATGAGAGCGCTCTGCCCGCATGAGGATAGCACCGCGGCCAGGGCGATGATAAATGCGACGAAAAAGTGAAGAGAGCGTTTGAACTTCATGAATAGATATTATTATAATGGTCAATTTATGATAGAATTTTTAAGCATTGGAGATCCCAGGGTAAACTTGATCTCAAATACATGCAGACAGGAGCGATCATGAGTCTATTGAACAGTCTCGGCGCTGTGGCGGTGGGGGTGCTGTGCATTCTGGTGCTCCTGGGTCTTTTTGGACTGTTTCCCCTGCCCTACTTTTTCAGCGCGAAAATCCTGAAGTTCAGTGCCCGCAGCTACTGGCGGGCGTTTGGCCTGTCCCTGCTGAGCATGCTCGCCAGCGCTGCGGCAGGAGCGTTCATCTACTGGCTGGCCGGGAAAAACGGAAACGCCGAGATAGCCCAGATCATCGCGCTGGTGGCGATCCCCATCCTGCACATGTTCATTGTTTCACTGCTCAGCTTGTGGATCTATGAAGTCAACTGGAAGAAGGGAGTCATTCTGTGGCTGCTGGCGCTGCCGATGAACCTGCTCGTGATCGGATTGTATTATTTGTTCATCAAGTTGTGATCGCGTGCCCTGACCGGCACGGAAAAATTTATTAGAGGAGAAGAGTCAATGGATAATCTTTTTGGTACCATCATGGGGGGCGGGGTCGTTGCGATCCTGCTGTGCTGCGGTTTATTCTTACTGTCATTATTCGTTTTCATACCCCTGCCGTTCCTGATCTCCGCAGCCATCCTGAAGATCGAGGGCCGCAATTACTGGAAAGCCTTCGGCACGGGCGTGCTCAGCATGATTGCCAACAGCATCGTGGGCGGCATCATCAGCGCGCTCTTTGGAAGCATGGCGTTTGCGAATCTCGGTTCAATCAACGATTTTCCTTCTTTCTTCAGCCGTTTGAGCGGATCGCTGGGGATGCTGCTGGTGCCGGGTATCATCAGCGGGCTGGTCGGGATCGTTATCACCATCCTGATGGCGATGTGGATGTACAAGGTGAGCTTTGGTAAAGGCGCGCTCATCTGGCTGGTGTCCTGGTTGTTCGGCATCCTCCTGGGAGTCGTGGTGAGCCTGATCGTGTTCCTTGTCTTGATGGCGCTCGGCACGAACCTGGCCGATCTACTGGGAAGAGGTTCATACTATTACTTCACCCCGGCGGTCCATTTCCTGATGTAGAAAGTGAAGATTTGGCAGCGGGAGAGGTTTTTCCTCTCCCGCTTTTTATTCTTCGGTCATCAGATTGTTGCTACAATATGCATAAAGAAGCAGGAGCTGAAATGAACCCAAACCCCGCCATGAAAAAGATCGGCCTTTCAAATCAAGACAGGATCCTCATCATCCACGCTGATGACATCGGGATGTGCCAGGCAACCCTGTCCGCGTTCGGAGAGCTGCATGATTTCGGATTGGTCACCTCGGGCGCGGTCATGGCTCCCTGCGGGTGGTTTCGCGGCGCGGCGGCCATGTGGCAAAAATCCCAGTCCATGGACCTGGGTGTGCACATCACGCTCACCTGCGAATGGGATCACTACCGCTGGGGACCCATCTCGACCGTCGATCCCGCAACGGGATTGATCGACGATGAAGGTTATTTCTTCCGGGGCAACGACGCGGTTTGGGCTGGATGTGACGCGGACGCTGCCCGCCAGGAGATGGAGGCGCAGATCCTCAGGGTAAAGCAAGCAGGTATTCACGCCTCGCACATCGATACGCACATGGGCACCGTGCTGAATCCAAAGATCCTGGTCAATTACGTGCAGCTGGGGGTCAGTCATCACCTCGTGCCGCTGGCAGTGAGGCTGGACGAGGCAGGCTGGGTAGTCCAGGGAGCGGACCCGGAGTCGGCGAAGATGGCCGCCCAATTCATGGGAACGCTGGAGGAAATGGGTGTCCCTCTGCACGATGGCCTGTTCTGGGTCAATTTACAGGAAACCGATCAGCGTTATGAAAAATATATTGATATTCTGAAAAACCTTCCCTGCGGCATTTCCCGCATCTACGCCCATCCCGCCCAGGATACCCCCGAACTGCGGGCGATCTGTCCGGATTGGCGCTGCCGGGTGGAGGATTACCATATCCTCATGCGCGAGGATCTCAAAAAATTGATCAAAGATCTGGGCATCACGCTGGCCAGTTACAAGACACTGCAGCAGATCATGCCGTGATGAAAAGAGCGCGGGCGATATGAAATACTACCTCGGGTGCGATGTCGGCGGCACCAAGACCCAAGCGATGATCGCTGATGGGCAGGGGAATATCATCGGGATTGGCCTGAGCGGACCCGGCAATCACGAATCCGTGGGTTTCCCGGGAACCATGCAGGCCCTGGGGCAGGCCACCCAACAGGCTCTGGATCAGGCGGAAATAGCCTTGAGCCAGATCAGCGCTGCCGGATACGGGCTGGCAGGACTGGATTGGCCTTCCGAGGAGCCGTCCCACATGGAGGCGGTTCGCGGGACGGGCATCACCGCTCCGGTGAAGCTGGTCAACGATGCCGTGCTGGGGCTGTATGCAGGAACACGTGCGGGATGGGGGGTGGCGGTGGACGCGGGAACAGGAGACAACTGCTGGGGCAGGAACGCCGATGGAGACTTCGCGCACATGACCGGCGGTGGAGCCTGGTTTGCCGAACACGGGGGGGCGGGGTCGCTGGTGCTCAAAGCCGTCCAATCCATCGCGCTGGAATGGGGCAGGAGGGGACCGGCGACGAGGCTGACAGAGGCATTCGTTCGACTGGCAGGCGCAAAAGACATTGAGAACCTGCTGGAAGGCCTGTCGCAGGGGAGACTCGCGCTGGACGCGGGAAGTGCACCGGAAGTCTTCCGCCTGGCGGAAGATGGGGACGAGGTGGCCCGGGACTGCGTCACCTGGGCAGCGCAGGAGCTGGGCAGCATGGCAGCCGGCGTGATCCGCAAGCTTGCGCTTGGCGGGGAAGAGTTCGATGTGGTCATGATGGGCAGCATGTTCAACGGGGGCGCTCTTTACACCCAGCCGTTCCAATGCGTGGTGAAACAGGAAGGCCCGAAGGCACGATTTTCCCTTCTTGATGTTCCTCCCGCTGCAGGCGCGGTGATTCTGGCGATGGAGATCGGCCATGTTGAGCGGTCATCCGCTGCGGCAAAAAAAGTGCTGGAGAACAGCAAGCGAAAATTCGGTCAGCAGGGAACGGGCTAAGGAACCTGCACGAGAAGCACCGTGATGTTGTCGAAGCCGCCACGCGCATTGGCCGCCGCGATCAATTTACTGCACGCTGCGCGCGGTTTGTTCTCGCCCAGTATTTTTTCAATTTCCTCATCCGTGATCATGTCGGTCAGACCGTCAGAGCAGACCAGCACGAGGTCGTCCTGTTTCAGCGCGAGGCCCCGCCTGGGTTCGTGCGGGCATGATCCGGGACGGGAGGGAGACCGCATGCGGCAGTCCACTTCTGAAGGCGGATCGGAGCCAAGGTAGCGCCGGATGATATGAGCGTGGGGGTGATCGCGACCGGTGCCGGGGTCCAACAATCCATTTTCAATGGCATCCTGTACCCAGGAATGGTCGGTGCTCAGCTGGGACAACCTGCTGCTTCGATACAGGTATATTCGAGAGTCTCCCAGGTGGGCGGTGAAGAGCCTGCGCTCCTGAAGCCATATCAGCGCGCAGGTCGTGCCCATACCTGATTGTTGACAATTCTCCCTGCCCCGCCGGAGGATCGTTTCGCTGGCGTGTTCGACCGCGTGTCGGCACAGGGTGATCGGTTTCCTTTCGGGAATTTGGGATAGGTGATCCAGGATGGACTCAACAGCCATGGCAGACGCCACTTCCCCGGCGCGGTGCCCGCCGATGCCGTCCGCCACGACGCATGCCAGGGCAGGAGCCCGGCCGTCTCGCGCGAAAACACGGTAACCAAACGCGTCCTCGTTGGATTTTCCGCTCATCCCGGCATGCGTCGCGGCATGGACCGGGTAAGGGGATTGGATGGTTTTCTTCATGAGGTTTTCAGATCGGGTTGCTTCCGGCTGGCTGGCGGATCAGCTCAAAGCGGTAGGCGATCTTCCCAAATGAAACGATGTCATTGTGTTCCAGGCGCGTACCTGCTTCTGAGACGGGCGCGTAATTCACCCAGGTGCCTGTTTTGGTGCGGCAGTCAGCCACAAAGACACCCGACTCGCCTTTGTACGTGATGCGGGAATGAACGGGCTCCACGCTGGTCGACTTGACCAGGATGTCGACCAGCTTGGCATCCGATCCGATCACGTGCTCTGCGCGTGATAACGGAAAAGGTTTGATCAGGGCGTTGGTTTGCCCGACGCTGGTCAGCGGCACGAGTTGGGCGTAGCTGCTGTTGCCGGCAAGGGGAGGTTTGATCATGGGGGGGGAGGTCTTTTTCTCCGGCTCGATCCCAATGGGCACCTGCTGCTTGAGCGGGTCGCGCTGATCTTTCCGGGAAGGCCTTTTTCCAAGACGGAGACGATACCCGCGGCTGGACAGGACCAGTACGGTGACCAGCGCGGCAGCCGAAAGGACAACCGCGATGAAGATGATCAAGCGCGTCCCCCTGAAACTGGCGAACCACTGCTGTACCATGGTGCGAGCGGCTGTTTGCAGCTCGATGGCGATGTCGACCACAGGACTGTTCGAGGTGAGCCCCAGGCTGTCCGTGACGCGAAGCTGAAGCGTGTGAGATTCGGCCAGCGGATCGGCAGGGGGGGACCAAAGAAACTGATCAAAGGGTTCATCGATATCCGTCAGGGTTTGCTCGCCGTCCACCAGCAGGCTGACGCTGCGGATCTCGCGGGCATAACCGTCGGGAAATTGTATCAGATAATCCAGGCGCAGTTCTTCCAGCGGCTGGTTTGCCACCTGCGTGCGGATGATGCTTTGGGGCGGGTTGACGAAACTGGCGATGGGTGCCTGGATGTTTAGATCGAATGTAATTGGAGCGGATTGGATGCTACCACCCTCATCCCGCGTGCCGATCACGAGGCTGTGCGTCCCGCTTTCGTCAATGGCGGATAGGTACTCCGCGGAATAGAAACTTCGCCAGGGTTCAAACCAGGCATCCGGATCCGGCAGGGATTCCACGCCCGTGTAGAAGAAGAATTCCCCGTTCGTGCGATGGGCCAGCTCTTCCAGCGCGGCAGTCTCAGGCGAGGATTGGGATGTGTTGTATGCCACCAGCCACACAAAGACGCGCACGCCGGCGCTGACCGCGCGATGGGTCAACATTCTCAGATCCGCGAGAGTGTTTTCCCCGCTGATGGGCGTGATGTAGAGAATGACGCGCTGCATGTCCGCGCGCGGATTTGGTGTGTTGCACAGGTCCAGCGCTGCGCTGAGGCTGTCCAGCGAGGGGGTCATCGCCGCCCAGGCGGGATTGTAATCTGCCAGCAGAGAGCTGATCTCGGCAGGATCGCCAGCGCGCGCGGCCAGTGCTTCGGACGCGATCACCAGGCTGAAATCATCCTTATCGCGATCTGCCTGCGCCGATAGAAATGACTGTAGCGCGGCACGCAGATTGGCGTAGCGGGTCGTCCCGCCGACGTAGTAGTTGATCGCCTCGCCGGGATTGAGGGCAATGATCACCTGGAGGCCGGGTTCGATGAGCGCCATGCGTTCAAGGACACGCTCGAGGCCGTCTTCGATCAAATATACATCATCGATGGTAAGATTTTTCACAACGGTTCTGTCCGCCGCGCGCGGAGTGAACCGCAAACGCATGAGCGGGAAATCATCTGTTTTCAGGGAGGCGATGGCGATGGTGCTGTCGGGCGGATTGGCCGCCAGGCCTGATGCCGGGATCGAAAGCAGCACGAGAAGGCCGATCAGCACGGATGTGGCCTGTACAAGTTTTCGCGCACAAATCCTCATGTTCCTATTGTAAACGAAATATTCGCACTCGCTCCACCCCCAGCAGTGTATGTTACAATTTTGGATTATGCTCATTCTGGCAAGCAACTCGCCCCGCCGCAGAGAAATGCTGAACTGGCTGGGAGTGCGCTACATCGCGGAACCAGCGCAAATTGACGAAACGCCGCGCGATGGAGAGGCTCCCCTGGACTACGTCGATCGTGTTTCGCGCGCCAAAGCAGCCACTGACCCGGATAGCGAGCATCTCCGCCTGGGAGCTGACACCATCGTCGTCTTTCAGGACATGATCCTGGGTAAACCGCTCAACAGGGATGATGCGCGCAGGATGCTGGCACTACTGCGAGGGAAATCCCACCAGGTGCTTACCTCGTTGTGGCTGCATTCAAGGCAGGGTCGCAGCACGGGACAGTTGTGCACATCCGAAGTGGTCATGCGTGATTTTTCGGATGAAGAACTGGACGAATATGTCAACAGCGGCGACCCGCTGGATAAAGCTGGCGCCTACGCCATCCAGCACAGCGGATTTCACCCAGCGGAGGATTTTCACGGATGCATGGCCAACGTGATGGGGCTCCCCATGTGCCACTTGAAGCGCGGACTGCGGGAATTTGAGGTAGACATTAAGGCCGATGTTCGATCAATCTGCCAGCGCCATCTGCATTATGACTGCTCGATCACCTCACGCGTTCTGAGCGGAGAGGACATAGGATAGGACCTGGGCGACCGGGAGGACGAATGAAAAAAATACTCATCATCAGTCTGTCATTTGTTTTGATTTTTACCGCCTGCACGCCGTCTTCAGGTCCGGATGGCACGCCCGTGGTTGGGGTCACCCCGCCGGCGGACGGCACGCTGCCTTCTCCCGTGGTGAATGTCACGCCAGCCCCGGACGCCGTGGATACCGCCACAGGTTTTCTAGAAAAATGGCAGCAGGGCGATTACGCGGGCATGTACGCGCTGATCAGCGGAACCAGCCGCGACGCGTACACCGAGGAGGAGTTTAAAAGCATGTACGAGACCGCTTCGTACAACATGACCCTGAATGACATTGAAGTGAGCGTTCTCTCTACATTAAAATATACAACTTCTGCTAAAGTCGCCTACCATGTCGTGTATCATACCAATCTCATGGGGGATATCGAGCGCGACCTGGAAATGCAGCTGATCATGGAGAGCGGAAGCTGGAAGATCGAGTGGGAAGAGGGGCTGATCCTGCCGGAACTGCGCGGCGGGAACAGGCTGGCGCTGAACGTGACCTGGCCTTCACGCGCAAACATCTATGACCGCAACGGGCAGATGATCGCCACCAGCACGAACGCGGTCGCGCTGGGGGTGGTTCCCGTGGAAATCAATCCGGACGAGGAAGGCGAACTGGTTTACCAGCTCTCCCGGTTGACCGGCCTGACCCAACCGAACATTCGCGCTGTCATCGAGGCGGCCAATCCCAACTGGTACGTGGCGATCGGCGAAGCGTCCTCCATCGATGTGCAGGAGAGATACGAAACGCTCTCCGGGCTGGACGGGCTGCAAATGACCCAGTACAGCGGGCGGTTTTATGAATTGAACGGCGTGGCGCCGCAGGTGGTCGGTTACATTCTGTCCATCTTTCCTGAGCAGATGGACGAGTACCGGCGCAAGGGGTATGCCGGCGATGAGAAGGTCGGCGCGGCTGGCCTGGAGCGCTGGGGGGAGGATTACCTGGCGGGAAGCCCGAGCGCGTCCCTGTACGTGGTCGGACCGGACGGCACGATCCTGACCCGCATCGCCCAGAAGGACGCTTCACCTTCGCAGAACATCTACACCACCCTGGACCGCGACCTGCAGATTGCCGCGCAGCGCGCCATTCTTGGTTTCACCGGGGCGGCAGTCGTCATGGAGGTCAGCACCGGGCGCGTACTGGCGATGGCTTCGTCTCCCAGCCTTGATCCGAACCTCTTTACAACCGATAACCGCAACAGCGCCGAGTTGCTGGCAGACCAGCTGAACGACGGCAGCAACCGGCTGCTGAACAGGGCGACCCAAAGCGCCTACCCGCTGGGCTCGGTTTTCAAGGTCGTCACCATGGCGGCGGCCCTGGAGAGCGGTTTGTATACCACGCAGACCACTTATGACTGCCAGTACGAATTCACGGAGCTGCCCGGGGCAATCTTTTATGACTGGACCAAGGAGAAAGAAGTGGCAGCCAGCGGCGTGCTGACCCTGCCGGAGGGATTGATGCGTTCCTGCAATCCTTACTTCTACCATATCGGCCTGGACCTGTTCCGTCAGATGGGCAACACCTACCTGGCCAACATGGCGCTGGGTTTTGGGCTGGGCTCCGCCACCGGGATCGGGCAGGTGGCTGAGGTGACCGGCAATATCCCCATCCCTGCCACGGACGGCGATGCTGTGCAGCAGGGCATCGGGCAGGGCGAGATGCTCGTCACGCCGCTGCAGGTGGCGGATTTCATCGCGGCGATCGCCAACGGCGGAACGCTGTACCGGCCCCAGGTGATTGAGAAGATCGTCAAGCCCAACGGCGATGTCAGTCTACAGTATGCCCTAGAAGAGCGCAACACGCTGCCCATCAGCCAGGACACGCTGGAGGCGCTCCAGGATGCCATGTCTCTGGTCATCAATAACCGCCGCGGGACCGCCTATCAAAAGTTTTTCGGGCTGACCATCCCTGTGGTGGGCAAGACGGGCACCGCCAGCGTGGGCGGAGGATTGACTTCGCACGCCTGGTTTGCCGGCTATTCCAAAGCTCAGAATCCCAGCCTGCCGGATATCGCCGTGGTGGTGATCGTGGAGAATGGCGGCGAAGGGTCGGAAATTGGCGCGCCGATCTTCCGGCGCATCATCGAATCCTATTTCGGTCAGTCGCTGACCCAGTACCCCTGGGAAAGTTCACTGTACATCACGCGCACTCCCACTCCCCTTGGAACGGACACACCCTGAAAGGATGAACCAGGATTAGTATGCCATCAGGCTGGGTTACACGGCTGCAATCGGGATTCTATTCCGTCCATGCCGCACCGCAGACGATCGTCTGCGGCATACGCGGGAAATTGAAGAGACTGCACCGGCACACGGATTTCATCGCCGTGGGCGACCGGGTCGATTTCACCCTCCTGCCGGATGGCAGTGGTGTGATCGAGGCCATCCGACCGCGCGTCACGGCGCTGGTGCGCAGGGATCCCCGCCCGGGCGAGGATTACATGCAGGTGCTGCTGGCAAACCCCGACCAGGTTGTCCTGGTGTTTGCCTGCGCTCAGCCTGAACCGCATTTGCGCATGCTCGACAGGTTCCTGATCATTTGTGAAAAGCAGCGCCTTCCCGCCATGATCGTGGCAAACAAGCTGGACCTGGCCAACGAACGCAAAGCCAGGAAGATCTTTGGAATCTACAACACACTGGGTTATCCCGTCATCTACGCATCGGCGAAGACGGGCAAAGGCCTGCGCGAACTGAACCAGGCGTTAAGTGGAAAGATCTCCGCGCTCGCGGGCCCGTCAGGGGTAGGCAAATCAAGCCTGATGAACGCCATCCAGCCGGGATTGGGGCTGATGGTCAGCGAGGTCAAATCATCCACCAGCAAGGGAAAACACACCACCAACGTGCGCGAAATGTTCCCCCTGGCCGACGGCGGCTACGTGGTGGATCTGCCGGGACTGCGCACGTTATCGTTCTGGGACATCCAGCCCGAAGAACTGGATGGCTACTTTCCGGAAATACGGGGTATCGTCCAGGACTGCCAGTTCAGCAACTGCAGCCATGACCACGAACCGGGCTGCGCGGTCATGGCTGCAGTTGAATCGGGGCGCATCTCCGCGCAGCGTTATGAATCCTACCTGCGCATGCGCCTGGGTGGAGAATGAAAAATTGTATAATGGGTAGAAAGATCAACATGAAAAAACTGAGCCTGGTTTTCGCCTCATCAACAATCCTCTTTGCGGTGATCCTCTCCGCGTGCAAGCCTGCCGCGATGGACACGGATTCTGCGACGCCGCAGGCCGCGACGAGCGTGCAACCGACCGCCACAACCGAGCTTCCCCATGAACTGAACATCTGCCTTGGAGTTGAACCTTCATCGTTGTATTTCTACGAAAGCAGCAGCCAGGCCATGTGGAACGTGCTCGAAGCCATCTACGACGGCCCGGTGGACATGCAGCGTTACACCCAGGTCCCGGTTATCTTGGAGCGCATCCCCAGCACCGCCGACGACAACCTGATCTACCAGAGCGTTCCGGTTCAAGCGGGGGATATCGTGATCAACATCCACGGCGACCCTGTGAAGCTGGACGCAGGCGTGGAGGTCTACCCGAGCGGCTGCACCACGCTGGATTGCGCGATTGTCTATGATGGTTACTCTGAAATGAACATGGACCGCCTGGTGGCGACTTTCACGCTGCTGTCGGGGGTGACATGGTCGGACGGCGAGATACTCACGGCGCAGGATTCCGTGTTTTCCTATCTTGTGGCTGCCAGCATGGATACCCCTGCCTGGAAGCGCCCGATCGACCAGACCGAGGCGTACGAGGCCCTGGACGACAGGACAGTGCGCTGGATCAGCCTGCCGGGGCTGGTCACGGCTGAGATCGCCGATTATTTCTGGCTTCCGCTGCCTGAGCACATCCTGCGAGGGATGTCGGCAAAAGAGCTGCTGGAAGCGGATGAAACCAACCGCTACCCCGTGGGCTGGGGCGCCTACATGATCCAGGAGTGGATCGCCGGGGAGCGCATCACCCTGGTGAAAAATCCCTACTACTTCCGCGCGGACGAAGGCCTGCCCAAATTCGAGACCCTGCACTACCTGTTTGTCGGCGAGCAGGCCGATTCAGCGCTGATCTCTTTCGACATGGGGCAGTGCGATATCATCGACCAGACCGTCGCCTGGGAAACTGGCTACGGGCTGATGCGCGACCGGGAAATAGATGGCAGCGCCATTGTCTATCATGGGCTGGGCCCGCAGTGGGAGCACCTCGACTTCAACATTTTCCCCGCCAGCTACGACGATGGATACAGCGCTGCCGAGGGAGACCGCCCGGATTTCTTCGGTGACGTGAATGTGCGCAGGGCGTTCGCTTACTGCATCAACCGTTACCAGATCCAGGTGGAACATTACGGCAACCTGACCCAGGTGCCAACCAGCTACCTTCCGCCCGAGCACCCCATGTACGAACCTGGTTTGCCGGAATACGCCTATGACCCGGAGGAAGGCGCACGTCTGCTGCAGGCAGCCGGCTGGGCAGATGACGATGGTGATCCGGCCACGCCGCGGATTGCTGCCGGCATCCCCGGCATCGCGGATGGCACGCCTTTCAGCGTGACGCTGTCGACCTCGCCGGCGGAGATCCGTCAGCAGGTAGCCCGGGACGTGGCGGAGTACCTCGGGCAGTGCGGTATCGCTGTGGATGTGAATGTCATGCCCCGCAGCCAGTTCTACGCGCCGGCACCAGACGGGGTGGTGTTTGGCAGACAGTACGACCTGGCCCAATTCGCCTGGGCTTCAGGCAATGTGGCGGCGTGCTACATTTATATGTCCTCTGAGATTGCCAATGCAGGCAACAGCTGGCTGGGAGAGCGCTACGGCGGTTTGAACACGATGGGTTATACAAACACCGCGCTGGACGAAGCCTGCAGCCGGGCGATGAGCGGAGATCGCTATTCGCAGCAGGCCCTGGAACAACAACGGGAAGTGCAACGCATCCTGGCCAGCGAACTGCCCAGCATTCCGCTGTTCTACTTCCCGCGCCTGGCCCTCAGCCGGGTTGACCTGTGCGGCATGTCGATGGATGTGACCGCACGCAGCGAGCTGTTTCATATTGAAGAGTTCGAGATTGGCAACGCTTGTGAGTAATATGGATAAGAACACTCCTGTTTTTAATCTAATTATTAATTTCAGATCCTATGATTACTTAAAACAGGTTGACGATACGGTTTGATTGTGCTATAAATTCTATGCTATACCCCCCGGATTTTTTCGGGAGAATATTCTATTCGAACTGTAAAGGAGGTGGTTATTCAGGAAACGAGTATGGCAACATTCCCCGTAAGACTGTACGTGTATTAAAAATTTTTGGAGGAGAAACAAATGAAAAACAAGTTTTTGTTCGTTATCAGCATGATGCTTGTTTTGGGTCTGGTTCTCGGTGCCTGCAAGCCGGCCGAAACCACCACTCCTGAAGTGGAAGAACCCGAAACCGTTGTTGAAGAACCCACTGAGGAAGAGGTCGTCGAGGAACCAGAAGTGACTCGCACCGGACCCTGGGTCGACGAAGTGGTCTTCACGGCGATTGCTGACCAGGATACTGCCGTTGCGCAGATCCAGGCTGGTGCCATTGATGTGTATCCCGTGACCATGGATGATGTTGGTCTCTTCGAGACCATCAAAACCGATGCCAACCTGAAATACACCATGCAGGTCGGCGGATACAACCAGCTGCTGTTCAACACAGTTGTCTGCACCGATACCACCCTGTTGAATCCCTTCAGCAACATGAAGATCCGCGAAGCCATGAACTGGGCGATCGACCGCGATTATGTTGTGGAAGAGATCCTCGGTGGTCTTGGCTACGCCAAACTGACCATGATCAGCATTGCATCCACTGACTACGCCCGCTACGCCGGCACGATCGGCGCGATGGTCGCGAAATACGCGTATGACCTCGAAAAAGCCAAAGCGGTCGTAGATGTGGAAATGCCCGCCATGGGCGCTGAACTGGTCGATGGCAAGTGGAGCTTCGGCGGGAAACCTGTCGTAGTTGTCGTCCTGATCAGGACGGAAGACAACCGCCGCCAGATCGGTAACTACTTCGCCAATCAGCTGGAAGCCCTTGGCTTCACAGTGACACGCGATGAGAAACCGCGCGCGGACGCTGGCCCCATCTGGACCGGCGATCCCCTGCCCTGCACGTGGCATGTCTACACCGGTGGATGGATCAGCACGGCCATCAGCCTGGACGAGGGTTCCAACTTCGGTTGGTTCAGCACTCCTCTCGGCCAGCCCTACGGCCCAATGCAGCTCTATGAACCATCAGAACGCCTGTACGAATTATCCGAGAAACTGTGGGTGAATGACTTCGCCAGTATGGAAGAACGCGATGCCATCTTCGAAGAAATCATCCCGCTCGATCTGGAAGAAGCATGGCCTGGCATCTGGGTCAATGAGAACACCTCATACGAACCCTTCCGTGCCGACCTTGAAGTCGCTTCCGACCTGGCTGGCGGTATCGCCACCTCACCGTTATGGGCTCTCACAGCCAAAATCGGCGGCCAGGAAGGCGGCACGCTGCGCGTTGCCCAATCCGGCATCATGGTGCAGCCCTTCAACCCCATCGCAGGCTCCAACTGGGTGGACGACAGCATGGTCAACCGCGGTTTGGATGACTTCGCTACCATCACCAACCCCTACACCGGCCTTGCCGAAGCACAGCGCATTGAACGCGCCGAATGCGAAGCAGTCACCGGAACCCCCACCGCCAAACAGCTTGACTGGGTCGACCTGAAATTCGTCGACAGCATCGCTGTGGATCCCGAGGCATGGGGCGATTGGGACGCCGTGAACCAGGTCTTCATTCCTGCCGGCGAAGGCAAGACCGCAGTCACCAAATGCACCGTGTACTATCCCGCCGACCTGTGGACCAAGATGTTCTGGCACAACGGCAGCCCGCTGACCATCGGCGACTTCGTCATGAGCATGATCCTGACCTTCGACCTTGGTAAAGCAGACAGCAAGATCTTCGATCCTGCCCAGGAAGAAGCCATCGCATCATTCCTTGGTCACTTCAAGGGCGTCAAGATCGAATCTATCGATCCCCTCGTCATCACCACCTACGAAGACCGCTTCTACATGAACACCGAGAACATGGTCTCCACATGGTATCCGACCTGGTCATACGGTCAGGCTGGATGGGACACATTTGCCCTGATGGTGCTGGGCGAGGAAAATGGCGAGCTGGCATTCTCGAGCGACAAAGCCACATTGGCGGAATCCGAGTGGACGAACCTGATCGCTGGTCCTTCCCTCGAAATTCTCAAGACCTACCTGGATCAGGCACAGGCTGAGAATTACATTCCTTACGCACCCACCATGTCTCAGTTCGTGACCGCAGAGGAAGCCACGCTGCGCTACACCAACCTGCAGAACTGGTACGCTGAAAAAGGTCACTTCCTGGTAGCCCTCGGCCCATTGTTCCTGGACCAGGTTGCCACAGTGGAGCAGACACTTGTCCTCAAGTGGAATCCTTACTTCCCGGACAAGTCTGACAAATGGGCTGGATTTGGCAAAGCACAGATTGCTGAAGCCACTGTTGAAGGCCCCATCTCCATCAAGAAGGGTGACGCTGCCGAATTCGATGTGTTGATCACCTTCGAAGGCATGCCGTATCCTCTGGCTGACATCAACGCCGTGACCTACGTTCTGTTCGATGGTTCCGGTAATGTCGTTGGCGAAGGTGTTGCCGAAGCTGTGGAAGATGGTCTGTACAAACTGACCCTGCCCGCAGATCAAACCGGCGCACTGGCTGCTGGCGCTGCGAAGCTTTCCGTTGGCGTTGCCTCCAAACTGGTGGCCATCCCGACGTTCGCAAGCTATGAGTTTGCTGTTACCGAGTAGTAACACAGAGTAAGACTGACCCGATAGGGGTGGGGGCACCTGCTCCTATCGGGTTCATTTTTTATAGAAAGTGAGACCAAAGCGATGGCAACCCAAACCACCCCCTTGCCAAAAGATGCTGGTCTACAGATAGAAGAAGCACAGAGTAAACCCAGCACAAGCACGTTTGTGCGGGTCATCAAGTACATGGGTGTCAGGCTCATTACGCTGGCGATCACCGTCGCCATTGGCTTGTACCTGACGATCATCATTGCCAACATGGGCGGCTATGTGGATAAGATCCGCACCGCGCAGCTCAGGGAAGATATTTCCCAGGCTATCGGACGGGATCCGCAGTACAAAGCCCTCACCACCGAGGAGCGCCAGGCGATCATCCAGGATAGACTGGACAGCGCCATCAAGCGCTACGGTATGGACACGCCTTTTGTCATCCGCAGTTTTGTGTATCTAAAAAACGCGCTCACCCTGGATCTCGGCAGAGCGCAGCAGCTCACCAGCAACAGCGGCTCCAACCAGGTGCGCCTGATCCTTTTGGAGCGTTTGCCACCCACGCTTGTTTTGATGGGCACAGCCGATCTGCTGCTGTTCTTCAGCGCGTTATTCATGGCGCTGGCCCTCTCACGAAAATACGGATCGATCTGGGACAAGATCCTCATCGGTCTCACACCGCTTTCAGCTGCCCCCGGCTGGTTCTTCGGGCTTTTCCTCATTCTCATCTTCGCTTCCTGGCTGCGCATCTTGCCGTTCGGCGGCATGATGGATGCTCCCGTCCCGGACACGGTTCCGGCTTACATCCTCAGCCTGCTCAAGCACATGATTCTGCCTGTCAGCGCGCTGACATTATCGGGCATCTTCATATCGATCTACAACTGGCGTACTTTCTTCCTGATCTACTCCAGCGAGGATTATGTGGACATGGCCAAAGCCAAAGGGCTCAGCGACCGCACGATTGAGCGGCGCTACGTTCTGCGCCCCACGCTACCCACCATCATCACCGGGTTTGCGCTGCTGATGATCGGGGCCTGGACCGGCGCGACCATTCTGGAAACCATCTTCAGCTGGCCAGGACTGGGAACGACCCTGTACCGCGCCATATCTGCGGTGGACACCCCGGTCATCATCGGTGAGACGGTGATATACGCCTATCTGCTCGCGGTGACCGTTCTGGCGCTGGATTTCGTGTACGCCCTGGTTGACCCGCGCGTCAAGATCGGCGGAGAAGGGAGCAAGGCATGAGAAATCTTTTCAGAAGCATCAAAGAACTGCTGCGCTACCCATCCGCGGTGGTCGGCTTTATCCTTGTCATGCTGCTCATTACCATGAGCATCATCACCATCATCGCCATACCGTACAACACCGCCATCGAGAAGTGGCGCAGCGGCACCAACAACTGGTACCAGTACCCGCAGTACGCCCGTCCGGCGTGGACGAACATCTTCCGTGAGAAAAAACTACCCGAGACGATCATCGTCGATTCCCGGCTGAATCCTGAATACAAAGAAGTCAGCCAGAATTCTGATGGGACATACTATTACAAGATCACGCTGCCGTTTGAATACAATTACGACACGTTTCCAAGCGAGATGTCCATCTTCTTTGACACCAATTTCATAGAAAAATACCCCTTCTACTCAGCTGTTTTGGAGCGCCCGGACGGGGACACCATTCGCTTGAAGACCGGCGCGATCAACAACACAAAATCGTACCGCATTTCGCAGGACACTGAACTGCGGGCGAAAAAATTGAAGGACATCATCCCGCACGCGGGATTGCTTAGCAATCTTGATCCTGAGAATACAGCTGTGCTGAAAGGTTCGTACAAGATGATCATCGAGGCGATGACCTTCGAGCCGGATGTCAACGTGGACGCGGAATTGATCATCTACGGCCGGGTTTCCGGTTGGGCAGGCACCGATGACATCCGCAGGGACCTCGGCATCGCTTTGCTGTGGGGAGCTCCCATCGCCCTGGCCTTCGGATTCATTGCGGCTGTGGGTACCTCTGTTTCTCAGCTTTTCATCGCGGCCTTCAGCTCCTGGTTCGGCGGCTGGGTCGATCAGCTCATTCAGCGCATCACCGAAGTCAACATGCTGATTCCCTTCCTGCCTGTGTTGATCATGATCGGGACGTTCTACTCGCGCAGCATCTGGGTCATCCTCCTCTCGGTGGTAGCCTTGAGCATCTTCGGGGCGGGGATCAAGACCTTCCGGGCGGTATTCATGCAGGTGAAAGAATCCCCTTATATCGAAGCTGCCAAAGCATACGGTGCCAGCAATATCCGCATCATCTTCCGCTACATGATCCCGCGTATCATTCCCATGCTGATCCCCGGGTTTGTCATCCTCATTCCCAACTACGTGTTCCTGGAATCATCCCTGGCGATCCTGGGGCTGGGCGATCCTTCCGTTCCCACCTGGGGCAAGATTGTGGATGAGGCGCGAAAAAACGGCGCCCTGTTCCAGGGCTGGTACTACTGGATCCTTCAACCTTCGGCATTGCTCATGATCACAGGCCTGGCGTTCGCCATGGTGGGCTTTGCCCTTGACCGGGTCTTTAATCCACGCTTGAGAGGTCAATAATCATGGCAAAACACAACCTACTACGCATTGAAGACCTGACGCTGCATTTTAAAACCCAGCGTGGACCGGTTCAAGCCGTTGACGGCGTGAATTTCAATCTGGGCTACAACGAAGCTGTCGTGGTCCTTGGCGAATCAGGCTGCGGCAAGACATCACTGGCCAAAGCCATCCTGCGCCTGTTGCCGAGGAATGTCGAAAAATACTCGGGCCGGGTGTACCTCAACGACGTGGACGTTATGGCGTATAAAGAAGAGGAATTCCGCACCAATGTACGCTGGGTGCAGATGTCGCTGGTTCCACAGGCGGCCATGAACTCGCTCAACCCGGTCCTCAAGGTCGGGGAGCAGGTGTCCGAGCCGCTGGTCGTGCATTCCGGCGCCAAGAAGGAAGAAGCCATCGCCCGCGCTAAAAAGATGTTCCAGCTGGTGGGCGTGCCGGAAGGGTTCATCAACCGCTATGCATTCGAGCTGAGCGGCGGCATGCGCCAGCGCTGCGCGATCGCCATGGCACTGGTGACCACCCCGGACCTGATCATCCTGGACGAACCCACCTCAGCCCTGGACGTGCTCACGCAGGCAAATATCTTCAACGTTTTGAAACGCATCAAGCACGAGATGGAGACCAGCTACATCCTGATCACGCACGACATCGCCACGTCCAGTGAGCTCGCGGACAAGGTGGCAGTCATGTACGCCGGGCAGATCGTGGAGGTCAGTGACGCGGATAGGTTCTTCAAGAAGCCGCTGCACCCGTATTCCGAAAAGTTGATGAACAGTGTACCCCGCTTGAGAGGCGATAAAGAACCCGAGTACATCACCGGGCAGCCGCCCAGCCTGCTGGACCTGCCGACTGGGTGCCGCTTCAAGGACCGCTGCCCCGCGAGATTCAAAAAATGCGATGAAGAACCACCGGTGTACGAAAAAGACAACCGGCTGGTGAAGTGCTGGTTATACGACTGAGGCAGGAGAAAAACATGGCAAACAACCAAAACTTAAAAACAACTATCGCTGCCGAAGGTCGTTATGACCACGAAAAGGACAAGGGCGACATACTCCTCTCCATCAAGGATCTGCGGGTATGGTTTGAGCTGCGGAAGTTCGGCTTCGGACACGCTGGTTTCGTGCACGCCGTAGACGGCGTGACGTTCGACCTGCATCACGGAGAAGCCATCGCGGTCGTTGGCGAGAGTGGCTGCGGCAAAACCAGCCTCATGAAGACCATCCTGGGCATCAACCGACCCCGCAGTGGCAATGTCACGTTTGAGGGTGTGGATATCTCACACATGAAACGGCAGGAGCTCAAGTGGTACCGGGCCAAGGTGGGGTACATTCAGCAGGACCCGTATGGTGCCATGGCGCCGTTCATGACTGTTGAGAAGATCATGGAAGAGCCGATGGAGATCAACACACCGGGCTTGAGCTATGAACAGAAGGTCAGAAAGATCGAAGCAGGGCTGAAGGAAGTCAAAATGTCGCCGGTTTCCGATTACCTGCACAAGTACCCGCACATGCTCAGCGGCGGCCAGCAGCAGCGAATCGTTATCGCGCGATCCATGATCCTGGATCCGAAGCTGATCGTCGCGGACGAACCTGTCTCCATGCTGGACGCCTCGGTACGTGTTGAGATTCTCAAGCTGCTGCGCGGTTTGCAGGAAGAGAAGCACCTGGCGGTTATCTACATTACCCACGACCTGTCGACGGTGCGCTATTTCTCGCGGCGCATTTTCGTCATGTATGCTGGCAACCTGGTCGAGAAGGCCAAGACGGACGACCTGTTGAATCACCCGGGACATCCGTACACACTGGCCCTGCTTACCGGAACCTCTGAACCGGATGCTAAGAACTCAAAAACATACAAGGACGTTCCGCCGGGCGAGCCGCCCAGCCTGATCGTTCCGCCCAAGGGTTGCCGCTTCCATCCCCGCTGCTCGCATGTCATCAAAGGGTTGTGCGACCAGCAGGTTCCACCGGACTTTGAAGTTGGTCCGGAGCACAATGTTGCCTGTTGGTTATTCAAAAAATGAACAGGTCCTTTCGAGATCTCAATCCGGTTACCATGTTCGTTGTGGGCGGGGTCATGGTCGTCATCATGCCCGTACTGGCGATGCTGGATATTGTCAAGGTCATTCATATTGACAGCATTTTTCTGTGGATATTGCTGTATATGGTGCACGTGGGTGGTATGCTCCTGGGTTATGCCGGAGTGGGTTTTTACGTGGGACGTGAACGCGCCAAGCAGCAGTGGAAGAAGCTGGGCAAGGAAGAAGTGAACGATCTCGAGATGGAAAAAAAGAAGACAAGAAACAAGTAATCACAAGAACTGGATGGCGATAACCTCAAAATCCAGTTTTTTTACTATAATAGAGCCATGGCGAATAAAAACATCATCATTGTGGAAGATACCCAGGAGGTGGGGCGCCTGCTCAAGGCAACTTTGAACACGCTGGACAAAGACCTGGTTGTTTCTGTTGTCCCCAACGTGGAGGAGGCCTTAAAGGAAGCAGAGACTGGAGGCGCTGATTTGCTGATCACCGATCACCGCCTGGGGAACATGACCGGAAGAGAGCTGGCTGGACGCGTCATGAAAACCCAGCCTCATCTGAAGGTGATTCTAATCGCGTCGAAAGCCGACAGCGCCGTGCTGCGTCAGGCAGGATTAAAGGCCAACGAAGCCGTGCTGAGCAAACCGATGGAAATTGACGCTTTTCTTTCCACCGCCAAGCGTTTTCTCAACATCGGCACCGGCGCGCTGCCTGAAGAAGACCTGCCCACCACCGGGACGGATCTGCTCCCGGCGCTGCGCGAAATGAAGAGCAACCTGAACGCGCTGGCCGTGTGTTTGGCGGACAAACAGGGAACGATCCTGGCGCTGGCAGGCGAGTTCCCCGAGAAAAATTTTGAGGGTAAATGGATACCGGTGATACTTTCCATGCTCGCCACAGACGTGAAAATGATCAACCTGTTTTCCACGCCTATCGGCGACGGCGTGCACGCCTTCATGGGTGCCTCTTTCCAGCTGGTGTTCATGACACTGGATGAGAACGCACTCATCGCTGTGTTGAAACCGGAACAGGGTCACAACCACCTGTTGATGAGCCTCGGCGTGGTCATCGACGCGCAGCGAGACCTGATCAAAGCCATCAGCGGGAAAACCATCCGCGCTACTGCCGCAAACGCTTCTCCGCCCTCAACTCCCCCTTTTGATGAATTTGATACCAAGCTGCAGCAGACCGAAGTAAAAATTAAAGGGGAAGAGCTGGAACGCTTCTGGGAGACCGGAAATGAAGATGGCACCGTGAGCATCGAGGGCCTCACTTTTGATGATGCTGAAAAGATGGGGTTGATGAACAAAGACGAGAAATCCAAGAAGAAATAGGTCTGGTTTTCAGGCATGGAATTGTGTGTTAAAATTGTTGCCTTGAAACATCCTCAAGCCGTTGGGGCGTAGTGCAATGGCAGCACACCAGACTTTGGATCTGTGGATCTTGGTTCGAGTCCGAGCGCCCCAGCCTGAATATCAGATCAATGAACGCATCATTGATTTTTCAATAAGCGAGCTTTTGCACCGGTTGGAGGCATAAGGCTCGTTTTGTATCAACGCTGGCATGGAAAGAGCGACTATGAAAACTAGAGCGATCATACTGGCAGCCGGGCAGGGAACCCGCATGAAATCAAAAAAACCCAAAGTGCTGCATGCCCTGGCTGGAAGACCCATGCTGGATTACGCGCTGGCCATGGCGTCATCGGCCACCTCGTTAAAGCCGATCGTCGTGGTTGGCCACGCGGCAGAGGAGGTCAGGGAATACATCGGCGAAAGAGCACACATTGCCGAGCAGGAGCCGCAACTTGGCACGGCGCACGCCGTGCAGCAGGCTCAGGAGCAGGCAGGCGGAGATGACGGGCTGATCCTGGTCACTTACGCGGACATGCCTCTTCTGAAAGAAGAAACGATCCTTAAGTTGATCGAAACGCAGCTGGCCAACACCGGTGTGTTGAGCATGCTCACCGTGCTCGCGGACGACCCGCGCGGTTTCGGGCGGATCATCCGCGGTACGGGCGGGGAGATCCAGGCGATTGTCGAAGAAGCCAGTGCCACTGCCGAACAGCTAAAAATCAAAGAACTCAACGCCGGCGTGTATTGTTTTCGCGCTCCATGGCTGTGGCAGGCGCTGCAGCAGGTGGGGCTGTCTCCCAAGGGTGAGTACTACCTGACAGACCTGATCGCGATCGCTGTTCGGGAACAACAGCAGATCAAATCCATTCAAACGGAAGACATCACTGAAGCCATCGGGATCAACACACGCGCGCACCTGGCTGAGGCTGAAAATGTGATCTATCAGCGCATCAACCTGCGGTGGATGCTGGATGGAGTGAAGATCGTCAGACAGCAGGAGACTTTCATTGACGCGGATGTGACCATCGGTCAGGATTCGGTCATCCATCCGGGCTGCTACCTGCGTGGCAGATCTCAAATTGGCGAGGACTGCGAGATCGGTCCAAACGCGCTGATCGAGGACTGCGTGATTGGAAACGGCTGCAGGATCCAATTTGCCGTTCTTGAACAGGCGGTACTGGAGGACAATGTCAGCATGGGTCCATTCGCCCATCTGCGCAAAGGCGCGCGACTGTGCAGGGGGGTTCACATGGGCAATTTTGGGGAGGTGAAAGAATCCACCTTGGGCGCGAACAGCAAAATGGGACATTTTTCGTACATTGGAGATGCCCAGATCGGTGAGAATGTCAACATCGGAGCGGGGACGATCACATGCAATTATGATGGGGCAAAAAAGAACAAGACGATCATCGAAGATGACGTGTTCATTGGAAGTGACACGATGCTGGTAGCGCCCATCAGGATAGGAAAAGGCGCCAAGACCGGAGCGGGAGCCGTGGTCAAAGAGGATGTCCCGGCA
This sequence comes from uncultured Anaerolineaceae bacterium, assembly GCA_964498605.1. Classification (GTDB taxonomy): domain Bacteria; phylum Chloroflexota; class Anaerolineae; order Anaerolineales; family Anaerolineaceae; genus JBGQAS01. The sequence continues at coordinate 49,312 of CAZCHK010000003.1, read as the reverse complement.
GATACGACCGTTGTGGGGGTTCCGGCGCATCAGATTAGACGAGAGCAGAAGGATGGCCAGGCATGAAGATCAGCGAAGAGATTAAAAAGCAACTCATCGAAGAGGCGTCCTGCGCACGGCGCTGGGCATACGCTCCGTACTCGAAATACCCGGTGGGAGCGGCCCTGCTGGCAACCAGCGGGCGCACATATTCCGGGGTGAATGTGGAGAATGCCGCTTATGGGGAAACAATCTGCGCCGAGCGAAGCGCGGTCGTCAAGGCAATTTCTGAGGGTGAACGGGAATTTCTTGCCATCGCCGTGGTGACCGAAAATGGCGGGACACCCTGCGGTTCGTGCCGCCAGGTGTTAGCAGAGTTTGGACTGGATATTCAGGTCATCATCGCCGATGCGCGGAGTGTCATTACCCAGGAAACGGATGTAAAAGGATTGCTGCCGGGAGCTTTCCAGCCGGGTGATCTACCTGATGCCAAATCGTGAGAGGTCGCTGCGCACGGATGCCATCGTGCTGCGCCACTCTGACTGGAGTGAAGCGGACCGGCTCCTGGTGCTTTGCACGCAGGAGATGGGAAAGCTCAGGGCCATCGCCAAAGGAGCGCGCAAACTGAACTCGCGCAAAGCGGGGCACCTGGAACCGCTCACCCATGTGAATCTGCAGCTGGCCCGGGGCAAAGATCTGTGGATCGTCACCCAGGCAGAAACCCGCCAGGTTTTCAGTCGCATCCGCCAGGACCTCGTCCTGACGGCTGCCGGGATCTATTTGCTCGAACTGGCGGACCGCTTCACATTCGAAGATGAGGTCAACGCCGGGGTGTTCAGGCTGCTGACCGATTCCCTGATCAGGCTGGAGGAGGGGCATCATCCTGATGTTGTGCTGCGCTATTTCGAAATCCACATGCTGGACCTGCTGGGATACCGACCGCAGCTTTTTAAGTGTGTCCGGAACGGGGAAGACATCAGGCCCGAAGACCAGTACTTTTCTCAAGAGCAGGGCGGCGTTGTCTGCCCGGCGTGTGCACTGAGCGGCGGGGACATGACGCGCGTGAACATGAACACCTTGAAGTACATGCGACATTTTCAGCGCAGCAGCTACGCGGAAATCAAAGCGCTGCAGCTGCCGCAAAGCGTGGCTGGCGACATGGAAGCGCTGCTGCAAACCTACCTGACCTATTTACTGGAACGCAGGCTGAATACGACCCAATTTATGAGATCATTAAAGGAAATGGGCAACGCTTAACACGAAACGTCCGCGATGGATTCACTGTTCGTGCAATCCCAGATTATCAGCTGGCCGCGTGAAGCCCGGGGATCATTTTTAGCAGGTTGCTGATCGCCATGGCGCGGTGGCTGATGCGGTTCTTGCGCGCCATCGATAACTCAGCCATGGTTTTGCCCTCTGCCGGGAAAAGAAAGATGGGGTCGTACCCGAAACCGTGTTCTCCGCGTTCTTCAGGAACAATCTCACCGTGGCAGGTGCCTTCGGCGGTAAGTATTGTGCCATCCGGGTAGGCCAGCACCACGCTGCAGCGGAATTGAGCCAGCCACGGGCGGGTGTGCGTAGAAAGCTGGAGCAGAAGCCTGGCACGCCGCGCCGCGTCCGACGCGTTTTCGCCCTGGACAAAACGTGCTGAATGAAGCCCGGGAGCGCCATCCAGCGCGATCACTTCCAAACCCGTGTCATCCGCCAGTGCGGGTAGTTCTGACGCGCGGCAGAAAGCCCGTGCTTTGAGCGCGGCATTTTCATGATACGAGCAGCCCGTTTCCTCAACTGCCAGGCGCAGGTCGATATCTGCGGGTGTCAAAAGCTCCCAGCCTGACCTCGCAAGCAGAGCCTTGAGCTCTTTCAATTTTCCGGGGTTGGTCGTGGAAAGAAGCAGCTGTCTCATGAGTGTTAATATTTATGATTAATATGATAATAAATTGACATGCCCTATCACGCATGCTATAATCCTAGTTCGTAATTATATTCTATATAAAGAGACCAACGCTTTGACAAAGTCCCGCTACCCCCTGCGAATCAATGTTGGTTTTCTGATTCACCAACCCGCAGGCACTTTCCGCGAAATTCATTTTGACCTGCCTGAAGGATTCACCTGTCAGGATTTTTATGTCACCCAGCTGAATGGGATTACCCGTTTGAGCCGCACCCCGCAGGGTATCCTGGCAGAGTGCGACTTCACTGCATGCTACCCCGTGACATGCTCACGCTGCCTGGAAGAAATGCAACAGACACTTAAAACGCATTTTGAGGAGCTTTACTCCATCGATCCGCACCCGACCGTGGAAGCGGACTTCGTCATTTCTGAAGACGGCAACATCGATTTTGCGCCGATCCTGCGCGAGTACCTGCTGCTTGAGCTGCCCATCAGCCCGATTTGCAGGGAGGATTGCAAAGGACTGTGCGGAATCTGTGGAGAAAATTTAAACCTGAAATCCTGCGTTCACATTCAACAGGAGCTAGGGTAATGTTCCAGCTGGCACAGGAGAAGATATGACACCTGGACGCGGCAAACTGGATGCCGACTGCTTCTCCATGCTGCTGGAAAAAGCTGACATACAGGGATACCTGACCGCGGATGACCTGATGGAGGTCTATCCGGATGTGCGTCAGGATGCAGACCATCTGGAAGCGATCCTGGTGGCGCTGCGCAGGCGGGGCGTGGATATCGTGGACCAGGACGCGATCAGCGAAGAGCCGGAGGAAGAGGGTCCCGGCAGCGATCTGGACCCAACCGTTACCATCGAACCTGTCGCCAGCGAAGACAACGTCAGCCTGTATCTGAAGGAGATGTCGCGCGTGCCCCTGCTATCGCATGCGGAGGAGATCGATCTTTCCCAGCGGATTGAAAGCGGCCGGGCGGCTCGCAAAGAAAAGGAATCCTGCAAGCGCATTTCTAAAAGGCGTCTGGAGGAACTGGACACATTTATCGAGGACGGGCGGCAGGCTCGCGATCACCTCATCAAGGCCAACACCCGCCTGGTGGTCGCGGTAGCCAAGCGTTACACCATGCGCGGTGTGCCGTTCCTGGACTTGATCCAGGAAGGCAACCTGGGATTGATGAAAGCGGTTGAAAAATTTGAATACCAGCGCGGATTCCGTTTTTCGACCTACGCCACGTGGTGGATCCGGCAGACCATCACCCGCTCGATCGCGGACCAGGGGCGCACCATCCGGGTACCCGTGCACATGGTGGACCGCATCCGTCAGCTGTACAAAACCACGCACGAGATGGAGCAGGCGCTAGGACGCGTGCCCACCATGGAAGAACTCGCTGAAAAGATCGGCACCACACCGGACAAGGTCGACTGGATGCTGCGTGTTTCCTGGCTACCGCTGTCGCTGGAAAGCCCGGTCAACGATGACGATGAGGAGTCCGAACTGGGCATGTTCGTGGAGGACCTGATCACGCCAACGCCCGCCCAGGCCACATACACGAAGATACTGAAAGAAAAGGTTGAAGAAGTGCTGGAGTCCCTGCCGCCGCGTGAAGCGCGCATCCTGCGTCTGCGCTTTGGACTGGAGGATGGCCATCCCTACACGCTGGAGGACGTCGGGGCAAAATTTGGCCTGACCCGCGAGCGAATCCGGCAGATCGAGGGCAAAGCCCTGCGGCGCCTGCGGCACCCGCGTAGGGCCAGACAGCTCAAAGAGTATATGTAGCTGTCGACCGGGTCAGGCGAATACCGGTTGCTTCGCACTGACAAATTACTTTGCAGTGGTTCAATGGATCTTCCACACGTGCACGACGGGCTGAGCGCCGTCGGCAAATAATTCCAGAATGTAAATCAAACCATTCTCCCGATCATAAGCCACTTCGCCGATCCGGTTGCGGCGCTGCGCTCCCGACCCGAGCATGTCCTGTTCCACGCTGTCGGGATTGTGCAGCAGCCGGTTATTAATATCCAGTACGGCGTAGGGTTGATTCTCCCAGGGCTGCATCTGCCCATTGGCGACCTTTGCAAGACCAGCTGGATCGAAGAAGATGATCTGGGAGGTGAAGGCGTCGCTCCACCAGCCGCGGTAATCGTTGTGACTGAGGCATCCCTGCAGGTCGCTCTGCGGGCATGGCTCTCCATTCGCTGTGCGGCACAGGATGAATTGTCCAATCAGTTCAGTTTCGACACAGGGTTTGGATGGATCGTCCGGGTTCTGCCAGCCATACCAGGTGCGCTCACCAATTGCCTTCGTGCCGGCAAAGATGACCGCAGCGCGGCCATCTTTGGTACTCAGCCAGGCTCCGCCTTCCCACTCGTCAGCATGAGAATAACCGTTCAGGGCGCGCGAGAAATCCTCGCTGCTCATCGAATCGGCGTACTGCAGCAGGACAGCTTCCTCTAAATGCAGCTGGTCGGCCAGTGGGCTGCCGTGATCGTCCCAGGGCAGGTAAGCAAACAGTTCCGGACCCATGCCTGACCAGCCGCCATCCCGATAACGCCCGGTGGCGATCACTTTTCCGCCCAAATAGGCATCCGCGAAGTCAACGGGGATTTCAAAAAGGTATCCATTCACACTGTAAAAAGATTGGTTTCCAATAAACCACGAGCCCTGGTAATCACGTTCAGAGAGATTCGGATCGATCCAGCCATGCGAGGCGACGAGCTGCAGGGTGTCCTCCTGAAAGTGGGCCCCAAACGCGACGTGCAGAAGCGGACCTGTGAGGGGATGCTGCAGGTAAAGTAGACCTGCGCGTGGAATCTCCTCCAACGTGGTGAAGTGACCTTTGAGGACATCTGAAAACTGCTGAATCCAGACCGCGGTATTGAGAGACGCGAGGCTGCCATCAAGCGGAGCGGGGATGCTGACCTCGGCAATCTGATTCCCATCGGGCAGTTCGCCGTAAGGCAGCCGGTCATGACCCATGATGAAGAGTGATCCGGGAAAACCGTCCGCCGAACCGGATGGATCGCCTTGTGGAGAAAAAGTCATGGCTGCTCCTCCGTATTCAAAGGTGAGAGGTCTGCCACTGCCCTGGGGGAGACGGAAAGCTCCCAGATATGCCAGATCCGAGGGGCTGATCAGGTCAATCGGGGCGACAGGGACATCTGTCTGACCAGGCGATGAGGAGTCAAACGGGGATTGCATGCTTTCAGGTGCGTAGGTCGCCTGGGTGGGCTGATGCGCAAGGGGGAGCCTGCAGGCAGACACCGTGCAGAGGGATAAGAACAGTAATACGGTAATTCGCACATCGCGCATCTTGTTCTCCTGTGTCCAGATTCGAAAAGGTCAAAGCCTGTCCAGCTGGCAACCGGCTGCTGCGGATGCAGACGCACGCCTGCAGCATCGACTGAATTACCAGCGGTTGTGGTGAATTTTCGTGCTATCCCAGCGCTCAGGCTGGGGAGGCGTCACCGCGGCATACCCCAGGGCGATCAGGGCGAAGGGCTGAACGTCCTCCGGCAGGGGGATCAGCTTGCGCATACCCTCGATGCGATCCTCGCGCGGGGTGATGCCCAGCCAGCAGGCGCTTAAACCAAGCGCGTGAGATGCCAGGAGGATATTCTCGGTGGCTGCCGCGCAGTCGATGTACCAGTAATGCGCCAGGCGCTCGGGATCGACCCTGCCGCAGACCAGAATGGCGGCGGGAGAATTCGCCAGCATCTTGGCGCTGTGATGAAAGCTCTGCACGGCATCCAGGGTCTCACGTTCGTCGATGATGATGAAATGCCACGGCTGCAGGTTCATGGCAGAAGGCGCGTACAGGGCGGCTGTGATCAATTTGTCGATCGTTTCGCGGTCGATGGGTTGATGGGTGTACTGGCGAACTGAGCGGCGTGTGATGATGCACTCGTATGCTTCCATTGTTTACTCCTTGAGATCTTTGATCTGGTATAAATTTCCACGCGTAAAACCCCGCTGCGAGTAATACTCCCGGGTGCCGATGGCGGAGATGACCGCGAGGGCGTCAAATCCATGCTCGAGGCTGATCTGGCAGGCCCGATCGATCAATTTCTTTCCGAGTCCGATGTGCTGTGCCGCGCCTTTCTGTCCGGACCCGACAGGCAGCGCCTGTCCAAAGACATGCACCTCGCGCAGCAGCGCCGCACCTTTTAATTCGGGCATCGCTTCGGACAGCTCGTCACTTTCCCGGGAGGCTGTCGGGAGGGACAGGCGCAGGTAACCCGCGATCATCCCGCTCAATGATCGGTATGAGAGGAAATGCTCTTCAGCATGCGCGGCTGCATATGTATAATCTTCCAGGCTGAGATTCTCCACGGTGATGTGATGAGCGCGCACTTCGTGACAGCGGATGCAGCCACATTTTGTACCGCGACGTTCCATCTCAGCCATGATGTCCTGGCGCAGGCTGGTGCGCTTGTTGCCGGCGACGATGTGCGTGGAGGGAATATCGCGGACGATGCGGTTCACGCGGCAATAGGGCGGGATAGCTGGTTTGAGATCGGCGATGAACTGGATCAATTCTTCCATCGTGTAGGGCTGATAATTGCCCTGCTGCCACTCAGCATACAGGCTGGTATGTTCAAGAAGCTGGGTGGGGTAGATCTTAAGCTCATCCGGGCAGTAACCCTGCCAGAGGCGGTAAAAATCCTGCCGGTCCAATGCGATCGTCGCGCCAAGCAGGTTGGGCATCCAGTGCAGCACGATCTTGAAACCGGCGGCGCGCAGCATGGCAGTCGCTCGCAGGGTCTGAGCAGCGGTGTGCCCCCTTTGATTCAGCGCCAGGATATTGTCATCCAGGCTCTGGGCACCCATCTGTACTTTGGTCACGCCCAGGCGGCGCAGGTGAATGACCTCCTCGGGCGTGACCAGGTCCGGCCGGGTCTCGATCACCAGGCCCACGTTGCGGTTGCTGGCTGTCCCGTTTGCTTGTTGGGCTTCATTAAGGCAGGAGGAATCAAAGCCGTTCATCGCATCCAGGCAGCGTTGGACGAAGTGCTCGCGGTAATCATGGGGATAGGCGTTCCATGTTCCTCCCAGGATGAGCAGCTCCAGCTTGTCGATTGGATGACCGACCGCGAGATAGGAGTCCAGCCTGGAACGCACCTGCGTGAAAGGATCGAACTGGTTCTGGAAAGCGCGGGCTCCTCCAGGCTCATCTTGCAGGTAGCTTTTCGGCATGTCATCGTAAGTCGGGCAGAAGATGCATTTCCCCGGGCATGGATGGGGCTTGGTCAGCACAGTCACCGTTGACACGCCAGAGAGCGTCCGGCCAGGTTTCATGCGAATGCGTGCCAGCAAGGCGGGATCCTCTTCGATCTCTTCGGTTTCCACCATGGCGTGATAGGCCGCCACAACTGCGTGTTTCGGGCAGTACCCGCCCCGCTGCAGGGGGTAGTGCCGGGTGGCGGTGCGGTAATCCTTGCCGAGAAGCATTTCCTTGAGGATGCCGCGGGCGGCAGCCATAAGTTCTGGGGTATGCTGCTGGGCTGTCTGCCATCTCTCAATGTTCTTGACCATGCGTTTCCTATATAATAAGGTCATGCAACCAGTAGTGGCTGAAAAGTTAATTCGCCTCAATCAGGAATTCTACCAGACCTTTGGGGCGGCTTTCTCGCGCACGCGACTGCGCATCCAGCCGGGAGTGCGAAAATTTCTTCAGAGCGTTCCCGCGCAAGGCACGTGGCTGGATCTTGGATGTGGAAACGGCTACCTGGCACGGGAATGGACGCGGAATGGTTTCCAGGGAAGCTATATCGGTCTTGACAACAGCGACGTATTACTAAATGAAGCAAGAATACTCAACAAAGACATCGATCATGCGCGGTTTCACCTCTGGGACTTATCCAGCGGAACCTTTCCACATCGCGTTATCCCCCGCGATGTGCACGGTATCATGGCTTTTGCGGTGCTCCATCACCTTCCCGGCAGGCAGAACCGTCTCGCGCTGCTGCGAGCCATCAATGATCTCCTGAGCGAAAACGGGACCTTCGCGCACTCAGTGTGGCAGTTCCAGCGCAGTTCAAAGTTCCTCGCGCGCGTGCAGCCCTGGTCACGGGCGGGGTTGACGGACGAGGTCGTGGATCCGGGGGACCATCTGCTTGATTGGCGTTATGCGCTTCCAGGACAGGCGGAGCAGCGCGGTTTAAGGTACGTGCACAGTTACACCGCCGATGAACTTCGAAACCTGGCAGGGGAGAGCGGCTTCAGGATTACCGAAGAATGGTTCTCAGACGGACAGGGGGGCGATCTGAGCCTGTACCAGGTGTGGCGCAAGATTTAACCCATTCGTTTGCTGACGCGGCCGTACCATCGGGAACTGGTTCACGCCTATCATTTTCAACACATTTCTGTATCTTGCGATGGGTGCATTCATGCCTTCCCGGGCAAACCTGGTGAAAAAGCGGACGGGAGAAATCTCACGCGGCCAGGCCGTCATGGTAAAATGCTTTCAACCGATCAGCACCAGCAAAACCAAGCATGATGAACCGTAACCCCACGCGACGCAGCCAAGTAATTCTTGCGATTCCACTTCTCATTCTCTCTTTCATCGCGTGTCAACCGCAGTTCCCACCAGTACAGATGCCTGAGATGTTTGATGAGGACGTTCCAGTCAGCATCGAGGTGTATTTCACTCCGGACCAGGGCGACGAGATGCTGGGGGAGTATCTTGAATCGATCAACGACGCGCAGGAGAGAATCGAAATCGCCGTGTACAACCTGACACACGCGGCCGTGACGGACGCGCTGGTGGAAGCCTCAGCAGGCGGCGTGGTCGTGCGCCTGGTCACCGACGCGGACAACATGGATGGCGCGGAAGTCTTGCAGCTGCGGCAGGCAGGTATACAGGTGGTTGCCGGCAGCGAGGATGGCTTGATGCACAATAAGTTCACCATCATTGACGGGACGCAGCTGTGGCTGGGTTCGCTCAACCTGACCTACAGCAGCGTGGAAACGGATGCCAACTGTGTGGTGCGGATTGTCTCTGAAAAAGCCGTGCGAAACTACCAGGCGGAATTCGACGAGATGTTCCACGATCACTTCTTTGGCGCCGATAGTCCTTCCAACACCCCGTATCCCCAGTGGGTGGAAGGCGGGATCCCCATGGAGGTGTATTTCTCTCCTGATGACAGCGTCAGCAAGCAGCTTCTGCGCCTGGTCAACGACGCGCGCAGCAGTATCGATGTGCTGGCGTACAGTTTCACCCTCGACAGCCTGGGCGACGCGCTGGTGATGGCTTCCGAGAGAGGTGTCGCTGTGCGCATCGTCTATGACGGCAGCAAAGCCGTCGCAGACAGCGGCAGTGAATATGAATTCCTGCTTTCTCGAGGGATGGATGTTCGGCTGGATGGAGATGACGGAGCGATGCACCAGAAAACGGTCGTCATCGATGGGTCAGTGGTGGTTTTTGGCTCGTATAATTTCACATCCGCGGCTGAAAAGCGCAATGACGAGAATATTTTCATCGTCCACGATCCCGGGGTGGCTGCAGAATTTCTGGATGAATTCAACCGCATTTATGACAGGGCGACACCCTGATCCCGACCGAGGAGCTAGGCATGGACATTTTCTGGATAATTTTGATCGCACTGGCAGGCCTTTTTGCCATCCTTGTTGCCGTGGTAATGATTCGCGCGGCGCGTTTCCCTCGCAAGGCAGAAAAAGCGGCTGCCGTTCAGAGCGTCGCGGTGGACTTGCCGCGCCTGGCTAAGGCGCTGGCGGAGGGCATCCGCTGTAAAACAGTTTCACACGCAGACCCCGCCCTGGACGACCGGCATGCCTTTTTGCAGTTCCGCCTGGCCCTGGAAAAAGCTTTTCCTTTCGTTGAGCGCTTTACAGAAAAGAAGGACATGGGAAATGACACGCTCGTCTACATATGGAAAGGCGCGCAGCCCCAGTTGAAACCCGTCGTGCTGACCGCCCACCAGGATGTGGTCCCGGCTGACCCCCAGACCCTCTCCCAGTGGGAGCACGAACCTTTCGGCGGAGACATCGATGGGGAGATGGTGTGGGGGCGCGGAACGCTGGACATCAAGAGCCAGATCTACACCCTGCTGCAAGCTGCGGAGTTGTTGATGAAGGATGGATTTCGTCCACAGCGCTCGGTCATATTCGCTTTCGGGCATGATGAAGAAGTGCTCAGTATCCACGGCGCGAAGAACGTTGTCGATTGGCTGAAGGCGGAGGGCATCGAGCCCGAGGTGGTTCTGGATGAAGGCGGATATCTCGTTCAGGGTTTCTTCAAAGGGATTGATGTGCCTGTCGCGGTGATCGGCGTCGCGGAAAAGGGGTATCTCACGCTGGAGTTGATTGTCTCTGCCAGGGGCGGGCACTCATCCCTCCCTCCCCGGGAAAGTGCCATCACCATTCTGGCGCGCGCCATTCTGGCGCTGCAGAAGAATCCGATGCGCGCGGATCTGAAATTCGCCCGTCAGCTTTTCGAGGGAATCGGAACTGCCGCGCCGTGGTTCTTCCAGGTGGCTTTCGCCAACCTGTGGCTGTTCAAGGGGATAATCGAGCGGATCCTGTCGCGCATCCCTTACGCGGACGCCCTGATGCGCACGACCACCGCCCCGACCATGCTCTCTGGCGGCGTGAAAGAAAATATCCTGCCACAGCAGGTGAGCGCGAAAGTGAATTTCCGCATCCTGCCCGGGGATACGACCCAAAGTGTAACTGAACATGTGCGCAGGGTTATCAACGACGAGCGCGTGGAGATCAAGTTCACAAGTGACATTCCTAATGAACCATCCATCGAATCTGATACCAGTACCCCGGCGTACCAGGTACTGGAGAGGGTCATCCGCTCGATCTACGGCGAGGTTCCCGTGGCGCCATTCCTCGTGCTTGGAGCGACGGACGCGCGGCATTATCTGCAGGTGACGGACCGCGTGTACCGCTTCACACCTTACCTGGTGAGCCAGGCAGACATGCAGCGCGTGCACGGTGTCAATGAGCGCATCAGTTTTGAGATGCTGGAAAAAATGACCCAGACTTTCCACGAGCTGATCAAACTCTGGTCACAAAAAGACCTCAGCGCGTGATCGTCAGCCGCATCACCCTGCGGGGAATTCCCCCGAAGCGGTACTTGTAATCCTCGCCGCCGCGCATGAAGTCAAACTCCACGCGGCGGTTTTCGTTGGCCCATTTGAGCAGGTGCCCCAGCAGCACCCAGCCGGGGGAGTGCTCCAGCATTGAGCGCTCCAGTCCGCTGTTGTACACCCAGACGCGGTTGAGATAATCGAAGTTCAGGTAGGCCGCCGCTTTGTTGCCATCGATCTCGAGAAAAGCCAGCTTGAGGCAGCCTGCTGAGAAAGCGCACCGCGCTGCTTCCAGCAGCATCTCCCGCATGGAGGGGGTCAGAAAGGAAGCTTTCTCGGCATCCTGGCCCATTAATTCAAGAAATGCATGTATCTCCTCCTCCAGAGCATCCGGGTCTTCAGCGAAATACCAGCGCCAGGGTGTGCCTGATTCTTCCAGACGCCGCATCTTGCGGCGGATCTCGTGGCGCTGCTTCTTGTCAATGCCGGCCAGGTACTTCTCCCAATCGCCAGGCAGGGGGATGGCGGGGGCGGGCTGCAGGGGCTGCAGATCAGTTTTCCAGCCCATGCGCGCCGCGGTTTCCTGCAGCGCCGGGATTGTGGGGGAACTTTCAAGCAGATTGTAGAGATCGACCGCTTCCCAATCAGGCAGGGCGTCGGATGCAAGGAAGGGTAGCAGGGCAGTCAGGAATGGCTGCAGGTCTGCCTGGCGCACGATCAGGTCGAGGTAATCCGATATCTCGATCGATCCCAGCAGGAGCAGCGCGGGGCGCTCTTCGTGCGAGGCGTGAAAGAGAGGCGCGATAGCGACCAGTTGCCCGCTGTCGCTGAGGGTGACGATGGTCAAGCGCGGTGGAGCGAGCTGAGTGCTGCCGCCAGGCTTTTCACCCCACTCGCCGCCGCCCAGATGTTTCCACCAGGCGCGCAGGTATTCAAAGCGCAGGAAGGGTACGTGCGTGATCGATTCTGCCAGAAGGGCGTTCCACCCGAACTGCAGCTTCTCATCGAAAAACTGGTGCGTGGTAATGTTCATGGAAGAATTGTACCCGACGGACAGTTTTCGCGCGAACGCTGCTTAATCCAATCCAGTCGGCATGACGCCGACTGGAGGGACAAAGGAGAATCAGAATGAAACACGCCTACAGCGTGAAGTTTCCGTTCTTGTAAAAGGTTTCCCCGTCTGCGGTCATTTCCGCGTCGTTCATGTCGCACAGCATATCCCAGTGAATGCCGGATTCATTCTTGCTGCCGGATTCAGGATACCCATGCCCAAGAGCCAGGTGAATGGTGCCGCCCATTTTTTCATCAAAAAGCATGTGCTTGGTGAAGCGGTTGATGCCGTAATTGGTGCCGATGCCGAATTCTCCAACGAAGCGCGCGCCGGGGTCGGTGTTGAGCTGGCTGGTGAGAAGCTCCTGGTTCTTGCTGGCGGTTTCCTTGACCACCCTGCCGTTCTCGAACCACAGTTCGATATCGGTCACTTCCTGCCCGAATTCAATGGCAGGATAGCGAAAGCGCACCCAGCCGTTCACGGATTCTTCCACCGGGCCGGTGAAAATCTCGCCGTCCGGGAAATTCTCCTTCCCGGCACAGCTGATGAAGGTGCGTTCTTTGATGGATAGTTTCAGGTCCAGGTTGGATCCTTTAATGACGACCTGATCGTGACCTTTCAACCAGCTGGTGTAACCATTCTGCTTGACCCCCAGCCCCTTCCAGAATGCCACCGGGTCAGGTTCGTTGAGCATATCCGCTCCGTACACGAAATCCTGGTAGTCGCTCAGGCTCATGTCCGCTTCCTGGGCCAGCGCGTTGCAGGGGAACACCGTCAGGGACCAGCGCACTTCTTTTTTCGCCGCACGTTCCATGAAAGTTTTAAACAGTGGGGCATTGGCTTTTTGTGAAACAGCGAAGCGCGAGGGATCAATTCCGGAAAGTGCGCGCGTGTTGGTGTCACAATCGATCACCATCTGGGCGTCGACCTGTTCGATCATCATTTTACGCGCCGGGCTGATCCATTCCAGCTGGGCATCCGAAGCGTATTTATAGATGACCTCCTCAGCTCCGGATACAGCGGATTGCAATGTCAGGTTTGCCCCCGCTTGAATGGCTTGTTTGATGAACGCGAGATTCAGTTCATCGGCCACAGGGCTGGTGCGCAGCAAAAGCCAGTCACCGGGTTTGATCTCCAGCGAGTAGCGCACAAGCACTTCGGCCAGCTTCTCGATACGCGAATCGGCCATGTTTTTTCACTCCTCAGGTATTTTCTGGCGTAATTATAAAATCGCAAGGTTAATTCAAAATGAAAAGCAGACAGGAAAACACCGCGCTGGAGTCCTTCGCATCGCATTTTGAATGTCATGTACGGATATATCAAAACCAGCGCACGCTGCTTTTTCCCAGTTCGCGGTCCTTCCAGGAAGCCCTGCCGGTCAGGCTGAAGATCATGGAACGTAAAGCGACCAGGGTGAACAGGAAGATGGTCAAAGGGTAAAGCGGAACCAGGTAGATTGGGATGCGCAGCCGGATATAGGCGATCCCGAACAGCAATAACGCACCGATCACCGCCAGCCAGGCGTAGTCGGCTGCCCGTTCTGAAACGATGCCCCCCAGGGCATGGTTGCTGACCGCCCACAGCGGTTCCAGGAAAGCCAGCGTGGCGAAGAGGAAAATGGCTACAAATGGAAGAATACAGTAGTTAAAAAATCCAAACACGTTCTTGCTGAAGCCGTTGAGGATTTCGGAAAGGTTGTGGTACATCCGGCAGCTGATGTATCGGGCACCGTTCATTAAACGCCACTCATATCCATTGGATATGATTGCTCTGCCCAGGGCCACATCGTCATTCACGTTATGCGTGGCTGATGTGAATCCACCCACCGCGGCGAATGCTTCTTTGCGGAAAAGCATGAACTGGCCGATTGTCAGGGAGAAAAACGGCAGCTGCATCCTCTGGGCCAGCCGCAGTGGCAGATAACTGTGAATCGCCCAGTTCATGAAAGGCACGATCAGTTTTTCGCTCCAGGAAACCACCTCCTGGCGTGGGAGCGCGGAAAGGAGGTCCGCCCCTTCCTTCTGCATTCCTATCACGGCGCGGCGCAGCGTCTGGGGGGCATGGCGTGTATCTGCATCAGTGAAGAGCAGCAATTCACCCCTGGCAGCCTGGGAGAGCTGATGACAGGCCCAGTGTTTTCCTGGCCAACCCGCAGGGAGCGTTTTCCCCTGGAGAACTTGTATCTTGGAATGATCGCGCAGCAGGTCGGCCAGGATAAGAGCTGTCTCATCGGTGGAATGATCGTCCAACACGATCACCTCGAAATTTGGATAATCCTGCGCGAGCAGGGATTTCAGGCAGGCAGCGATATTCCGCTCCTCGTTGCGGGCAGGAACGAGAATGGACACCAGCGGCATACTGGATGATTCCGTGCTGTTAAAATCATCCAGGCGTTTCAGCCAGAACGCGTTTGACAGCGATATCAGAACACCGGCAAATACCAGGATGAGCATAATCAAGAAGAAAAAATCGATAAAAGGCATTATGAACTCCGGGCGCGAAGCAGGAGGTTTTTCACCCACTGTCTCAGTAAAATGGGCCTGAGCAGTTCATGGCGGTGCTTCCAGGCAAGGATGAGCAGGTTGCCAGCCGCGGTGAGAGTCAATGGCAGGTCAGCCTGCGCGACGATCCAGTAGAAGGCGAGGCAGGACATGCCCACCACCACGCACCAGGCGTGCTCAGGCTGAAACACCAGCATCACCAGCGTGAAAACACCAAATACCACAATTGGCTCCAACCCTGCCAGGGCAAGCCAGACGCCACCTGAGACGCCGATGGCTTTCCCCCCTTTGAATCGCAGGAGAGGGGAAAAAGCGTGCCCCAGGATTGGTGCCAGGGCGATGGGTAACAATGCCCATCCTTCCAGATGACCGACATGAACAGCCAGGTATACTGGCAGGAAACCTTTGCTGATATCCAGGATCATTGCCGGCAGACCGCTTCTCCAGCCGCCAGCTTTCCACGCGTTGGCCGCGCCGGGATTGCCGTCACCAACCGTGCGGATGTCCTTGCTGGAGACAAGTCTGCCAAGCAGGAGTGAAAACGGAATACTTCCAGAAATGAATCCCCCTGCGATACAGAGTATATTGGGTAGCATTCTTCTCACCTCTGAGCACAAAAGTTATGTATGTATTAACACCCCGATATTGAAAGGAGATATGGAGTGATCCGGTCATATTTGCCTTCATGCATGGACATTCGCTGAATCCAAAGGGAATTCATGCAACCAAATTGCGTGTAATTGGTTAAACAGATAGGCAGGCAGCATGGGAAAGGGAATATTGCGGTTCATCAACAGTGCGTTTGGCATGGGATCGGCCCTGGCCATTGGATCACTGCTTCCTGAGCGGCTGGGGCGGGCGATCGCGGGAGTGGCAGCCCGCGGCATGGCCTTGCGAAAAACAAGCACAGTATATCGCGCGGTGCGCTCCAATTTGCGCCTTGCGCTGCCAAACGAAAACCCCCGGCAGCTGGAGGAGAAGACGCGCCAGGTCTTTGTCAACCAGGCAGCGTTCCTGTTCGATTTTTATCACAATCTGCGCCGCCCTCAAAAAGTACGTGCATTGGTGTGCTTCTCGCCCGGGTTTGAGCAGGTCCTGCACGACTGCATGCGCGAACGCAGCGCCACCATATTCGTGGCGCCGCACATCGGACCGATCGACCTGGCCGGGTACGCCATTGCCCTGTTTGGACTGCCCGTGCAGATCTTGTCCTACCCGAATCTCAACAACGCGTACCGGTGGCAGAACCTGCTCAGAAAGCAGCAGGGATTGAACATCACCCCCATCTCACCTGCAGCGCTGACCCAGGCGCGGGAATTATTGCAGCGAAACGGTACCGTGCTCACGGGCCTGGACCGACCCAACCCGGGCTGCGGCTACGCTCCGAGGTTCTTTGGACACCCCGCCGAGGTGCCGGTATTCTATGTGAAGCTGGCGCTCAAGGTCCATGCCTGCGTGCGCGTCGTGGTGATTCACAAAGATGCATTCGGTAAGTACATGATGGAATGCAGTGAAGCGATCGAGATGGAAGCGGGAGGTGATGCTCGCGAAGAGATTTTAAGCAACGCGGAGCGGGTCATCGCCGCGGGTGAGGTGTTCATTTCCCGGTACCCGGATCAGTGGTCCATGTTCTACCCGCTGTGGCCGGCAGGCACCAGCGAAGAATTTGATTGAACCACTTGTTCGCGCACGAAAAAGAGCAAACGGGATCGTTTGCTCTGGATTGGACTGGTAGATGTATGTTCGACTACCTAGATCTTTTCGTACTCCTCGATCTTGGATTCCATCAGGCTGGTCATTTCTCCCAGCAGTTCGGCATCGAAAGCCAGGCGTGCCCCGGCGGTTTTGAACAGCTCGGGCAGGGTCGCTGAACCTCCCAGACTGAGGGCGCGGCGGTAATCCGCGACTGCTTTTCCCTGATCTTTCATCGCGTTCGACCAGATCTGCACAGCGCCAAGCTGCGCCAGGCCGTACTCGATGTAGTAGAAGGGGATCTCGTGGATGTGCAGTTTGCGATGCCACCCGGTCACTTTGGCTTCTTCAAAACCCGACCAGTCGACTCCCTGCATGAAGCGGTCCCACCGGTCGCCCCAGGCGGCGTCGCAGTTGGCGGGATCGGCAGCTTTTTCAGGATTCTCGTAGACCCAATGCTGGAAGGCGTCCACAACCGCCATGTAAGGCCAGAAATTGATGTTGGATTCCAGATGCTCGATACGCGCCCGGGCGGCATCTTTCTCGTCGTAGAAACCTCCCTTTTCAGATTCCAGGTACGGCGAGGCGAGGAGCTCCATTCCCATGGACGCGACCTCGGCAAATTCCATCGGCACGTTCATTTGGTGGAAATACGGCAGCACAGCGGATTCGAAGACATGCATGGCATGACCGCCTTCGTGAAGCATGGTTTGCACGCAATCGTGCAGGCCAACAGCGTTGTGGAAGATGAACGGCTTGCGGATGGTAGAAAAACCGGTGCAATATGCGCCTGGAGCCTTTCCTTTGCGATTCTCCACGTCCATCAGCTCGTGGTCGATCATGTACTTCAGGTTATCACCCAGCGCGGAATCCACCGCGTAATAGACGCTCAATGTTTTTTGGATCAGTTCACCCGCTGTACGGTACGGTTTGAGGGCGGGGCGGTGAAGGGGGTCAACGCTTACATCCCACGGCCGCAGGCTGTCCACGCCCAGACGTGCGCGGCGTTTCTCATAGCGTCTGGCAGCGACCGGTACCACTGCTTTTTCGATGGCGTTCAGGAAATTTTTCGCATCATCGGGGGTGTAATCGAAGCGCAGTTTTTGCTGCCACGACCAGGCGCGGTAATCGGCCTTTTTGGCATTCCTGGCGATCTGCAGCCTCAACGCCAACAGCTTTTTCCAGTTGGCATTGATCGCTGCGCGGTCCGCCAGCTGGCGTTCCATGGAAAGGCGCCAGGCTTGCTCGCGCCTGCTGCGGTCGGGGTCCTGGAAGATCGGTTTCAACTGCATGACGGTCAATTCTTTGCCTTCCCACTGCACGGTCTGGGCCCCCACAATCTTTTCGTACACAGACGCGAGCTTATGCTCCTCGCCGATCAGCTTGGAATTATCCGGGCTGTACAGATCAGCTTCCGCGCGCATGTTGCGCAGCGGGATCTCAAATCCTGCGGGTTCCAGTTTGCTGGCGAGCAGCTTTTCCTTCAGCTTCTGCTCCTGGTCCATCGAATGCGGGTAGATGTTCTCCAGGAAAGCGTTGTACTTCTTTTCAGCTTCCTCGTCGTCCGTGTGAAGTGTATGCTCCACGTACAGGCGCTGATAGATCTCGTCAACCACTTCAGACAGGCGTGACCAGTCAGCCAGCCAGGCATGCACATTTTGGGCGGTCAACTCCTGGTTTTCCAGCTCAATAAAATAGGGCAGCAGATCAGACCAGCCAAGTTTGATCAGTTCGGCAGGTTTTTGCGGTACAGGTATGGACATGAGAAGGATCCTTTCTTGGGAATAAAGATAATTCTATCACCCCTCTATCGGGAGGATGAGTGAATCATTACAGTTGGGGCTCGCGCTTGTGCCAATCCGTGATCTGCTGATAGGCGTGTGCGGCGTTGAAAAGGGTCTGTTCTTCAAAATGGCGGCCCATCAACTGCATCCCGATGGGCAATCCCTGCGCGTCAAAACCTACCGGAAAAGCCAGCCCCGGCAAGCCGGCCAGGTTGGCCGGGAGCGTGAAGACATCCTCCAGGTACATCGCCAGTGGATCACCCGTGTGTTCACCGATCTTGAAGGCGGTGGTCGGGGCGACCGGGGCGGCGATCACATCCACCTTCTCAAATGCCTGCAGGAAATCCTGCCGGATGAGGCGGCGCACTTTCTGGGCCTGTCCATAATAGGCGTCGTAGTAACCTGCAGAAAGAGCGTACGTGCCAAGCATGATGCGCCGTTTGACCTCGGGACCGAATGCCTTCCCGCGCGAGCGCTCGAACAGCTCCTGCCAGGAGGCGCTTTCCGGCTGGCAGCCAAAGCGCACCCCATCGTAGCGCGCGAGGTTGGCGGAAGCTTCGGCTGTGGCAAGGATGTAGTATACCGGCAGGGCGAAGGATGTGTGCGGCAGGCTGATCTCGACCGTGATGGCCCCGAGCGCTTCCAGGTCCAGGATGGCTTTGCGGACAGCCTGTTCGACATCCGCCTGCATGCCTTTGATGAAGAACTCACTCGGGATCCCGATGCGTATTCCGCGCGGATCACTGTTCAATCTGGTGGTGTAGGCGGGGACCGGCAGTCGGCTGGTGGTTGCGTCCATGGGATCATGACCCGCCGCATGTTCCAGCAGCATGGCCGCATCCTCTGCCGTGCGGGCGAATAATCCAACGGTATCCAGCGAAGAGCCGTAAGCCACCAGCCCGTATCGGGAGGTGCGGCCGTACGTGGGTTTTATGCCAGTCAAGCCGCAGTAAGAGGCAGGTTGCCTGATGCTGCCGCCGGTATCGGTTCCCACGGCAGCTGGTGCCAGCCTGGCGGCAGTGGCAGCGGCCGACCCCCCCGAGGAGCCGCCGGGGACGTGGGATGGCTTCCACGGGTTGCGCGTCACGCCGTAAGCGGAGTTTTCCGTGGATGAACCCATGGCAAACTCATCCAGATTGGTTTTCCCCAGGATCACGACACCTGCGTTCTGCAATCTGCCTACGGTGGTGGCGGTGTAGGGCGGCTTGAAATCTTCCAGGATCTTCGAACCACAGGTACAGCGCACGCCTTTCAGCGTTAACAGGTCCTTGATGGCGATGGGAAGTCCGAGCAGCCCGGGCAGGGATTCAAGATCAGTCGATCCGGATCGCATCTCATCCGCCTGCCTGGCAGCCTGAAGCGCCAGTTCGGGGGTCAGTGTGATGAAGGCGTGCAGTTCTGGTTCCAGCTGCCCAATTCGCTTGAGGTGTGCCTGCGTCAGTTCCACGCTGGAACAGGTCCTGCTGCGCAGATGCGTGAGTGCCTCACGCACGCTGAGGCTGGTCAGGTCAGGCATCCGTATCCTTGAAAATGCCCGGTACGCGGAACTGTCCGTCGCGGGTATGCCTGGCGTTGCCAAGCACTTCTGGAAGTGGAAGCGGCGGGCTCACCTCGTCGGCACGCAGGCGATTCTCATCCAGGGAAGCATCCTTCGGGGTGACACTAGATGTGTCAACCTGGGAAAGCTGCCGCATGTGATCCAGGATGGCTGAAAGCTGCACCCGGAATTGATCCAGTTCCTGCGCGCTCAATTCCAGGCGTGCCAGCGCGGCAATGTGTTCGACCTCTTTTTTGCTCAAAGCCATGCAGGTATTATACAGGACTTGTCGATTACAATCAGACGGGAGGCACCTGATGTACATCAAGTTACTGAAATACACGTTGCAGGACGGGCGGATGGAGGAGTTTCTGACGCTGCAGGAACAACTTGACGCGCTGTACCAGAAGCACGCCAGGGTTGAGATAGAGCTGCTGCGGGACGAGACGCACCCTGCTTCCTGGATGGAGATCCAGTATTATGAGGATAAGGAAGCGTATGAAAAAGTCGCTGCAGGCCTGCAGACCGAAACACGCGGGAAAGTACTGCAGGAGCGTTTTCATTCTATGCTCGATCCACTGCACCCGAGTGTAGAGGAGCACTCCTTCCTGAGTTTTGACCGTAGTTAAGCGTTTGATCCGCCAGCCGCCTTACATTCATCCTGATGCCAGGACGCGTGCGGATGGTTATAATTGACCCATATTCTTCTCACAGGAAGCACCATGAAAAAGACCTGCTCACTCAAAGAGGCTGTCCAGCAATTTGTCAGGGATGGCGATTGCCTGTACGCGGCTGGATTTACTCACATGATCCCGTTCGCCGCCGGCCATGAGATCATCCGCCAGGGAAGGAAAAACCTCACCCTGGCGCGCGCCACGCCCGATCTGATCTACGATCAGATGGTGGCTGCTGGATGCGCATCCAAGATCGTCTTCTCGTACATGGGTAATCCGGGCGTGGGTTCGCTGCGGATTGTCCGCGCAGCCACGGAGTCAGGCAAACTGGCCTGGGAGGAGTACTCCCATTACGGGATGATCTCCCGGCTGCAGGCTGGAGCGACAGGCATGCCGTTCATCCCCATGAACCAGACCGCTGCCGTGGACCTGGAGAAGAACAATCCCAACATCAAACGCGTGGTGGATCCCTACTCGGGCAGGGAAGTCGTGGTTGTGCCCCCCCTCAATCCCGATGTCGCCATCGTGCATGTGCAGCGCTGTGACGCGCAGGGCAACGCGCACATCTGGGGCATTATCGGTGAGCAGAAGGAAGCCGCCTTCGCGTCCAGGCGTGTCATCGTTACCGCTGAGGAGATCGTTGACGAAAGCGTCATCCGGTCAGATCCCAATCGGACGCTGATCCCGGAATTCATCGTCGATGCCGTGGTGGAGGTGCCGTACTGCGCCCATCCGTCCTACACCCAGGGGTATTATGACCGCGACAACAGGTTTTACCTGGAATGGGACAAGATCAGTGAAACAGCGCAATCCACTGAAAGCTGGATGCAGGAGTGGGTGTACGGGCTGAAAGACCGCGCGGAGTATTGGAAGAAGCTCGGGGATGAGACGCACAAAAGGCTGAGCGTTAAATCCCGCATGGCAGCCCCGGTCAATTATGGGGATTACTAACATGGTCGATAGAGGAAACATGGCAACCTATACCAGTTCTGAACTGATGTGCATCAACGCCTCAAGGCTGCTGAGAGACGGCGACAGGGTGTTCGTGGGTGTGGGTATCCCCAATCTTGCCTGCAACCTTGCAATGCGCACGCACGCGCCGAACCTGCAGATGATCTACGAAGCGGGTGTGATCGGGGCACGCCCGGCACGCCTTCCGCTGTCGATCGGCGATCCGACCCTGGTCAGCGGCTCCACCGCGGTCTGCAGCATGTACGACATCTTTTCGTTTTATCTGCAGCGGGGAAATGTGGATGTGGGTTTTCTGGGCGGGGCGCAGATCGATCGATTTGGCAACATCAACGCGACTGTGATTGGCGAATACGCCCATCCCAAAGTCCGCCTGCCTGGTTCGGGCGGCTCACAGGAAATCGCCGCCTGGGCGAACCGCTGCTACATCATGACTCCGCACCAGAAGCGACGCTTTCCGGAAAAGGTGGATTTTGGCACATCGGCCGGATACTTATCTGGCAGGGCTGAGCGGGAAGCTGCCGGCGTGAGAGGAAAAGGCCCCATTGCCGTGGTCACCGATCTGGGTTTGCTGGAACCCGATGAGAGCGGCGAGCTTGTGGCAGCCGCGCTTCACCCCGGGCGAACCCTGGAGCAGATGCGTGAAAACACCGGCTGGGACCTCAAAGCGCTGCCAAAGATGCGCGAGACCGAACCGCCGCGGGAGGAGGAGCTGCGCATCCTGCGCGAAGAGCTGGACCCGGGGGGAATTTACCTGAAGGGCGGTCAGTAAGCAACCAATTCATCGATCCCGTGTTTTATCCTTAGGGATCAATATTTTTATGCCTGAACGCAATTTTGATTGTATTTTCTTTGATCTTGGCAACACGCTGATTCACTTTTCCGGTGATTGGTCTGCGACGGCTGTTCGCGCGCATAAAAAACTGGCCGCCGCGCTGATCGCCATGGGGGCGGAAATTGATGAGGCGGCTTTTGCCAATGAATTCAGCAAGCGTCTGCAGGCATACAACCAGGCGCGAAAAGCGGACATGCGTGAGCCTGGCACGATCACCATCCTTGATGGGTGTCTGCGGAAATTTAAAGTTACCGGGATGACCAGGCAGCAAAAACAGAATTTGCTGAAAATTTATTATTCGATATCTGAAGCGCAGTGGATTCTCCCGTATGAAACACATTTCATCCTCAACAAACTGCGTGTGGAAGGGTATCGCATGGGGCTCATTTCCAATGCCGCCGACAGCGCAAATGTGTACCGGCAGATCGGCAAGGCGCGCCTGGCGCAGTTCATGGAGCAGGCGCTTATATCGAACGACCTGGATATCCGAAAGCCTGACCCGCGCATATTCTACAAAATGCTTTCCGCGATGAACGCGGTTCCGGACAGGACAGTCATGGTTGGGGACACCCTTAACGCGGACATTCTCGGGGCCCGCAATTCAGGGATCCGCTCGGTATGGGTCACCCGCTGGGCAAACACACCTGAGAATGCGTTCTTACGGAAAGTTATCCGGCCGGACGCGACGATCTACTCCCTGCTCCAGCTGCCCCGTGTGCTAAAACGCTTGAAAATGTAAAAGCTGCCCGTAAGGGCAGCTTATGTAGGTATCCCTGCTTGTGGTGATTATTTCTTCTTCGCGGCAGGTTTTGATGCGCTTTTGGCTGGTGCCTTCATGGCAGGTTTTTTCTCCTGCGTGACCTTGGTGACCTCCAGGATCTCTTCTTCAAGATCCAGCTCTTCCAGCGCGTAGATCATCGCTTCGTGCACTTCGGTCTGGAACAGGTTGATATCCTGCCAGTCTATGTCGTTCACGTCTTTGACGAACAGCCACCAGGGGTTGTCCTTGATGACTTTCCCGACGAGCATGAATCCCAGCACCCCCAAGATGATGATCCCCAGGAAGCCGAAAACATACAGCGGGAACAGGAACTGCGGTTTGAAGAAATTTCCCGCGCCGAACAACTCGCCCATCATCCCCATGAGTTTGGCTGGATTCCAGAAGGACCATGCCAGCGGGAGGAGCAGTGCGACGCCGCCCAATATCGCCAGGGGAAGCCAGTTCAAGGTGCGCTTTACGTACAGCATCCAGCTGCCCTGCAGATCCTTACCGACCGGGCTGATGTCCGCCAGGATGGTCGCGGCGGGATGTTTGATGGTCGTGTAGGGCCGCTGTCTGCTGCCGGTCTTGTACAAACCTTCAGAGACGGTCACTCCCGGCAGGGCAATCTCTGCCAGCAGGTCTACAAAGGTTTCCTTGGCGAAAGCGGCGTCCTCCGCGGATTCGGGGACGATGTCGTTGTATTCATCCACCTTGATGCCCATCTTGCTGATGGGAGTAGCCACGGGCATATACGCCTGCGGGGGAGGCGGCGGCATGTACGCCGGCGGAGTTGGCGCGGGGGGCGGCACGGCTCCCACCGCCTGCACGGTTGGAGGTGGCGGAGGGGTGGATGCCGCGAAAGCCGGTGCCGCGGCATCCAGTTTTGTGCCGCAGGACTGGCAGAACACATTCTCGCCAGGATTGATGGTTTTGCAATTGGGACAAATGATCGTGTTGGCCATAATTTTCTCCTTTACTTCTACATCCTAATTCTAGCAATTTCCAGTTAAAAAGCAAATCAACTGGGTTTGATTGTTACAATCAAGAAAAACAATTGAACAACTGGAAAAAAGAGGGAGTTCTGAAAATTACCGTAGTTGACGAACACCCAACCCAGAAAGCAACTCATGGATGACAGAAAACTTTCTCCCTATTTGGATAACTTTTAGTGAGGTAAAACGCGCAAAGAAGCTAGAAGAAGTCATCCGATGCGGTGAATTATTGGAAAGGATCCCAGCAGCTCTCGATACAGATCAACCGCATTGCGCTTGGGATGGGGTCGAGCAGATCATAGAACAGCCGAAGAAAAGGCATCACGGAGATGGCGGAACATGTTTAAGAAAGCACACTGGCTTTCAGGCTGCGTGGGAGAGCTGCGATACCGAAAACTGATCTAGCTGGATGAAAAACAGCGATGCAGGAAGACAATGGATGAACTGCTGTGGGTGGGTGAGTGTGAGAGGATGAAAGAAGGGTGGGGGATGTTGCGCCAATCCGTGACGGGTTTGGGACAAGGATTATTCCATGAACAGTGCCTCCATGGGTGGAATTCTCTGGATGACTCTCGCACTATCGGATATTGCCTTTCACGTGCAGAACTGACTTGCGGCAGCTAACGGTGATGATCTGAAGGCAGGAGATTACAAGCAGCATCCTTAAGCAGCAAAACCGATCACTTTTAACCTTTTCAAGGTGCTGCCTGTGAATTGCATCGTATTTTTGATCGCTTCTCCATAACAAATCAGGAAGAACAGGTTTATGATACAATGATGGAAAGTATGACTGTATGGAAGTAAGGAGGTATGAATGTCAGAGATCGGAGTACGTATTCAGGAAAAGGGGCAGGTTACCATCCCCCGCCAGATCCGTAAAAAACTCAACCTGAAACGGGGCGACCTGGTAGTATTTGTCGAAACAGAAGATGGTGTGATGGTGAAACCAGCTTCGGTCGTACCCGAAGACGAACGGCGAGATGAATTAAAAGCTATCGTGCATTCCATCCGGGAGCGCTTTAAAGAGTATTCGGCTGATGAAATTGAATCCCTGGTGAACGATGCTATTCGGGATGTGCGGGAGAAGCGCGTTTGATCAAGGTTGTCCTGGACGCCAACGTGCTGGTCAGCGGACTGCTATCCCGCCTGGGACCACCAGGGTAGATCTTGGACGCCTGGATAGATGGGCGATTTCAATTGTTTGTTTCTCCGCAGATCCTGGAAGAATTACGGCGCGTCCTACGCTATCCACGCATCCAGAAACGCTTATCAAGGGAGCAGGCAGCTGGACTTTTGTACAGGTTGAGCCACGATGCTGAACAGGTGAAGGAGACACCGAGGCTGGATTTGTTTACCCGCGATCCGTCCGATAATGCTTATCTGGCATGTGCGATTAAGGCAGGAGTCGACTACCTTGTCACGGGAAATAGCGACCACTTTGAAGAAGCCCAGGCAATCTCCTCGGGCATCCACATCCTTACACCGCGTGCATTTCTGGATATTTTAGAATTCAGGTAGTCATCCTGTAAGTATTTCATGTAATTTCATCGAGACATCAATTCAAATAATGTTATGTGAAGAACTCAATTCAAGTAATGTCACGCAAAGGATCCGGACAAGCGGACTTCAACCAGTACCTTCACCACAACCAGGATGGTTTGCTCGATCTCGATCAACGCGGTGTTGAGATCCCCGCCTGTCTTGGCGGGATCGAGGAGAATGTGGATAAATTGGTGGTCCATCGCATGAAAGGCAGAGGCTGCTCCTGGCAGCTGAGAGGCTTGCGTGCTATGCTGGCTTTTTGCCGCCACTGTGACACGCTGAAACAGCACACCTATCGATATCTTCCGTTATCCATTTCCCGCAGGTCCAATCATCGGACGATGAATCTCGCGGTAGAATATGGAGAGGTGTTCCCCAGAAGCATGCTGATCCTGTACGGGCCTGATCATGACAAACCCTGGGTGAACGTGCTCCGCAAGATCGTTCATGATCGCACCTCTCTTTTTTCATGATCTATGGGAATTCGATGTAGCAACGGTTTGATATAATTCGAGCGCGATCGAGATCGCGCGATGTTCATGAGTTGAGGAGCTGACTTTGAAACAAAAACTGGCCGGACTGGTGCGATTGACCCGCTTCAAAGAATATCTTTTTTTTGTCAGCGTGACCACGCTGCTGGGTGTGGCTGCCGGGAACGGTACATGGGGGCTGCGGCTCGTGGCGGTGCTCTTGGCGAACATCCTGGCGGTCGGCTTCTCGTTCATGATCAACGATGTCGAGGATGCGGATGACGACGCGCTCAACCCGAAGAAGGCCACGCGCAACCCGGTTTCCGCCCGGCACATCACGCCGCGGACAGGCTGGATTGCCTCCTGGATCGTCTTCGGGATGGCGTTCCTGCTCTACCTGGGACTGGGGTGGAAGGTATTTGCGGTAGGTTTTATCTGCCTGCTGCTGGGTGTGTTCTACTCGTGGAGAAAAGTCCGGTTCAAGAACATTGCGTTCGTGGATTTCATATCCCACATGATGATGCTGTCGGGCCTGCAGTTTCTGAGCGGTTTCCTGGCTTTTGATTATCAAGCCGCGGGATTTGCGCGCTGGTTTTTCCCCTTCCTGTTCGTGGTCTGCATCAGCCTGTATGGTGAACTTTTTAATGAAATAAGGGACCTGGAAGGTGACCTGAAAGCCGGGCTGCGGCACACCGTAGCGGTGCTGGGAAAGAAAGTATCCACGGTCATCATGATCACCGTGGTGGGGATCGGGGCGGCGGCCGCCGTGATCACCATTTTCGTGGTCAGGCTGCTGCCGGGCTGGGTGTGCTGGACAACCGTCATCCTGGCGGTGGTTTTCATAATCCCCCCTCTGATCAAGGCCATCCGGCACAAGGATGGGGTGGTGCTTCAGGAGTCGCTGCAGAAGCCGCTTGAGATCGCCGCGGCGTTCGCCCTGCTGCTGATGTTCGCCCTCCCCTGGGCATCACAGTTCTTTCAATGTTAGGTTCAGAAGTCCCCGCTCATTTGAGAGCGGGGACTTTTTTTGACAGCCTGAAAATGGTGTTGGCCTGGGCCAGGAGCATGGCGAAAAATATCACCCCGCAACCAATCCACTGCCAGGCTGACAGATCTTCCTTCAGCAGCAAAACACCGAAAAGGGCCGCGAATACGGCTTCCGTGCTGAGGATGACCGCCGCGTCAGACGCGGGAGCGTGTCTTTGCCCAAGGCCCTGCAGCGTGAAACCCAGCCCCGTGCAGGCGATCCCGAGATAGGCGATGTAGGAAAGATTCTGCGGCAGTAGAGAGACATGCTGGGGAGCGGCCACCACCGCGATGGCCAGATTCAACACCGCGCAAACGATGAACTGCCCCAGGCTGAACTGTAAAAGGTCCATTTGCCGCACGCCGCTGCCGATCAAAATAACGTGCAGCGCCCACATGAACGAACCTGCCAGGACCAGCAGGTCGCCAAAATTGACCGCCAGGTGCCCGGTGAAGCTTAAAAGCCCCATGCCGATGACAGCCAGACCTGCCGCCAGCCACGCCATCCAGTGGCTGGCCTGCCGCCAGAAGATGGCCAGCAGCACAGGCACGAGCACGACATACAGCCCGGTGATGAATCCGGCGCTGCTGGCCGTCGTGCTGCTGATCCCAAGCTGCTGCAGGGATGACGCCGCAGCCAGCGCCAGGCCTGTGATGCCGACTGTCAGCCACTGCCTGCCCTTGATGGTGATGCGGAAGCGTGCGAACGGTAGCAAGACCAGCACGGCAAATCCGCAGCGCAGCCCGTTGATCCAGAATATGCTCAGGTCGCTGGCGGCGATGTAGCGCTGGGCGACAAAACCGCTCCCCCACACCACGGCCACCGCCAGCATGATCAGGTCGGATAGGAACCGCTTGCGGGACTCACTCATTCAATTCTGACGTGCAGTGAGGGCAGCGGGATGCTTTGATGGCGATCGTCGTGCAGCAGTAAGGGCATTCCTTCGTGGTTGGATCGGCTGGTTTGGAAGGTTTTTTGGTCAGCTTGCTGACGCCCTTGACGATGAGGAAAATCACCAGGGCTATGATCAGGAAGTCGATGACGGCCTCGATGAAGAGCCCGATATTGATGGTCGGGATGCTGTTTGCCTGGAATTCGGCCAGGGTGGAGAATTCGCTTTTCTTGAGCGGGATGACCAGGTCTGAAAAATTGATCCCGTTGAGCAGCAGGCCGATGGGCGGCATGATCACGTCTGACACCAGAGAGGAGACGATCTTGCCGAAGGCTCCACCGATGATGACGCCGACAGCCAGGTCCAGCACGTTCCCGCGCATGACGAATTCCTTGAATTGTTTGAACATGTTTCCTCCGTTATGAATGGTTTTGATCCAGTATCAACTGCGTGATTCCAGCAGGATAAAGGGGATACTTCAACCGCGTCAGCTTAGAAATTTGCAGCCAGCGCAGTTTGAACGCGATGCCGTCATCCTCGGATGCTTTGAGATCTCGCTGCGTGTACACGCTGGCGTCTTTGAATTCCGCGTCGTAGATAAAAACAATCTCATGACCCGGTTTGCTCTCATACATAAAAATATTCTCCAAGACTCCCAGCTGGCGCAGGTGAGTGATCTCCTGACCCGTCTCTTCGCGGATCTCGCGGCGCAGGGCCGCCTCGACCGGTTCGCCAAACTCCACCGCGCCCCCCAGAGCGCGGTAGAACGATTCTTTCTTTTTCGAATCATGCCCTTCAAAGACCAGGATTCTGCCCTGGTGAGAGAAAATGCATAAGGCCAGCACGCGGATAAGCTGTTTCTTCATGGGTTTACGATTTCATTACAATTTTACCAGTCTGGTACACCTGGTTGGACCGCGTGATAGAATGGTCGTATGCGATTCATGGTTTTTTTGATGAGCATGCTGGTTTTGCTCTCCTGCGGCGTGCCCGATGCGAACGTACTGTCTGAAGCTCAACCGGAAGAGGCCGCGGCAGAAGCGGTGATCTCGACCCAGGGAGCCGCTTCGGAAGATGGCGCTTTATGGGTGAGGATCACGGAACCCGTGGATGGGTCGGTGGTGCGCGGAGATCTTGTCACGGTGAAGGGTGAAGCTTCACCGGAGACTGTTATCAGCGTTGGCG
This sequence comes from uncultured Anaerolineaceae bacterium, assembly GCA_964498605.1. Lineage (GTDB taxonomy): Bacteria > Chloroflexota > Anaerolineae > Anaerolineales > Anaerolineaceae > JBGQAS01. Next base: position 20,461 of record CAZCHK010000003.1, on the reverse strand, counting down.
AGAGCTTTGTCTATGTTCAGGAATTAGCGTTTGAGGTGGAGGTCGCCCTGGCCCCGGGTGACAATCTGCTCGAGATCATCGCCAGTGATGTGCAGGGCAACGAGGTCATCTTCTACCTGCTGGTGACATGTGAATAGGAGGTTCTTATGAGGAAGTACGCTATCGTGTCGTTTGCTGTTGTGATGCTCATGCTGCTGGGAGCTGTTTCAACCGCGGTCGCCAGTCCGGCTGACGGGTGGACTGGAAAACCCACTCAGGACAAGACCCCTGGAGCCAGGGCGACGCAGGCGGCCATTGATAAAGAGACCCGCGAAGCCGGCAAGGGAAAACAGAAGCTCAACCTCAGCGGCGTGGTAGAAGCCGTTGACGAGGGTTCGATCACACTGAAACTCGAGGATGGATCACTGAAGACCTGCGCCGTTGACGAAGGAACCCGCATCAAGATCCCGGGCAACCAGGAGGCAGCGCTTGATGATATCGCCACCGGCTCCAAAGCCCATCTGCAGGCTGAGGATGACGATAAGGGATGCCTGGCGTTGAAGATCAACACGATCCCTGGCAAGCCCGAGAAGAAGCATCATGTGGGTACGGTCAGCGCATACGAGGGTGGCGTCTCGATCAGCATCACCGCAAAGGACGGCACGGAAGCGACATTCCTCATCACCGAGGACACGCGCATCCTCCCCGAGGAACGCCTGGAGGAGCTGGGTGTCGGCTCACTGGTGACGATCATCTCACCGCGCGATGTCAGCGGCGACGAGTGGCAGGCCGTGGGAATCGTCATCCACCCGCACCACAGTGGCGTTGAAGAGGAATCACCCGAAGGATAAATCTTGCTGGAACACGAAAAAGGCCTCTCTTTTTTGGAGAGGTCTTTCTATTCTTCTTTCAAAATGGGCTTTTCCTGATCGATGTTATCCTCGAGGTGGCGCATGAGCGGGTTGAAGATCAGCGTGGCCAGCGAGTATGTCAGCATCAACGCGCTCGCGATCAGCACGGTTGTCGGCAGGGATAAGCTTGTCGCCAGAGCCCCGATGACAGGGGAACCCAGGGGCATGGCGCCCATGAAGATCATGGCGTAGATGCCCATGACGCGGCCCCGCATGGCGTCAGGCACGATCGACTGGATGATCCCGTTGGAGGTGTTGGCGACCAGCATCAGGCTGGCGCCGATGAAGGCCACGAAGATGAATGTCAGGATGGTCATGACGGTCTGGGAAAGCCCCAGCCAGGGAGTGACCGCCAGAAGCGCAAGAAAGATTGGCAGGATGAAAATGCCGGCTTTCCACAATCTGCCGTGCGTTTTCCCGCGGCTCGAGCTGGCTACCAGCATGGCTGCCACGAGTGAACCGATGCCGCGGAAGGTCATCATCCAGCCATTGGTGCGTTCATCACCACCGAGGATGGATTTCGCCCACGCCGGGGACTGGCTCGCCACGCCAAAACCGAACAGGCTGATCATGCCCAGGGAGAGGATCAGCCACAGCATGACCCGGTTGGAGAAGACGCACTGGAACCCTTCCCGTATTTGCTTGAGGGCTTTTTCATGGGATTTCACGATTTGCATGGGCGGTATTCGCATCAGCACAAGCGCGACGATGACAGCGATGAAGGAGATCCCGTTGATCGTGAAGCACCATGCCGGGCCAACGAGAAAATAGACCATGCCCGATACGGCCGGACCGACGATCGTTGCCGCGTTGAACATGGCTGAATTGAGCGCGATGGCGTTGGTCAGATCCTTGCGGTCATCGACCAGTTCAACGGCAAACGCGTGCCGGGAAGGGGCGTCAAACGCGTTGCAAATACCCAGCAGCAGCGCAAGAATGATGATGTGCCAGTACTGGATCAGGTTCGTGAATTTGAGAAGCGCCATGATGAAGGCCAGGACCATCATCGAGCTTTGCGTGATGAGCAGCATGGTGCGGCGCGAAATCCGGTCTGCCAGCAGTCCGGTGAGGGGACTGAGCACCAGCATGGGGATCCCTGCCGCAAAAAAGACCACCCCCAGCAGGAACGTGGAGTTGGTCATATCGTAGATCAGGTACTGCTGGGCGGTGGACTGCATCCATGTACCCATCAGCGAGACCAGCTGCCCGACAAACCAGAGGCGATAGTTGCGGTACTGCAGCGCGGCAAACGCAGCACGGAAAAAGGAAGGCTTGGTTGTGAGTGGAGCGATTATTCCCATGAATGCTTCAGGCTTGTGGAATGATGTGAAATCATACCATAAAGCAGACTGCTCAAACGCTGAATAATGGTGTTTTACGCCTTGAGGGCTTGCAAATTTGCAAGCCCTGCAAAGACTGCTTGACATTGCAAAATGGCTATGTTAAAGTAGAACAGCAACCTGCCAAGAGGGTGTTTTTGTTATTGGAGATAGAACGTGGCTGATAGCCGAAAACAGAAAATCATCGACCGACTGCGCCAACTGCACAACTCACTGCCGGACATTGAAGCCTCCGCCGTGGTCAGCGTGGATGGCCTGGCCATTGCGTCGGCGCTGCAGGAAGGCGTCGAGGAGGACCGCGTGGCGGCCATGTCCGCGGCCATGCTCTCGCTTGGAGAGCGCATCGCCCAGGAACTGGGCAAGGGCACGCTCGAGCAGGTATACGTCAAAGGCAATAATGGTTACATCATCCTGATGGCGATCGGGCAGGACGCCGTGCTGGCGTGCATGGCGGCTGAGCAGGGCAAATTGGGCTTGATCTTCCTCGAGATGCGCCGGGCGTCCGAAGATCTTAAAAAGGCCCTTTCCGGCACTTAGCCACGCTATTTTTATTCGGGGGACAAATCAGGCAATATTCACTGAACGATGTAAAATCAGGTTAATCTCCGATGAAGATCTGGATAGTCATGCCGACGTTTAATGAACGCGAGAACCTGCCTCTGATTGCACAGGCGATCCTTGATCTGCGCATCCGGGATCTGGGAATCCTCAACGTCGATGATGACAGCCCGGATGGCACCGGAAAGGTGGCGGAAAGGATCAAACAGGATCACCCCGGCAATTTTGAATACCTGCGCCGTGCAGGGCGGCGCGGTCTGGGCAGCGCGTACCTGGAAGGTTTTCGCGCCGCGCTGGACCTGGGAGCCGAAGTCATCGGCCAGATGGACGCGGACTTCTCGCATCCCGTGGACAGGATCCCCCTGCTGCTGCAGGAGCTGGATCACTGCGATGTGGCGGTAGGCTCCCGCTACGTCCCGGGAGGCAGTTTGGATGATGCCTGGTCGCCTTTTCGCAAGCGGCTTTCGAGATTCGGCAACTGGTACGCGCGAACCATTCTACGCATGCAGGTCCAGGATGTGACCGGAGGCTTCAAGTTCTGGAACCGGGAGATGCTCGAGCGCATGCCCCTGAGCATGGTGCGTTCCAATGGATATGTTTTCCAGGTCGAGGTGAACTACCTGGCGCAGAAAATGGGGGCAAAATTTTCAGAAATTCCCATCCACTTCGCGGAGAGGGTGCACGGGCGCTCCAAAATGTCGTTCCGCATCCAGGTTGAAGCTGCCCTGCAGGTGTGGTCGCTGCCGGTCAGGTATCGAAAACTTCCACGAGCGTCATAGTCAAGCAGGCTGTGTTTTTTCGAAATGGTCTCTCCATTTTTGTGTCAGGGTGTCCCATTCCTCCAGGCTGAGCGTTTCCGCGCGGCGCATGGGATCGATCCCGCTTGATTCAAGCACATGTTGCGTGTCACACCTTTCCTGGGATGTGCCCGCGGACAGGCTGTTGCGCAGGGTCTTGCGCTTTTGATGGAAACCCGCTTTGGCAAGTTGAAAAAACAACCCAAGATCAGATGGATCAATCACCGGTTGCGCGAACAGGTCAACGCGCAGAATGGCGGAATCCACTTCCGGGACGGGATAGAACGCGCTGGCAGGGATGGTCTCCACGATACGCGGAGCGCCGTACACCTGGACGCTGAGGGCAAGCAGGCTGAGGTCTCCGGGCTTGGCGCAGACGCGCTGGGCGACCTCCTTTTGCGTTGTCAGCACCAGGCGCGAAGGCTTGGCGCCTTTTTCAAGCAGCCTGCGGATTATGGCGGACGTGATGAAGTAGGGGATATTGGCGACCACCACGAAACCGTCAGGCAGACCGAGAAAGCTGGGCTCGATTTTCAGAATGTCGCCGTGCACAACGCGCACATTGGTATGCGAATCCGTCAGTTCCTGCAGGATGGGTATAAAGCGCTGGTCGATCTCCACGGCGGTCACCGTCCCGCACGCTTTGGACAGAGGCAGAGTCAAATTGCCAACGCCCGCACCGATCTCCAGCACGCTGTCTTGCCGGGTCAATTCAGCTGCTGCGACTACCTTTTGCAGGTCGCTTTTCGCGACGAGGAAATTTTGGCCCAGCGATTGTTTGGGGTCCAGGTGATAGCGGCGCAGAAGCTCGATCACGTCCATGTTCAGGGTGCCGGGAGGATCACTGGGAACCAGGATGGAATGGGAGCCAGGAAATACACTGTTTCCCACTGCCCCCAGGGGATATACGTCTCATTGGTGTATGCCACGTCGATCCAGGGGATGCCGTCCGGATGCCTGCCGACATCGCCGATGGTGCCGATGCCGTAACCGGGCACGTACAGGCGCTGGAATTTCATCGCCCTGTACCAGCTCAGGTAGGTAGCGATCAGGCCTTCCTGAACGGGCATGCCCGAGGATGAACCAAAATAACAGGGGGTTTCCCCGTAGGGACAGGGGGCGTACGATGTGACGTAAACGGTCATTTTGCGCCAGTACTCCAGCGTGCCGTACGGCGTATCGATGCTGCGGATGACGGGTTTTGAGCCGTAGCCTGTCAGCTGATTGACGGGCGTTGACACTTCCCAGGCAGCATCACGCTTCAGCGCGACCTGCTGCGCGCCTTCGAACATCACGCGCTCCCGCGATACCTGCACGCCGTACTGGCCGGGCGTGACAATGCTGCTCTGGTCCAGCTCGGTGCCGGGATCTTCCACGTACTCGTTTCCGTATGGAAGAGCAGTTTGTAGGAAGACCAGGTCCTCGCGCACTCTGATGACCTGGATCAGCCCATCAGGGGGCAGCGGTTGATCTTCAGGCGGTATGCTGCGATCGAGGCCCTGCAGCGACACACCCGCACCTGCCAGGGCTTCTCCGACGCTGGGCGCGCTGCTTTTCACCTTGAACATCCCGCGGTCACCCACCTCAACATCCAGTTCCACAGCGGGCGTGTAGCGGATCTGGCTGACACCCAGCAGGCTGGCATTCATCGGCGGATCGCTGCGGTCCTGGGGCGAGAGAGCGTATCCGCCATCCAGCAGCGCCTGTCCGACTGATGAGGCGCTCGTGTGGACCAGGCGAGTTGTACCGTTCACCAGGATGCTGACTGGCTGTGCCTGGAGCAGCTCGATCCGCGTTCCAGAAGCCAGGTTGATCGGCTGGTCGGGCTCGACTTCCAGACCGTTGACAGTGACGCGGTCATGGGGGAAAAGAAGGAGCCCGGCGTTGCGCAGGAGGTTGCCCGGGATTGTTTCGGCAGTGTGCAACGCGAGTCGCGTGCCAGCTGGCTGGACGACCACTGTCAATGGCACCGCGCGCCTGATGACAATCGTGTTCGCGCGGAGAAGCGAGGCGTCCAGAGGGGGCTGCACGCGGTCATCGGCGTGCACGACCACCCCGGCCTGATCCAGCGCGGCCCCAACACTGATGGCCATTCCGGTGTACGGTCTCTCCTCGCCATTCAGGATCACCACGAACTGAGATTGCAGACCCAGCAGGATGAGAGCAAAACCTCCTGACAGGCAGATCAAAGCGGCAGCCAGCCAGCGATATTTACGCCATTTACGCATTGTGTGAGTATTCTATCAAAAATGCAGGGGAAAACGAACCGTTACAGATCAACACTTTCGACGCGGTATTCATCGCTGCCGATGATCCCGCCGATGCGGTTGAGCAGGTCGTCGCAGACGCGGATGCTGATGTTCGGAAACTCCAGCAGGTACTCCTGACCATCCTCGTGGATGTGCAGCGCCATGCGATCTTCTCCCGGGCAGGAGCTGAGCATGCCCAGCAGGCGGTTCAGGCGGCGCACATCACGCTCCTTGTCACCTGTTGAACGGACGACGATGGTCAACATCCGGCAGAGGCGCCTGGGCTTGTCCTGGGAAGACGGGAGGATGTACGTGACCGGCGGGGCACAGGGCTGGGGTACAACAGCGGGGGCTTCCAGCACCAAAACGGGTGCTTCAGCCACAACCGCTGCGGCTTGATGGGTGGCTGGTGGCTGGTAAGCCGAAGGAGTGTCCTCATCCCACGGAATGTCCCCTGGCAGCGTATCTGCGCGCATGTCGAGCGGTTCGTCCAGGGATTCCTGCCCGATCGCGGGTGGATCGCTTTCTGGCGCGTGTCTCTCCACTCCGGTCGAGGATTGAGCAGCGTCGATCTCGAGCTGCAGCTCGCTGATCCTGTCCACCAGCACCTTGGGATCGCCTTCCTTGTCTCCCAGCGAACCCTCCGCGCAGATGACCGCGCCGCTGCGGATGACCAGGTGAACCTCCTCCCAAACACGCGGGAACAGGATCAGCTCGGTCTTGCCGGTCAGATCCTCCAGGGTGACGAACGCCATGGGGTCGCCTTTTTTCGTGCGCGTGGCGCGAAACGCGCTGATCATTCCGGCCAGCTTGACTTTGGCATGCGGCTTGAGATCCTGCAGTTCTGCGCTGCTGCAGGTGGAGCACTTCTTGAGCGCTCCGGCGTACGGCTTGAGGGGATGATCGCTGACGTACAGACCCAGCAGCTCACGCTCCCATTCCAGGTACATGTTCTTGTCAGGGAAGGGAACAGCGATCAGGCGCACCTGATCCATGGTGTCCTCGACGCCGCCAAAGAAACTGAGCTGACCACATTCTTTCTGCCTGAAGGTGTTGCTGCTGACATTGACAATGGTGTCCATGGCTTCAAGCAGGGCTTCGCGCGGCGCCATGCTGTCCAGTGCGCCTACCTTGATGAGAAATTCCAGTGCGCGCTTGCCGATCTGGCGCTGATCCACCCGGTTGATGAAATCCGCCAGGTTCTTGAACGCGCCGCCCTCCTGGCGCGCCTTGATGATCACATCCACGGGGGCGTTGCCCACGTTCTTGATCGCCCCCAACCCAAAGCGAATGGCAGAGGTTCCTCCGGCGTGATCCTCGATGGTGAAGTCCCAATCGCTGTGGTTGACGTCCGGCGGCAGGACCTCGATGCCCATGCTGCGGCAGTCCGCCACGTAAACGGCTGTGCGGTCGTTGTCCGTTTTTCTTGCCGAAAGAAGCGCGGTCATGTACTCGACCGGGTAGTGGCACTTGAGGAAGGCGGTTTGCACGGCCAGCACGCCGTATGCCGCGGCGTGGCTTTTATTGAAGCCGTAGCGCGCAAAACCTTCCCAGTCCTTGAAGATCCTGGCGGCTTTCTCCTTGGAAATGCCGTTCTTGACGCAGCCTTCAATGAACAGCGCGTGGTGCTTCTCCACGGCTTCTTGTTTCTTTTTTGATATGGCAGAACGCAGATCGTCCGCGTCGGTGGGGGAGTAACCCGCCAGCAGCATGGCTGCCGACATGATCTGCTCCTGGTAGATGCCCACCCCGTAGGTTTCACCGAAAACGGCTTCCAGCTTGGGATGCTGATAGGTGACTTTTTCGACGCCGTGCATGCAGTTGATGTACTGGGGGATGAACTGCATGGGTCCCGGGCGGTATAGCGCCACCATGGCGATGATGTTCGCCAGCGTTCTGGGTTTCATCTGCGTGATGTAGCGGGTCATCCCCGAGCCTTCCAGCTGGAACAATCCCTGGGTATGCCCTTTACCAATAAATTCGAAGGTTGCCGGGTCATTGATGGGAATGCTGCTCAGATCGTATTCCTTGCCGTGGCGCGCCTTGATCAATTCGCACCCACGAGCGATGATGGTGAGCGTGTCCAGACCGAGGAAATCCACTTTCAGCAGCCCCAGGTGGGAGATGATGGACATCTCAAACTGCACGACCGACTTGATGGGGGTCTCCTGGGAGCCGGAGGTGGGGCGGTTCAGCGGAGCGTATTCAGTGATGGGCTTGTCGGTGATGACCACGCCTGCCGCGTGCGTTCCGGCGTTGCGCAGCACCCCCTCGACATGGATGGAATTCTCCACAAGATCCTTAAGATAATCCGCGGCTTCGACCGCCTGGCGGAACTCGGGCACTTCTTCCATGATCTCAGGCAGGGCGGAGGCTTTGCCCTGCGCCATGAACGGCACCAGCTTGGCGATGCGGTCCACCTCGGCAAGGGGAATGTCCTTGACCCGTCCAACGTCACGGATAGCAGCCTTAGCCCCCAGCGTGCCGAAAGTGATGATCTGCGCCACGCGGTCGTCGCCGTAGCGCTGCGCGCAGTAGGCCATCATTTCGGCGCGGCGGTCATCCTGGAAGTCCAGGTCGATATCGGGCATTTCCTTGCGGCCGCTGTTGAGAAATCGCTCAAAGAGGAGGCCCTGGGCGATTGGGTCCACCTGGGAGATTTCCAGCGTGTACGCCACAATGGAGCCGTTGCCGGAGCCGCGGGTGGCATACCAGATGCCTTTCTGCCGGGCGTGGCAGCACAGGTCCCACACGATGAGGAAGTAGGAGTCGAAACCCATGTCGTGGATGATATTGAGCTCGTAATCCAGTCTTTCGTGGGCAGTTTCATCGTCATCCAATGCGCCGTAGCGTTTGCGCAAGCCTTCCTCGCACAAACTGCGCAGGTAGGTCTGCGCGTCGCAGCCTTCCGGCACGGGAAAATCGGGCATGTGATAGCCCTTGCGATCCAGATCGACAATGCAGCGCTCAGCGATGAGCAGGGTGTTGGAAATCGATTCGGGTACCTCAGAGAAGAGGCTCTGCATTTCGCGCGGGGAGCGCAGGTAGTACGTGTTGCCCGCCATGCGCATGCGCTTGGGATCGGAAAGCAGCGAGCCGGTCTGGATGGCCAGCATGATGTCCTGGTAGCGGGCGTCCTCGGGATCGATGTAGTGCGTGTCGTTGGTGGCCACGTAGCGCGCCTGGTAGTGCGGACCGAGCTCGACAAGCGTGCGGTTGATCTGCTCCAGCTCGGGGATGTCGTGGCGCTGCAGTTCGAGGAAGAAGTTGTCTTTGCCAAATACCTGGTAGTACCAATCCAGCTTGGCGCGGACGGCTTTGGCGCCGTGCTCGGTAAGCGTGCGCGGGATCTCGCTGGCCATGCAGCCGGAAGTGCAGATGAGCCCCTCCGCGTGGGAGGCGAGGTATTCGTGGTCGATGCGGGGGTGGTAATAAAACCCCTCCAGCTGGGCTGCGCTGGCGATCTGCAGGAGATTGCGGTAACCGGTGTCGTTCTCCGCCAGCAGGAGCAGGTGATGGGCGGTGCGGTCAAACTGGGGATCCATGTCGCGCATGCCGCGGGGAGAGAGGTAGGCTTCCAGGCCGATGATGGGCTTGATGCCGCGCTCTTTGGCGCGATTGTAGAACTCGATGACGCCGTACATGGTGCCGTGGTCGGTGATGGCGACAGCGGGCATGCCCATTTCCTCGACGCGCTCCATAAGCTTCCTGATGTTGGCAAAACCATCCAGAAGGGAGTATTCGGTGTGGAGGTGAAGATGAGCGAAGGTCATGTTGGCAAATATGGTTCTTGCAGCAGCTTTGTCCCCCATAACTGGCATGAGGAGCAGCCTAGTTCATTTTATACCATGACGGGGCTGCGTTCAAGCAAAACGGCTTAAAGAATTGTGGATAACGGGAAACTTTAAGGTTAGGTGTATGAGCGAAGGAAGTGTAGATGCTGAAACTCGTCTCGAAACGATGCGCCAGCTTGCGGTGCAAGCCGTTTCAGCATGATGGCCCCCTTTTTAGAATCAAAAACGAGGAAAAAGAATAGTAGCGGATCTTGAAACAACACACCTTGTCTACAAACGGCACACTTTCCCAAAACGCATGCCCCATGATCCGGTGAAGCCCGGTGAGCCGCTGCCGGAAGCAAGAGCGCGTGTTTTTCGATGAACGAGAAATCAAAGCGATATGTTGTAAAAGAAAATCCATTTGCTATAATGAATTGGATCGCCGGGAGGGATTAAGGAAATGAGGACCTTTCTTATCTTTACGCTTTTTATAGTGACACTGTGTGCAATCAGCGCTTGCAGTTTCGCACCCGCGGCGGCACCGACTCCAACCATGACTGCCAGCCCTGAGCCAACCATCACCCAGACACCCGCACCGACAAACACGCCTGAACCGACCCCAACGGCAACGCTGGCCCCGGGAGACGAGATAACCCGAGAAAAGGATGGGATGGTGATGGTGTACGTTCCGGGAGGCGAGTTCACGCTCGGAATGAATACAGCCGACCAGTACGCCAACTGCGAAAAATTTTTTTATAGCTGCAGCCCAGGTGAATTCACGATCGATACAGTGCGCACGGTAAAACTGGATCCTTTCTGGATCGATCAGACGGAGGTCACTTACGCGCAATTTGCCAAATGCGTGGAGGCAGGGATCTGTGAACTGACCAACGGACAGGCCGTGCGATGTGTGACGCTGGGGAACTGCGACATGGCGAAATTGGACAGTGGGTGGTCTGCCTCGATCAAACCGGAGTATCTAGATCATCCGGTGGTCAATGTCAACTGGCTGGACGCGGAGAGGTATTGCGACTGGGTTGGCGCCAGGCTTCCTACTTCTTCAGAATGGGAAGCTGCCGCGCGCGGAACGGATGGACGGATCTATCCATGGGGAAATGAAAGTCCTTACAACACGCTGCTCAATTACAACCATACGGGAGACACAACGGCGGTGGGCAGCTACCCGGAAGGAGCCAGCCCTTACGGCGCACTGGATATGGCTGGCAATGTTTCCGAGTGGGTGTTGGACTGGTACGCTGATGATTATTACATACTGGATGATCCGAATAATCCACAGGGAGCAGACACAGGCGAATATCGCATCATGCGCGGAAGTTCCTGGTTTGATTGGGATGCAGATGTTGCCTTATCCGTATTCACAGTTCACAGACCGCAGAATTACGACATCCTTTACGGATTCAGGTGTGCCTCTTCGGTGCCTTAATCAGGCGGAGGAAAAATTTAATAAATTTTATGGATCCCTGGTCGGGTGTCTTTAAAAATGGAGAAGACTGCAAAAAAGAACCATGGATAATTTAACCTGTGCTTAATCAAAAATAATAAGAATTATTCCATAAAGAGCGAACCGAGGACCGATACCCATAATGCTCAAGAAGATGATCTTATTCATTTTCATTACTTGTTTGCTTTCAGGTTGTGAGTCCAGCTTTCCCCCGGCTTCACCCGGATCAACAACACAAGCGACCTCCATCGATCCTCAAATGGATGAGACTGAGGCTCCCCCGGTTGAGGAGATGACATTGTTACCAACAGCAACAATCTCATTGAGCGGAGCATATCTCGGGCAGGATCCTCCCGGAACGGAGCCCAGGATCTTTGCTCCTGGCATCGTTTCCTCTGAAGATGCACACGAATTTTCGGGGACCTTTTCTGCTGACGGCAGCGAGTATTATTTTTACCGCTTTTCGGATGATATGGAGAACACACTTTTTTCCAGCAGGATCGTTGATGGGATCTGGACAGCTCCCGAGCAGGTGGCGATCACAGCGGGGTACGGGGCTGGGGAACCTCATGTGACACTGGATGATCAATGGCTGTATTTCATGTGGGAACATCCTGTTCCAGAAGGCAAACCAAAATTCCCTGCATATTTTGTTTCCAAAAGGACAGTGAACGGCTGGTCTGAACAAGAATACGCCGGGCAAGGCATGTTCATAAGTTCAAGCCTGGATGGCGAGTTATACACCACTGATATGTCAACCAGGAATAGGACGGGAAAAACCTACCTGGTGCAGGTCACAACAGAAGAGGGGGTTTTTGCCTCCATGGAAAGGCTGGAGATCCAGGCTCACATGGGATCCCAGGCGCATCCCTGCATCGCACCTGACGGCAGCTACATACTTTTTGACGTTGAGAGCGGGAATCACTTGTTCATCAGTTTCAGGCAGCCAGATAGCACCTGGGGAGAGGCGATTGACCTGGTTGACCATGGTTTTGATCCCCTGGCAGGAGGGGCATATATATCTCCGGATGGTAAATATCTATTCTTTTCGCTGAATGGTGATATTTGGTGGGTGGACATTGCAGTGATCGACGCATTAAGACCAGCCGATTAGGTGGTTAGATTTGGGAGTTTGTAAAAATTAATAAAACTGGGAAAAAATAAAGAGATTAGTCTCTTTTCCCCAGACTGGCGATATAGATGATAAATTCCTTTTCGCCGTCCAGCCCGATGGCATCGTTGACCTCGTCATCCAGGTAGGCGGCGATGGCGCACACGCCGCAGCCGATGGCTTCGGCTGCCAGCGATAGGTTCTGGCAGACATGCCCCGCATCCAGGTGCAGGTAGCGGTAGCCGCGCTCGACGTAGCGCCAGAACATGCGCTCCACGACCGCGTCCCAGAAGAAGGTCACTGCGGACTGCGCGACCTGTTCCTGATTGAGGCAGCCCTTGACCAGCTTGTGGGAGATGTCTGCCGCTGCGTCCAAGAGGAAAAGTGAATGGGAGGAAGCCACGTAGCGGTACAGGCCGGGTGCTAAGGTGTCCACGCGGTGGACGAGCAGGTAGGTCTCGAAGGCGTGCCGCGCGCCAGCGGAAGGCACCATGCGGAAGGTGCGCTTACCGGGGACAGACTCGCGGATGCCCTGGGTGCTCCACAGCAGGAAGGAGAGTTCATCCAGCGTCAAGGAGGTCTTTGTGTACTTACGCAGCGACCTGCGCTTGAGGATCATTTCATAAAGGTCAGCGGAAGGTTTGTTCTGTGCGGTGACCTCTGGGAGTCTGATCAATTCCGCGCCTTGCGGCACGGGCAGTTCAAGCGGCGGCTGGGGAAGACCCTGCTCCTGGGCGGACGGACCGCTCATGTTCTGGTACTTGGTGGCTTCGATGAAATCGATTCCGGTTTTTGGGTTCATGGTTTCTCCTGTTGTTTCTTTGTGCGTGGTTTTAAACGGGCGCTGAGCATGCCCAGAAAGGACCTCAGCTCGGGCACTTTTAAGATGGTCAATACGGCGAAATAGATGGTCACGCCGATGATCAGCCCTGTCAGGGTGGAAAGCCAGGGGCTGCTGTCCTGGATGAACCGCAGCCAGATGATCAGCGCGGCGGACATGGCCACGACAGCCAGCGCACTCTGGGCGAAGACGCGCCAGAACTGTTTTCCCTGCAATCCTCCCAGGCGCCTGCGCATGATGACGATGAGGGCGATGGCTTCCAGCGTGGTGGAGAGGGAGAGCGCGAAGGCCAACCCGCCGTGCGGCATCCAGCCCAGCACCGAAAAGAGCGCGGCAAAACCAAAGCTGAGGGCGATGTTGAGCGACATGGCGATGACGCCGACAATGACCGGCGTGCGCGTGTCGTGCAGGGCGTAGAAGGCGCGGCTGATGATCTCGACGATGGAATGCCCCACCAGCCCGGAGGCGTACCACAATAACGCCCAGGCGACCAGTTCGGTGGAGTGCGTGGTGAAGGAGGTGCCGTTTTCGTACAGCAGCTGGATGAGCGGCACGCGCAGGAGGATCATGCCCACTGCGGCAGGAAGCGCCAGCAGGAACACGCTGCGCAGCGTGGAAGACAGGGAGGAGCGCATGTCATCCAGGCGCCTTTCTTCCACCTGGGCGGCAAAAGTGGGCAGCGAGGCGATGGCGATGGACTGGGCGATGGCCATCTGGGGCATCAGCATCAGGCTGAAGGCCAGGGTGATGGCCGAAGCGCTGCCCTCCGGCAGACTGAGGGCGATGATGGTGTTGATGATGAAGTTGAGCTGAACGACCGCCACGCCGAAAACGCGCGGCAAGAACAGTCTGAAGACCTGGCGCACTTCAGCCATCCTCGCGCCAAGGAACAGCTGGTATGTATAGCGCAGCTTGACGAGGTAGGGAAGTTGCACGACGAGATGCAGCAGGCTGCCCAGCAGTGCGCCCCACGCCAGGCGGTAGATTCCCCAGGACGCCGGGAAGATCAAAATACCCAAGATCATGCCGATGGAATACATGGCTGGAGCGAGGGCGGGGATCCAGAAGATCTGGTGGCTGTTGAGCATGCCCATGACCAGCCCGGAGACGCCGAAGATGATGATGGAAGGCAGCAGGATGCGCAGCAGGTTGGTGGTCAGGTCCAGCTGGCCCGGACTGGCAACCGGATTGAGGATGAAGAGCCCGTGCTCAACGATCTGCGGAGCGAAGATGAATGCGATGATGCACACGAGAAGCAGCGCCAGGATGAGCAGGTTGATCACACCGGAAGCCAGCTTCCAGGCGCCAGGTTTATCCTTGCGGGTGAGAAAACCGGTGAAGGTGGGGATGAAGGCGGAACCCAGCGCGCCGCCTGCCATGAGGTTGTAGAGCACCTCGGTGACGCGGTTGGAGGCATTGAAGGAATCCAGCTCGGCACCTGTGCCGAATGTGCGGTAGATCAGCACGCCGCGCAGCAATCCGATGATGTTGCTGATGATGAAGGCGAGCATGACCGTGCCGGCAGCGCGGGCGATCTGGCGCGTTCCGGAAGGCTGCGGGGAAGGTGTTTCGATGCTGTCAGACATTAAGGTGATTATACTTCAGGCAGTTTTTTGAGCGGATAGCAGGTAAAATAGAGAAAATTTTTACAAAGGAATATTAAAATGAAACAATGGTCCACCCCTCCGGCGATGGAGATCGACAGCAAAAAATCCTACACCGCCACCTTCAAAACGGACAAAGGTGACATCGTCGCGCAGTTGTTTGCCGATAAGGTACCCGGCACGGTCAACAACCTGGTCTTTTTGGCGCGCCAGGGATTCTACGACAACACCATCTTCCACCGCGTTATCGACAATTTCATGGTGCAGGGCGGCGACCCGACTGGCACAGGCAGCGGAGGTCCGGGGTATGATTTCGCCGACGAATTTCATCCCGATCTCAAGCACGACAAGCAGGGAGTGCTCTCCATGGCGAACGCCGGACCCAACACAAACGGCAGCCAGTTCTTCATCACGCACAGGGAGACTCCCTGGCTGGATAACAAGCACAGCGTCTTCGGGCAGGTGATCGGTGGGATGGACGTGCTGATGAGCATTCCGGCCCGCGACCCGAGCGACCGCAGCGCCCCGGCCGCCAAACTGCTGACCGTGGAGATCACGGAGAAGTAAAGAACTCCAAAAGAATTGAGGCGGTTTTTCAGAACCGCCTTTTTTCTTGCCCTGCCGGGGTGGCGGTGATTGAGAGGTTTCAATTTTTGGACAGATTGGTTCCGCAGGCACTTAAGAAACCGCACAGCATAGCGGACGGCTATTTTGTGAGAACAAGAAGAGAATATCCGCCCAGGAGACGGACAGCGAAGTGTTGATTTATGGCGAACAGCAGTCTGCGGGGGAGTTTTACCAGTTTGGCTTTGCTGCTTTTTCCCTGGTCCACACCGGCGGGTGTATAGAACCAATCCACGACTTCGTAACCGCAATCGGTCAGGAGCTGCAGGGCCATCTGCCTGGTGAAGAAATGCAGGTGGCCGTTCTTTTCGCGGCTGCGCAGGAGGGGTTTCTCGCGCCAGACGGTTTGCACGGTCAATTCCAGGGGGACGTGGAAGATGTGATGGGCGGCGCGACCGCGCAACGCGCACAGGAAGCCCTCGATGTCCGGGATGTGTTCGATGACATCCATGGCCAGAAGCAGGTCGGCCTTGGGAGCACTGCTTTTCAGCAGATCCTGGTTGAAATAGTGCAAGCACTGATTGGCCTTGGGCTGGCACAGTGCGAAGCCCTGGGGTGAAATCTCATAACCGCTCAGATCAACCCCGTCAGGGAGTTCCTGTTGCAGCAGGACGAGCACCTCCCCGGCGCCGCAGCCAACTTCAGCGACGCGG
This sequence comes from uncultured Anaerolineaceae bacterium, assembly GCA_964498605.1. Lineage (GTDB taxonomy): Bacteria > Chloroflexota > Anaerolineae > Anaerolineales > Anaerolineaceae > JBGQAS01. Next base: position 4,556 of record CAZCHK010000003.1, on the reverse strand, counting down.
CGCAGCGGAGCAAGCGGATGCTTCGACAACATTTTTACGATCTGCCTGGCTTTCCAGGCGCTGTCCTCAACGTGCCAGGTGGGGTTTTCTGCCAGGTAGGAGCCATCGCGGTAACGATCGCGGCCGCCGGCGACCGGGGGAAGAAAATCAAGCGTGTCGCAAGCCACCAAGGGCGTGTTCCATCCCTGCGGCAGTGTGGAAACATCCTTCCCATTGACGAAGCCATGCACATGGGCGTGCAGATCGCCGTCACCGCGCAGCCAGTCGTGTTTCAATGCCGGGATGCGCGCAATGACGGCATCGACCGCCTGGCGCATGGTGGCGCCGTCAGGCAGTTCGAGCGTGATGCTCTTCACGCCGGCACGCACGCGGAAGGTGGCGTAGAAATTTACCTGCATGGGATTATTGTACCTTATGCTCAGGCGGGGAGGATGACGCGCTGATGATCAGATGTCTCGGCGATGCGCAGCGGCAGTCCGAAGGACTGGCTCAGCAGCGCTTCACTGAACATCTTCCTGGTGGGGGCAAAGAGCTTTTGCTCTCCGGCTACCAGCAGCAGCACGTGGTCGGTGTACTGGCTGACCATGTTCAAGTCGTGCAGCACCATGATGACCATTTTCTTCTCGCTGCGGCAGACAGCCTGCACCAGGCGCATGAACTGGACCTGGTACTGCAGATCGAGGTGGGTGACGGGTTCATCCAGCAGCAGGACGGGAGTCTGCTGAGTGAGGGCGCGCGCCAGCAGCAGGCGCTGCTGTTCGCCACCGGAAAGCTCCCCGAGGCGGCGCCCTGACAGCTGCAGTGTGTCAGTCGCCAGCATGGCTTCTCGCGCGATGTGCTCATCCTTCTCAGAGGGCTGCCCCAGCCAGTTGAGATGCGGTGTGCGCCCGAGCAGCACCATTTCCCAGGCGGTAAAGGCAGCCGGCAGGTTGCGTGCCTGCGGAACAACAGCGAAGAGCCTGGCTCGCTGCAGGGTGGAGATACCGCGCAGGTCCCTGTCATGGAGCATGATCTCTCCCTGCGTGGGGGGGAGAGTGCCGCTGAGCGCGCGGATGAGGGTGGTCTTGCCGGCGCCGTTGGGACCGATCACGCCGAGCACTTCGGCAGGTGACACGTCAAACGTCACCCCGCTGAGGATGGTCTTCTTATCGTAATTGACGCGCAAATTCTTGATGCAGAGCATAATTCTTTACCAGTACTGCTGCTGTTTGGCGCGGCGCAGTATGAAGAAGAAGAACGGCGCACCGGCCAGAGCGGTGATGATGCCCACGGGAATCTCCTGCGGGGCGAGAAGCACCCGCGCCAGCACGTCCGAAAAGAGCAGCAGGGCTGCCCCTCCCAGCATGGAAAGCGGGACGAGTTTTTTATAATCATTGCCGCAGGTCAGCCGCAGGATGTGCGGTGCGATCAACCCGACAAAGCCGATAATGCCGGCAAAGGAAATGGCTGCGGCAGTTGCCAGCGTGGCGGCGGCGATAACAATCCAGCGCACCCGGCTGACCTGGATGCCCAGCTGGGCGGCCTGTTCATCGCCGAACTGGATTGCGTTCAGGGGATGCCCCATGAAGAGGAGCGTACCGACTCCTGACGCGATGTAGGGCAAGGCTGCCAGAACCGGCTGCCAGCCAGCCAGCGTGGATCCGCCCAGCAGCCACACCAGCGCCCGGCGCAGGTCGCCGCTGGAGGTGAGCATGAGAAAAGAGCTCAGCGCGGTGGCGAAGGAAGAGGCAGCCACGCCTGCCAGGATCAGGTTGGTGATGGGCACGGATTTGTTGACCCGCGCCAATTGAACCACGAGTACGATGGTCAGCACGGCTCCGCTGAAGGCGGCCAGGGGAATGGTGAACATGCCCGTCAGAGCAGATGTCAGACCAAAGGACATGGCAGCCACCGCTCCCAGTCCGGCTCCGGAGGCCACGCCGATGAGGTAGGGGTCAGCCAGCGGATTGCGGAACAAGCCCTGGTAGGCGGCTCCGCTGGCACCTAGGGCGGCGCCAACCAGCAGCATGAGCAGCGTTCGCGGCAGGCGCAGGCTGAAGAGGATGGTGATGTAGGAACCCAGGCGGCTGTCGGGAGAGCTGGTTCCCGAGATGCCCGCCCAGAAACTCTGGAGCAGATCGCCGAGAGGGATGGCCACGGAGCCCAACAGGATGCTGAGCAGAACCGCGGCAAGCAGGAGAGCGGATGTGATCCAGTAAGGGCGGGCGGTTTTCCTCATTTGGTTTATTCAAAGACCCCCGGGTGAAGCAGCCGGGCGAGCTCTTCCAGCCCGTCCACCAGGCGCGGACCGGGAATGCTGACCAGGTCATCATCGAACGGAAAAACCATTTCATTCTGGACCGCGGACATACCCTCCCAGCCGGGGCGGGCAGCCACCTGTTCGGGAGTCACACCGTACGCCGAATCACCCAGAACGATGATCGCCGGGTTCTGCACGAGCAGTTCTTCCAGGCTGATCTGGGCATAGTCGGCAGACAGGGCATCACCGACATTGAAGCCGCCTGCCTGGCGGATAAGATAGGCGATGAAGGTATCCGGTCCCGTGGTCCAGGGTTTCGCCGGATCAGACCCGTCCAGCTCATAAAAGACACTGGGCGCGTACGATATGGGTGCGATGGCAATTGTAACGGCGGTCACGCGCTCTCGCAGCGAATCGACCAACTCTTCAGCCTGGCTGGTCGTGCCGCATATCACGGCGACCTTGAGCAGGTTGTCGTACAGCTCCTCCAGGTCGGCGGGGTTCTCCAGGTAATACACGGTCAAACCGAGGGCTTGCAGGCTTTGCACCTGTTCAGGAGTGTTCAGCTGTGAAGCGAGAACCACATCAGGCTGCAGGGCGACGATAGCTTCCTCGTCGTAGCCATTCCACGACCCACCAATCGTTGGGAGATCAAGCGCCTCTGGCGGGAAATCACTGAACTCGTCACGGGCAACGAGGTGATCCCCGCAGCCGACTGCAAAGAGGATCTCGGTGTTGGACGGGGCGAGGGAGACAATGGATTGTACGCGGGCGGGTAAGTTCACGCTGTTTTGCAGATCGTCGATGACGACGCGCGGAGAGGTGTTACTGAGGAGCGAACACCCGGTCAGCAAAACTGCCGCGAGCAGTATCATCCATAAAGGTATCAATTTGTGTTTCATCATCTCTCCATGAAGTGAATTAAAAACCCTGTTCGTGTAGAACAGGGAGGTTGAAACATATTGTCGTATGTACCACCTCCTTTCCGCGAGGTTCGTGGACAAGCCTTTCGGGGCGGGCGACCTGGCTTGAAGAGGTGAAGCTCTTCTTACAGTTGCGGGTCAGCGCCGGACTTTCACCGGCTTCGCCTTTAAGCCATCCCATCCGGGGGATTCAGGCACCCTCAAGGCAGTATTCTATTGTGAGGTGATTCTATGAAGAAATCTGCATTTCGTCAAGAAAAAAAGAACCCCTTTTCAGGGGTCCTTTTTGACTAATAACGTCTGGTGGCAGCACGCTTGGTGGTAGCCGTTTTTGTTTTCTTGTTAAGCAGGCTGCCTGCTGCCTGAAGCAGTGATTGGGCTACCAGCATTCCTGAAGCTGACCGGGTGGGCGTCTGCGTGAGAGCACTGCCGGACAGCAGACTGGTCAGGACATTGACCGCGCTGGAACTCTGCGGTTGGGTTTTTGTCTTCTGGCTGGCGTTCAACAGCGAAGAACCGATACCGACGATGTCGCCCAGGTCGATGCCATCACTGAGATCCACGCCTGAGCCTGCGCTTGTGCTGCCCAGCAGTGTGCTACCGACGGACAGAAGCGTACCCAGGTCCAGCCCGGTGCTTTTCTTCTTCGCCGCGGTGGTGGTTCCACCCGTGAGGCCGCCGAGGAGCGTTCCCAGCAGGTCGCCTCCGCTGGCTTTTGATTTGATCGGCGCGGGCTGATTGCCGCCGCCCAACAGGCTTTGGATCAGGGTGACCACGTTGTCCTCAGTGACAGATTTTTGACCCTTGAAATTCTGGGCGGCAACCTGGAGAGCTTTTGAGTACAGCTTCGCGGAACCGCTGCTTGATTTCTGTTCCAGCACCTTGCCGGCATATGCCAGCTGGCTGGAGGGGGGTTCATTTTTCTTTTGACCCACAGCGTCTGTGATCAGCGAAAAGATCTGCGCCATGTGGTCGCCGTGGTCGTGATTGTAGGTGTCGGCCTGGTTGAGCTGACCGGCGTTCTTTGTCAGCGCGGTGGTCGCGCTTGACAAAAGGTCCAGCAAATTAACTTCCATGAAAACCTCAGATTCCTAGGCTTTGAAGTCGGTGGGCAATTCAGGGATGTTCAACTCCATTCCGGGCCGAACGATACCGGGGTTGTCACCAATGACTGCTTTGTTGTGGTTGTAGATCAGCATCCAATACTTCTTGGCGGCGCTGCCGTAATACTTGAGGGCAACATGGCTGAGGGTCTGATCGGCGGTCAGTTTGTGTTTGGCGATGTATTTGACAGCGGGCATGCCGGGGGCGAACTTGCCGGCAGCTGCTTCAGGTGTCTTGATGGCTGCTGTTGTTTTGCCTGCCTGCGCCTTCTTCATCGCGTCGATCTTGGC